>VMSR01000257.1 GCA_013792075.1 Desulfobacula sp.
CAGGTTAACGAAAACCGTTGGATAAAAGAATAAAACAATTGAAATGACTGCTGTAACAATCAACGGAATGAGAAGACAAAGATTTGCTTCCTGGATTTTTACCTTGCCGTTTTCGTCCTCTTCTTCGCTCTTGCCAAAAAAACCTTTGTACACAATGGGTAAAAAATAGAATGCATTGAGAAAGGATGACACCAACAGCACAACCATGAAGATTGTCTGCTGGGCTTCAAGGGTTCCTAAAATCAAATTCCATTTACTATAAAATCCACCGGTTGGCGGAAGCCCGATAACGCCTAATGCACCGATAAAAAAGGCAGCAAAGGTAAAGGGCATTTTTTTGCCCAGACCGCTCATCTGACTGATATATTTCTTGCCCGTGGCCACATAGATGGCGCCAGCACAAAAAAACAGGGTAATCTTGCCAAAGGCATGCATGGCAATGTGTATCACCCCGCCTAGAAGGCCCTGGGGAGACAATAGTGCCACACCAAAAATAATATAGGACAATTGACTGATGGTTGAATAGGCCAGCCGTCTTTTCAACTCATCCTGGGAAAGGGCAATACAGGAAGCCACAAGAATCGTGAAAGAGGCTATGCTCATCACCACAACGCCCAGGTTAAAATCTGCCAGCAATTCAACACCGAAAATCCCCGTGATCACCCTGACAATGGAAAAGACACCCACCTTTACAACGGCCACGGCATGCAATAAGGCGCTGACCGGAGTGGGGGCCACCATTGCTGCCGGAAGCCAGGTATGAAAGGGCATTATCCCGGCCTTTGCAAATCCGAACACAAACATCAAGAGCAGTACTGTTGCTGCCGGTTTGGACAATTGACCGGAAAAAATACCGGCCGTAGAAAATTCCAGGGTTCCTGTCACCTGGTAGCAATAAATCATGGCCGGTAAAACAAGGCCGATGGAGGTACCCAAAATAAAGGTTAAGTATCTTCGGCCGGAGACCTTTGAGCGTTCATCCTGATGGTGGGTAACAAGGGGATAGGTGGCCAGAGATAAAATTTCATAAAAAAGATACAGGGTAAGCAGGTTGGCGGAAAATGCCACTCCGATTGTTGCGGAAATGGCCAGGGCAAAAAAGGAGACAAACCGGGTCTGACCATGCTCCTTAAGCCCTCTCATATATCCGATGGAATAAACAGATGTTACAATATAAAGACTGGAAGCCACAATTGCAAAAAGCAACCCAAGTCCGTCCACTCGAAAGGCAATGGCGGCCCCGGGTACAAATTCAAACAGGGTAAACCCTATCTGTTTTCCCCCCAGGATGACGGGCAGCATGGAAAGAACAAGAAGCAGTTTGATGGTTCCTGCAACAAATATCCAGGATTCTCTTACATTGGGTTTGACCGAAGAAGAGACCAGAATCGGAATAACAAGAAGGGAAACCAGGACGGCCAGAAGCGGTTTAATTGATGTAATGATGTCCATTTATAGCGTTGCCTTTGTAATTATTAAGTTAGACTCATCTCAAAAACGGAAGAATGATGGTATTGACAATGGTGCCTGAATAGACACCCACCAGGATCAACGCCAGGCTGACAATTCCCAAAGTGACAAGAGACGCCACCGGGGCTTCATCCATGACAATTACCGGGTCGCCATGTCCGTGACTGTTATCATGACTTAATCCGTTGCCTTCCGGTGCAAAAAAGCAGATCTCAAAAACTTTGAAGAACAACACCGCACAGATGAGACTGGAGATAAGCAGGGCGGCTGCAAAATGATATGCGCCTGCTTCAAAGGCCCCCAGGATTAAATACCATTTGGAGAAAAACCCGCAGGTGGGCGGAACCCCTATAATGCTGAAGGCTGCCAGGACAAACCCGGCCATGGTCCAGGGCATTTTGCCGAACAGCCCCGAAAGGTTCGAATAATCAACATCCTTTATTTTATACACGATATTGCCAAGTGCCAGGAACAGGGCAAAGGTCATCAGGGCATCGTTTACAATGTGGAGGATCGCCCCGGTCATTCCCAGTTCATTGCCAAGCCAGGCGCCTCCCACCATGTATCCGATTTCACAGACAATAATATAGGAGAGCATTTTTTTAAGGTTTTTCTGGGCCAGGGCCATGATGCCCCCGAACACAATTGCAATGGTGCCGAGCCAAACCACCGCCTCACTCAGGTGAAGTGTTACAAATATATACTCCAACCCGAACACCGTGATCATCAACCGGATCATCACATAGACCATAACCTTGGTCATCAAGGGGGCCACCACCCGGCTGAAGGCCGTGGGTGCATAGGTGTAGCCATTGGGCAGCCACACATGCAAAGGGAACAGGGCCATTTTAATCCAGACACCCAGAAGACACAGGATAAAGCCAACCAATACAGTGGAAGAACCGGGAAGATTCGGCAGAATTCCTGCCACATCCACCATGTTCAGTGATCCGGTAATAATATAGATATAGCCGACACCAAGCAGGTAAAAAGAAGCCCCGATGACGCCGATAAACAAGTAGTTCAAACTGGCCAAAGGCGCCCTGTCCCGGTCCCCCAGAGCAACAAGGGTATAGGAGGTCAAGGAAGTGATCTCAATGAGCACATAGAGGTTGAAAAGGTCACCCGTTGCCACCACCCCCAAAAGGCCCACAACAAACAAGAGGTAGGCCACGTAAAAAGAGGCAGCCCTGTCATGGGTTTCCTGCTCGACATTTTGATAACTTGCCAAAAGGTTGAGAAAGGCAATGGAAGAGACCAGCACCAGCACCATGGCATTTAAAAGATCAATGCGGTACTCGATTCCCATGGGCGGAGCCCAGCCGGCCATCCGATAATGAACGGTGCCGTTTGCAATGACCTCCATCAGGACATTAACCGAAGCAAAAGTTGAAAGGGCAAGGGAGATAAGGGCAAGGGGATAGGACAAGCGTTCTTGGATCCATGCGGCAAGACCCGCAAAAAAAGCACCCAAAAGGGGTGCAATAATAAGTATTGCTGGATAATTGTTCATAGTCTACTTTTCCGATAAGCGCATTCTGAGTTCATCTTCTTCGAGGGTCTGGTATCGCTGATATATCCGGACACAAAGGGCCATGGCCACACCAAAGGTGGCAACCGACACCACAATGGCAGTAAGCATCAATACATGGGGCAAAGGATTGATATATTCGGCCGCATGGATGACCGCAGCCTCTGCTCCGTGGCTGCCATGGGCATTTTTAATAATGGGGATGGTGGCCCCGGTTTTATACCCGATGGAAACGTAAAACAGAATGATGGCGGTCTGAAAAATATTCATGCCCACCAGTTTTTTGATCAGATTGTTTTTTGCAATCATGGCATAGAGGCCGATCATCATTAAAACAATGTACAGCCAATAATTATATTTTGCCACGACCAGGGATATTATCTCCGTCATATCCTTACCTATAATCCTTCATCGTGTCTGCCCTGGGAGACGATATTAATATAAATGATTGCCATAACCGCCATGACAGCGATCCCCACCCCTATTTCAACCCCCAGCATCCCCAGGGCCCGTATATGGCCCGGGTTAACCGGTAGAAGGGGTGCCAAGGTTGAATAATCCAGGAAATTGCCGCCCATGACCATGGCAATGGCACCGATGCCCACATAAATCAGCACGCCGACAGCTGAAAAAATACCCAAAAATTTTTCACTCACCCGTTTCATGAGGGTTTTTAAATTATAGGAAATGGCCAGGAGAATAAAACTGGAACCAAAGATAACCCCGCCCTGGAATCCGCCGCCCGGGGAGAAATCCCCATGGGCCACCACATACAGGGCATAAATCTGAATAAAGGGAATTAAAATCCTGCACACTGTCTTGATAACCATGTCAGAGGGCACCCAGTCCTTGTCCACGGCCTCAAATTCCGTACCCACCCTCAACTGCCTGGCCTTGTCCTTAAAGTGGAGCACAACCCCTGTGGGAACATGGCGGTAATAGCGGTCCTCTTTGGGCTTAAAATCCCTGAGCAACAGAAAGCAGGCAAGGCCGGCTGTAAAAACAACCGCTGTCTCAAACATGGTGTCAAACCCCCTGTAATCTGCCAGAACGGCTGTTACCAGGTTGGGCACCTCTGTTTCCGCAACAGCCTTCTCAATATAATGATTGGAAAGATGAAGGGAGGCAGGAGAGTTCGGATCTCCCCAGTCCGGTAAATCGGAGGTTCCATACAGCAAAAATGTGCCTGTCAGGCAGACGATAATAAACCCGAGTAATTTCAATCTTTGGTCCTCCTGCTTGTTGAAAAAACCGCTGCAACAAAGAAAACAGTGCTCACCCCGGCACCTACCGAGGCTTCGGTAAATGCAACGTCAACAGCCCCCATGACAGCCCACAACAGGCACATCATAAAAGAATAGACACTAAACAATATAGCAGTTCCCAAAAGGTCCCGGACGGAAATTGCGGCAACGGCAGTCACTATCACAAAGGTCAATACGATCAAATCTATGGGCCAGAGCATCTTTATTCCTTCCCTTTTTTTTGGGTCCAGGGCCGCAGTCCCGCCCTCATTCCGGCATCAACAATGGAATGGGTAGCGGTCGGACTGGACAGGAACACAAAAAATACAATCAAAAACATCTTTATGGACACCAGGACTGCCTCAAGGGAAAAATGATGAAGGTTGTAAAGGGCAAGCCCCATGACCATGGCCAGAATACCAAGGGTATCCAGTTTTCCGGCCGGATGGAGACTGGAATAAAAATCGGGCATCCTTAAGATACCCACGGCACCCCCCAGAAAAAACAAAAACCCCAGAACCAAACATATAATTACAAGTATATCCATGACAGCTCCAATCAATCCATGAAGGATTCTTCGTACAATCCTTTTCTCTTGTGGAAATACCGTGATGCGGCAATAACGGCAACAAAGTTTAAAAATGCATAGGCCAGGGCAATATCCACAAACATGTCAACCCTTTCGTATAAAAAACCGATGAGCAGCAAGAGCACAACGGTTTTACTGCCGATTGCATTCACACCGATGAGGCGGTCCAGGACAGTGGGGCCGAACAGACATCTCACCAGCGGCAGGGCCATGAGCAGGCAAAGCCCTATGGCGACGCACGAAAAAAATATAATCATAGTGTTTCTCCAAAAACATTTGCCACCTTTTCAAGCATAACACCCGGAAGGGATTCTGCAGATGGTCTATCAATGGCATGAACCCTGAAAACCCCATCTCGGCTGGCGGTTACCGTAATTGTGCCCGGTGTCAGCGTGATCGAATTGGCCAGGGTTGTAATGGCAAGATCTGATTTTAAGTTGGTTTTAAAAACAATGATATGGGGGTCTATCATCTCTTTCATCCGGGGGTGGAACACCAGAAACAACAAATGGAAATTGGCCTTGACGATTTCCAGGATCAACCAGGGGATAAATTGTAAAAATTTAAAACAAACCCTCATAACGCCGGGCTTCACATTGGGAAAAAGCAGATCATGGAAAAAATAGGCAATCATAAGGCTTGAGATTACCCCCAGCCCTAACAGCAGGGCGTCAAATTTCCCGGACAAAACAATCCAGGTAACAAACATGAGAACAAATGTAATCAGGAAAGGAAAAAAAGAAAACCCGGTCTCTTTTTCAGCACTTTCGCTGCCTTGGGCAGGACCATTAGCGGACACCATCAACGCACCTCTCTTTATAAAAAGCTGTTAAACCAAAACAACGCGGCTATTGGTTATTTTTCAACGCCATAGATTCCACGGAATTTGTTATACAGTTTTGATAGGGTGCCTTGCTTTTTGTCTGGAGAATTTCCATTGCCCTGGTCTCCCGACCTGCCCTCCTGCTTTAATCTATGGGCATATGCTGCATGGATGGTCTCGATAAGCGTATCCATGTCCACGGGTTTGGATAGAAATTTAAATGCATTGTACTTCCCGCTTTCAAGTGCCTTTTCAACGCTTCCATGTCCCGTAAGAACAATACAGGGTAAAAAGGGTTGAAGGTCTTTCAATCTTTTCTGGACCTCTATCCCGTCAATTCCCGGCATCTGCAAATCCACAACCGCCACATCAAAGTCTTCCTTTGCAGCTGCCTCAACACCCTCTTCCCCTGAAAAAGTGGTCTTAACAATGAATCCATCGAGAACCAGCCGCTTGGCCAGGTATTTCAAGAATGTCTGTTCGTCATCTATAAATAGGAGTTTCATAATAACCTTTTTCTACCAAATTATTGCCCCAAAAATAAGCCACTCGCTAAAAGTAAAAGGTTTTTTTGTACCAGAACAAAAAAAAAGAGTCAAGCACAAAGTTTTATCCCAATCAGGCCTCGATTCTGAAAACGGATAATCAACTTACGACCGGAAAAAGCAGGCAGGGATAAATGGATTTATCGGCAATATTTCTTGCAATGGATCCCATCCACCGTTCCAAAATTGCACTCCGTTCACTGACTCCCAGGATGATCATGGTGGCCTGATATTCTTTTGCAGCCTTTAATATCTCCTTTTCAGGGTCCCCCACATATACATGGGGCCGGGCAGATATTCCGACAGCCTCAAATTCATCGCACAGGTTCTCCAGCCGTTTTCTTTCATTTTTTCGAACCTTTTGAACCTCATGACTATTGGGGTGTTTCAGATCTTTTTCATTGACCACATGCATGAGGTGCAACTCGCCTATGACCTTGCCCATTTCCTTTAAACTGCTGACCGCCTGTTCACTGCTGGTGGACCAGGAGGTCGCAAAAAGGGGTCTTTTAAATAATTCCTCGGGCACCACCTTATCTTCCCCCAAATGCTTGAACACCAGGATGGGAATCCGGACCCTCCGGGTTAATTCCGTAATGTCCGACCGGGAATACAGCTGTTCTAACTTCCTTTTATGGGACCGCCCAATGACGATCAGGTCCGGTTTTTCTATTTCAATCACCTTCAAAATTTCAGGAATCAGGTCTGATACCTCTATATAAGCGCCCACCTCCATGCCCAGTTCAAAAAGATTCTCTGCCCAGTCAATAAAGCGGATATTGGCTGTTTCCTTTAGTTTCACCTCTTCTTCCTTTAAATAGCCGCTCCCTCTTTTCATGGACACCTTTTCCCGTTCGATGACGTTCAGAAAAACAACATGGTCAAGGGCCGCCTTTCTAAGGCTCAGTAATGAATTTAATGCATCATAGCAAAGATCTTCAAACTTGGTGACAAACAGCAGTTTCTTTATCTCCATGGTATAATCCTGTCTCCCTTATTCACAATTTACAAAAACCGACCTGTTTTTCACCCGATTTTCTTTTGTATCGCCCGAACCAGTTCCTCCGGTTCAACCGGTTTTTCCAGATAGATATCCGGCCGTGGTATTTCACCCCCCTTGAACTCATCCAGGGCTTTCTGAGACTTTAGAAAGGACTTCAGGGCAATCCCTGTGAACATGATCACAGGGATATTTTTGAGCACATCATCTGTTTTCAGGTGACGGTATAATCTAATTCCGCTTCCCCTGGGCATTAGTACATCAAGAATGACCAGATCCGGCGCGCTTTTTTCAATCATCTCCAGGCCTTCTATGCCATCATGGGCGACCAGGGGGGTATACTGGTTTTCTTCGAGAACCGTGACAACAAACGACCTGACATCGGGATCATCATCCACCACAAGTACCTTTTTATTCATGATTCATCCTCCTTGATATCAACCGCACCCGCTTTCTGATAGGGAAGTCTGACAACAAAACTGGTCCCCTGCCCCAGATGTGTCTTTGTCTCAATCGTGCCCTTGTGTTCTTCCACTAATTTTTTGGTTACCAACAGCCCGAGCCCGGTCCCTTTGCCTCCTTTTGTGCTGAACATGGGATTAAACAAACGCCTTTGGGTTTCTTCGTCCATGCCGCACCCATTGTCCCTGACCTCGAAACACATAAAATTTTCAGTGTCCATGCTGGTTTTGATCAATATTTCAAATGTCTTGGAGGTGTCTTCATCTTCCATGCAGGCATCCATGGCATTGTTAACAAGATTAAGAAGGGCTCTGTGTATGGTTTGGGGATCCAAAATCATTTCACCGACACCCGGATCTGTCTGTTTCAAAATTTTAATATCATTGGCAGCTGCAAAATCAGAAACCAGATCCATCACATCCTCAACGATTTCATTGGGTGAACAGGGCTCAAATTCAGGTTCCCTTTCCTTGGAATAGGTCAACAGATCCTGGGTTAAATCAGATACCCTGCTTATATTTTTTTTAATGGTCTTCCATCCGGTTTTCAGTTTTTCCGTATTGTTTTTTTTCATTCCCACGTCCACGACATAGGACCCTCCCTTGAGGCCGATGAGAATATTTTTCACATAATGGGCAAGTCCGCTGACGGTCTGGCCGACGGCTGCCAGACGTTCTGACTGGACCAGTTCTTTTTCCAGTCTTTTGATCTCAGTGAGGTCCTGGAAAAAATTAACAATCCCCATGAACTCGTTGTTCTCACGGAGCACATTGGTGGCATACTGAACCGGAATCTTCCGACCATCGGTTGTCTGCAGCACCATCTCTTTCCAGGGCATATCTTCGGGTTCGGCCTTTTTCTCTGCCTCGGCCATGAATATGCTTGCAATATCCGGGGTATAAAGGTCCTGGATGGTCATTTTATTTCTGACATCACTTGGCTTTTCGCCGAAGATACTGGCCGCAGCCGGGTTATACACCACAATTTTCCAATCCTGATCAAAGGCCACAATGGCATCATTGCTGCTGTGAATCAACAGCCTTTGGAAATTGGATTTTCGCCTTATTTCCCGGGTTGCCTCTGCAATTTTTATCTCCAGGTTTTTGGTATACTCTTCCAGCCGCTCACGGATATGAATTTTTGCCTTTGCCCGCTCAAGGGCAATTGCCAGGGCTTCATCCCGGACCGGCTTGTTGATAAAATCACTGGCCCCGAACTGAAGGGCCGTGATGGTGGAATCAATATCCCCGTGCCCGGTTACAATAATAACTTCGGTCTCTATATTAATTTCTTTTATTCTTTTTAACAATTCAAGCCCGTCCATTCCCGGCATTTTGATATCTGTTACCACAATATCCGGGGACTCTGCCTTGAACACTTCCAAGCCCTGCTCGCCATTAAAGGCTGTAACCGTTTCATACCCATCACTTTTCAATGACATGGACAAGAGCCGAACGATTATCTCTTCATCATCCACAATCAGTATCTTATTGGCCGACATAATGTACTTCCCTTATTCAATTATAGGAAATTTAATGGTAAAACAGGCGCCCTCACCCTCCGCACTCTCTATTTCAATGATCCCGCCGTAGTCCTTAATAATTCCAAAGCTGATACTGGTGCCGAGCCCGGTTCCTTTTCCGGTCTCCTTTGTGGTAAAAAAGGGTTCGAAAATTTTTTGTTTAACCGTATCACTCATACCGATTCCGGTATCCGAAACCGTTGCGATCACCTGTTGTCCATCGGTAAAGGTTTTGATAACCAGTTTTTTTTCAACACCCTCTTGTGATCTATCCGACTTTTCATCCATGGCATCAATGGCATTGGTCACCAGATTGATAAAAACCTGTTCCAACCGGTTGTGTTCCGCCCGGATTTCCGGCAGATCAGTATCCAGATCCAGGGTCACTTGTACGGAATGAACCGTTAATTGATGGCCCAAAACCTTAAACACGTCTTTAATGGGATCATTGAGGTTTAATTTTTTTAAATCCCTTTCCGATTGTCTTGCAAAATCCCGTACATGCTTTATAACCCCTGAAGCCCTGGCAACATTGTCGATAATATCCTTGGCCATCATGGTCAATTCGTCATCGGGAATGGCAATCCCCTTTTTCATCATCTTCAACATCAGATCGGCACAGATCTGGATCACATTCAGGGGCTGATTGATTTCATGGGCCATACCGGCTGCCATGGTACCCAGGGTGGCCAATTTCCCGGCCTGGATAAGCTGTGTCTCCTTTTCAACGCTTTCGGTGATGTCCGTGGTGGATGCGATAAGCACATCCCTGTGGCTATAGGTGGCATTTACCACCTTCATGTTCACAAAAAAGGCGAGCTTGGGTTTTTTATAGTGCCGTTTTTTGGTAAACAAAATGGCCTGGCCTGTTTTAAGCCCCATTAACCCCGCCTTAATGGTTTCATCTCCCTGGTCCCCCATCTCCAGAAAGGGACGGCCCAAAAGTTCCACTTTGGAATACCCGTAATCATTTTCAACCCGATGGTTAATGTCCAAAATCTCAAGGGTCTGTTGGTCAATGATAAAAATGGGATTGGGATTGTTATTGAAAAGGGACCTGTATTTTTCTTCAGAGGTTTTATATTTTTCATAGAGCTTGGACAATTCCTGGTCCTGGAGTTCTATCTCCTGCTGGGCCTTTTTATCCTCTGTCTGATCCCTCAGGGTTTCAATGGCACCGATAATCTTACCATCCGGAGACTTGATCGGGGCGGCCGTGAAAAAAATCCATTTGCCGCTCTCCCCCAAATGGGGAAAAAACTCTTCTGCCTCATAGGCCTCTTTGATAATCTTGGATTTCCGCCAGGAGGACCCGTAATATTTTCTGACATCCGCCTCTGACATCTGCCCCACGATCACATCGGCCATGGTGGGCCTTTTGGCCGAACGAAACGGCACCCACTGGCGATCGGTTCCCACCAGTTCATAGGCATCATGACCTGTGAGTTCCTCACAGGCCCTGTTCCAATGGGTAAGTATATGCTCGTTGTTGATGATAAAGGTGGGGATCATACTTCCCTGGATGATCTGGGACAATTCCTTTTCCACTTCCATCAAATCTTCTCTTTCTGTCATTAAGAAGGTATTTTTCTGATCCGATATCTCGATCATGCGATTTGAAAAATCATCAAACAGGTCAACAATATCTTCCCGGCAAACTTTTGTGTTGCATATTTTTTCCCGGACCCGGATCTTTTCTTCTTCGGTTTTCAAAAAGCTGATAAATGACATGGCCCGGTAAGTATCCAGATCTATAATACTCACCCGCTCTGAATTGACCTTTTCCAGAATACAGGCCAAAATTTCATCATTTTTCAACTTTAAAATAAGATCCACATTC
This sequence comes from Desulfobacula sp., assembly GCA_013792075.1. Classification (GTDB taxonomy): domain Bacteria; phylum Desulfobacterota; class Desulfobacteria; order Desulfobacterales; family Desulfobacteraceae; genus NBML01. The sequence continues at coordinate 11,027 of VMSR01000257.1, forward strand.
CCAAGATTGCACACATGTGCATAATCTGTGCTTGTAGGAATTCCAATTTCTCTGGCGCGGGTAACGCCTGTGGTATTGGCCAGGGTGTCTGCCACCATCAAAACCTGGATATCCAGTTTTGCCAATCCCGGGCCGGTTAAAATGTCCAGTATTTCAGCACAGGGGTCACTGCCGCCGATGATGGCTATTTTCAATCCTTTGAGGTTAAAATTCATGGATAACTCCTTCTATGTTATTCCAGGCAGTATATTAAAAGAAAATAAAGGTGACAACCACAAAGGTCGGGATTAAAAAGACCAGGGAGTACTTGAAAATGTAGCCGAAAAAACTTGGCATATTTATTCCTGCCTCGCTGGCAATGGAACGGACCATGAAATTGGGCGCATTCCCGATATAGCTGCTGGCGCCAAAAAAGACGGCTCCGGTTGAGATCGCCTGGAGAAAAATCGCTTTTTCGGTCATCAGGAGCGGAACCGCCTGGGCTTCGGTCATGCCAGCATAAAAACTGCCAAGAGCGGTATTAAAAAAGGTCAGGTATGTGGGGGCATTGTCCAAAAATGCAGAAAGTATCCCTGTTACCCAAAAATAATGAACGGGTTGTTTCACCGCATTGATGAGAAAGGCAAACGCCCCGTCGGGACCTGCCTTTAACAATAAGAGACAGGGAATCATGGTAATAAAGATCCCGATGAACAAATAGGCTACCTCAATAATGGGAAACCAGGAGAACTCATTTTCTTCCCGGAGTACTCTGGGGGTCGCCCAGAGGGAGGCAATTCCGAAAACCACCAGCAGTCCATCCCTGAGCCAGTCCTGAACAGCCCTGTGTACGCCAAGGGTGGAGACTTCTCCCAGATCGGCAATCCCGCTCATGAGCACAGCACCGACAATCCCGCCAAGGAAGATAAAATTTTGGATTCCGACCAGGCGCAGGGGTTTTTTCTCTCCGTCGTCCGGAGCCGTGACCTTCTCTTTTTTATAATGATAGGTATCCAGACAAAAATAGATCACCAGGAGGATACCGGATGTGACCAGCATATGGGGGGCAATTTTAAGGGTCCAGAAAAAGGTCACCCCATGAAGAAATCCCAAAAACAAAGGCGGATCTCCCAGGGGGGTTAAGGCCCCTCCTATATTGGCCACCAGAAAAATAAAAAACACCACCATAAAGGTCTTGTTTTTTCGGTGTTCATTTGCCCGCAGAAAGGGGCGGATCAGCAGCATGGCAGCACCCGTGGTCCCCATCCAGGAGGCCAGAAGGGTCCCGATCAGAATAATGAGGGTATTGACCAGAGGGGTCCCCCGCAGGGTCCCCCTTAGCAGAATCCCGCCTGAAACCGTAAAAAGTGCCCACAATAAAATGATAAACGGAATATAATCCGCCAGGATGATATGAAGAATTTCATATACGGCAAGCCCTTTGTAGATGGCAATAAAAGGAATGGCCAGGCTGGCCGCCCAAAACGCGGAAATTTTACCGAAATGGTGGTGCCAGAACGTACCGGCCACCAGGGGAAGGAGCGCTATGGACAAAAGCATACAGGCGAAAGGAATACAGCTGGACAATGGCAGCTCCTCTCCCAGATTCACATGGCTTTTGGCACCGTGGTCTCCTTGGTTTGTGCCCGATTTCGCCCCGTTTGCCGGCTGCGCCTGAACCTCCAGCGTATAATGATCTGTCCCGTTAATGCTGTTTTGGGCGTTGGTGTTCTCTGTGGCCAAAACCCCTGCCGGAAGAAGGAGTAAAACGAAAAGAATAATGACAATTGCAGTTTTATCCATGTTCATAGATCCACTTCCTCCTGGTTTGCCGGATGTCGTTCAACCGTTGAATCTTGTCGTTCGGACAATTCATTCGAACGTGCATATCGCTTCTAAAAGCAGGCTTTCGCCTGACTCTCATCAGATATTTGAGAACAAAAACGTACCCAAAGCACTAATCAATAATACCCAAAAAGTCAAGGTCTAAAAAGGAGAACCCAGGAAGGTGGGGTCAGAAAATAAAAAAAGCCTTCAAGCAAATGCCTGAAAGCCTCGTTATGATTTGGTCGGGACGGGGTGATTTGAACACCCGACCACTTGTCCCCCAGACAAATTCACATCTTTTTCAACCTATTTCATAACACTTCATAACATCACAAAAACCCTTGACATTATTAATAAAAATCTCTATTTTAGTAACCATAGTGTTTCACCCGATTTCAACCCAAATCAGATACAAAGTTGTAGCCGGGATTGTAGCCAGGATCAAAAAAATGCTTAATCAGGCATGCAGCCGAAACAGTAAAATATTTTTGGAGTCGATCATGTCAAAAATTATAGACAAACGGTTCACGGATCTTGAGATAAAAAAACTAAAACTGAGCCCGGATAAAAGGTATCTCATTATGGAATCCGGCGGTCTGGGAATTCGCATAAGCAATGAAAAAACTTTTGTATGGAGATATAATTTTGAAGGTAAAGGCCGGTGGTACACTATTGGAATTTATCCCACATGGAGCCTTTCTGATGCACGCGCCGAAGTTGAAAAGCAAAGGACTCTCCTTAAAAAAGGCATTGATCCAGGTGCAAAAAAACTGGAAGAAAAACAAGCATATGTAGATGCCCCTACCATTAAAAACTTGATTCAGGAATTTTATGACAGGGAACTTTCTAAAATTAAAAGCGGGGATGCTACCAAAAGGCTCTTGGAAAAAGATCTTATAGAATCGTGGGGGAACCGAAGGGCAAAAAGCATTACCGGCAGACAAATTGTTTTACTCCTGGACAAAGTCGAAAAACGCGCCCCTGTGACCCGAAATAGACTTAAAACTGCTATTTCACAACTTTTTAATTTTGCCGTAATGAGAGGCATCCTTGATGCTAACCCCTGCCCTAAAATCAAAAACATAGACGAAAAGACCAGAAACCGTGTTTTAAACGATGACGAGATTGTTTTGCTTTGGCGTGCTTTGGATGTTGAAAACGAAAGGATACTTGACGCTTACCCCATCACGAAACTTGCTTTAAAGCTGATCCTTTTAACCGGTCAACGTCCTGGAGAAGTGGCAGGAATGGAACATACTGAACTTGTGCAGCGAAATGATGGCCATTGGTGGGAGATCCCGGCCAAACGAATGAAAGGTAAAAATGCCATGGCTCATGATGTCCCACTGACCCCCCTGGCTTTAGAGGCAATCAATCAAGCTAAAAAGTATTCTGGGAAGAGCAAATATATTTTTCGATCCATTTTCAAAAAAGACTCTCCAATCTCTGTTCCCGGTATCAGTCGTGCGGTTTCAAGGCACCTGGCTGATATGAAAATTGATAAATTCACCCCCCATGATCTACGACGGACCTGCCGTACAGGGTTGGCAACATTAAAGGTGTCTGATGTGGTAGCTGAAAAAATACTATCCCATAAACTCCAAGGTGTTTTGGGAGTTTATAACCGGGCCACTTATGAGCCAGAAAGAAGGGCAGCCCTTGAATTATGGGAAAAACATATTTCATCCTTGGTAAATCCTGAGCCGAAAAATGAAGTTGAAACGATAACAGATTTAAACTCTTATCGAGTTGCAAAAATTTAATGACATACATTACCCTGGGATAGATCCGGAATCGCTATCCGAATTGAATCGCTGGTTTTCCTGAACCAGCTTTCCCAGGGATTCTATATCAGGACTATTGCTTCAGGAGGCAAACAGTGACAGATCAAAATGATGAATATTTAAGCCAGATAAGTAATAGAGCGATTCAGAATGGCATAATTGATACGCATTCTATTTGTGAAATTCTTGCTAAAGATTCGGATTATCCATTAGACTTTTTCTTTAAAAGATTAGAGCTCTATTCAAAATTTTCCTCGAAAGTAAGCGAAAAAAACCTTAAGACATTTGAAGGGAGAGCCGGCGCGTGGTTTCATATCATTCATCGTTTAACAACGGGTAAGGATATTACCGGAATTTCGCGTGGTTATTCCCCAATAAACAATTCAGGCCTTTTGCCTTTGTATGGTTTTGAAGCTGACTGTATGGAATACTTGCCATATAAAAAAGCAAACCAGATATTAAATGAAAAAAATACCCACCACCTACCCTGGCCACAAGATGGTGAACCGTCAGGTTATATAAAGCTTGAAGACATCAAAAAATGGTTTACTGAATACTTAAAGCAGCCTCTTCCTAAAAGGTTATTTCCGCCCAATATAGACAGTTCAAACAAGACAGGTAATAATAAAAACTCTCTGGAAGAAAATGTTCTAAAAGAGCTGTCAGTGATATGCCCCGAGCTCGAAAAGTTTTATTCTTCACTTATTAGAGAATTAGATGACATTGGCACTGCTGGCTCAATAGACGAGATAAACCAATCAGATCTCTATTCAATAGCTCTGAAGCTATTCAAACGAAATCCATCCGAATATAAAATTTTGAATGAAATTTTAATTAATGATGAAAACATTTTTGTTTTTGTCAGTCGGAGACGGAGAAAAATAATAGCAAGTATTTTAAAAAAACACATCAATTCTAAATTCCCTGACGATATCGAGCAAATTGATACTTCGATCAATTCATTATCAAGCCAACATAATGCTATTATATTGACATAATAAGTATGTCAGTGACACGTGTCAGTCGTGTCACGACAAACCCTTTCTGAAATGTTCTGATACGCCCAGAGACAAGATAATTCTTGCGCTCTGGGTTTTTAATTTAAGCATAGAGGAAAGATTATGGAAAAATCAGATCGAGTTCTCAGAAAACCAGAAGTTTTAAATTTGACAGGCGTTTCGGCATGTTCGCTCTGGAGGTGGGAGAAGGTAGGTTCATTCCCAAAGCGCATTGCCCTCGGGCCTAATTCATGTGGTTGGCTTGAATCAGAGGTGCAACAATGGATAAGCGATAAGGCCAGCAAAAGGGCTTCAATTGTTTCAAGTGCCTCCGATTGGGAGTAAGGCCATGCAAACTATCAATATAAAAATAAAAAAGCCAAACTCAAATTGTGACAAATCAAATGCCAGGGTCCCATCACGTAATAAATATCAACTTTACGAATCAGAAAAGCGGGTTATCCAAAGCCTTGGCCTGTGCCCGGCAGAGTATGAACGTAGTATCCTGAATCTGGCAGACAGGCTGGGGGTGTAAAAAATGGAACTTATCAAAATACAAAAGCAGGGTATTGGCAATGGAGAGGTCTATGCAGTCGATGCAAGAGAATTGCACTTTTTCCTTGGGAGCAAACAAGAATTTGCACACTGGAGTAAGTCTAAAATTGTAAACAATCCATTTTTTGAAGACGGTATTGATTATTTCTCGTTTGAGAAAATTATCAAACGAGAAACAGGCGGAACTATCAGAAAGGAATATGCACTAACAATCAGTTCAGCCAAAAAGGTTGCCATGGCAGAACAAACAGAAAGGGGTAATCAGGTCCGGGATTATTTCATCGAATGTGAAAGACAATCCAAACAGGTTGCCCAGCTGCCAGACTTCTCAAATCCAGCAGCTGCCGCCAGGGCATGGGCAGATGAATTTGAACAAAAAAGACTTGCCTGTGAACAAAGAGACGTTGCCATCAAAACAAAAGCCTGGATCGGGCATAAACGTGAAGCAACAGCCATGGCCACAGCGTCAAAAGCTGTCAGAGATCTGGAAAAAGTTAAGGCTCAGGTTGGGGATTCTAAAACCTGGAAGCAGGCAAGGGCCATCCCCTGGCTCAAAAAATTTTTCAACCTGGACAAAACCGCTTATATCCAAATTGGAAAACGGCTTTCGAAAGAATCAAGAACAATGGGGTATGAAATCCGGGAGATTGAACATTCAAAATGGCAAACGGTCAAAACCTACCACTCAGATGTAATAGAGCATTTTCGGCATAAATTGGTTGAAGACCTGAACCTGATGAAGAAATACCGAAACTTCATGGAAAGGTGCTCCTAATGATTAATTTAATAAAGAAAAATGCTGCCAAAATCGGTCTTTTTATCGCAGCCAATATATTGACATACCTTCCCTGCTGGAATTGGAGTTCTCGACTCATGGATCGCTTAATTGTGGGCAGTGAGGCTGAATAATGAAACACCCGTATTTCACTCTTTCAAGAAAATTTTTAGAGTCTGATATGTGGCTGTCTGAAAAATTCACAAAAGGGCAGGCATGGGTTGATCTTATCGGGCTTGCAAATTGGCGAGATAAAACCGCCGAAATAAGGGGAATTACCATTGATGTAAAACGAGGGGAAGTGGCGCGATCAAAGGTTTTCCTGGCCAAAAGGTGGGGGTGGTCAAGGGGCAAAGTTATCCGGTTTTTAGACGAACTGAAAATGGAACAGCAAATAGAACAGCTAACGGTACAACAAAAGAAGAACGTAACCTCCTTAATTCGTTTGATAAATTATGATCAATACCAACTTGACGGTACAGCTAACGGTACAGACGATGGAACACCAAACGGTACAACGAAAGGAAAAGGAAAAGAAATAACTAGAGGGAAATCTGCTTTAGATTTTTTTACACCAGAATTAAACGGGTGGGATAAATCTCAAGTTGAACAAACCATAGACGGTTTTATTTCTCTCAGAAAAACCAATCAAATTTCATCCGGTGTTCTTCAAAAAGAGTTCGCCTACTGGAAAAAATATTCCAACGAAACGATTAATTCTGCCTTAACTGTTTATGTTGCCGGCCGCCATTGGGAAAAAAGCAAAGGTGAAAAGTATTTACGTGGAATCATCCGGGGCAAAGACAAAGAAGTTCAGAAAGAAAACAGTCAAACCCTATTACAAAAGGCCTTTTGATGAGCTTACAAGATTATGGAATACACACCCAGGGTGCCGGAAAGGAAGAAAGAACAACATGCCCCCAATGTTCACCCACTCGGAAAAATTCAAAAGAAAAATGCCTGGCTGTTAATACGATTGATGGTGTTTGGCTGTGTCATCATTGTGGTTGGAGCGGTGGCTTGAAAGGAAACGATTACAAACCCATACCATACGAAACCAAGCAAGCCCTTCCCGATAAGGTGATAGAATATTTTGAAAAGAGGGGTATTCCCCAGGGGATCTTGGAACAAGAGCATATCGGGTTTGAAAACTCCTTTGGCAAAGGCTGGGTAAAGTTCCCATATTTTTACAACTCGGTATGTGTAAATATCAAGTACCGGACCGGCACCAAGGATTTCAGACAAGAAAAAGGCGGGAAAAAATGCCTTTGGCGCCGGGATAAGGCCATGGGGTCTGAAAAGAAAGTATTGATCATCACAGAGGGGGAAATGGATGCCCTTTCCTGTGTTGTTGCCGGATATGAGGCAGTGAGTATACCCGATGGGGCCCCGTCTGAAAATTCAAAGAATTTCAATACAAAATTCGATTTCCTGAAGAATACCGAAGGGTTTTTTGATCGGTTTGAGAAGATCATCCTTGCCGGGGATGATGATGCCCCAGGAAAAAGGGCCATCCAGGAGCTTGGCCGCAGGATTGGGGTCGAGCGGTGTTATGTCCTTGAATACCCTGCAGGCTGCAAAGATTCCAATGATGTCCTGGTGAAGCATGGAAAAAACACCTTAAAGAGTGTCATCGAAAAGGCAAAACCATTTCCTGTTGAGGGAATAGTTTCACCGACGAGCCTTACGGACATTGTTTTGCGTGAATATTCAAATGGGATCCAGGGCGGCGAGAAAACTGGTTGGAGTAACCTTGACGAGTTTTATACAGTTCGGCCCGGGGAGATGACAATTGTTACCGGCATCCCAGGGTCCGGAAAATCAAACTTTGTCGATGCCCTATGTGTAAATTTAATCAATAAATGTGATTGGCGCTTTGGTTTTTTTAGTCCTGAGAACTGGCCTCTTCAACGGCACACTCAAACCCTTATAGAAAAATTAATAGGGAAATCCTTCCGGCCTTCACGATATGGGGACAGAATGACACCAGTGGAAGCAAAGGAAGGGGTGGAAACGCTGGAAGAATATGTAAAATTCATTGCCCCCAAGAGCGAAATCCTTTCGATAGACACGATTTTGAAGTATGCCCGGATACTCTGCCTACAGTTCGGCATAAAAGGCCTTGTAATAGATCCATGGAATGAAGTTGAGCATTGTTTCAAGGGTTTGTCTGAAACTCAATATATCTCCCAGGAACTGACAAAGGTAAGGCGCTTTGCCCGATTTAACGGGATTCATATCTGGGTGGTTGCTCACCCCACAAAACTCATGAAAAACGCTTCAGGCAAATATGATCCCCCCACCATGTATGACATTGCCGGGGGAGCCCATTGGAGAAATAAAGCAGACAATGGAATCTGCGTTTACCGAGATTTTGAAACCAACCAGACAGAGATAATAGTTCAAAAAATACGTTTTAAAGAAATCGGAAAGCTGGGCGCCGCATCCTTGCGATACACCTATTCCGGGAATTATCAGGCTTATGCTTCTTAAGAAGAAAAAATAAAAACAGTCCATCAAGGAGGATTCCAGAGTATGAAAGAATTAAAACTTACACCAAAACAGATTATTTTTGCAAACGAATATCTTGTTGATTTTAATGCGGCCCAGGCATACATAAGGGCAGGATATTCTAAAAATGGAGCGAGAGTCTCTGCCTGCAAGCTTCTAACAAATCCTAACATTCAAGCATTTTTACAAAAGCAAGTAACAGCTCGAAGCGATCGCTTAGAAATCACGGCAGATATGGTCCTTCAAGAACGGGCCAGGCTTGCCTTTTTCAACGTCAAAGATCTTTACAACCTCGATGGTACCCTAAAAAACATCAATGAGCTTGATGTTGATCTGGCCGCAGCCATCCACGGCATAAAAATCGGAGCCAAGCTTGCTAAAAAAGCCGACGGCTCAGAGGTAATGGAAAATTATATCAAAGATGTCAAAATGATGGACAAAGACAAATCCCTAACAGCCCTGGAGAAGCACCTTGGTATCTACGAGAAGGATAACGAGCAGAAAGGGAATGCAGACCTAAAAACAAAACAGGAGTTCATGGAAGCCCTGTTACAGTCTATCAGTCAATCAGATAGGGGGCTGCCTAAAGAATAAAAAAGGAAGAATCGAGAAAATAATACAATATTGAGAAAGGAATTAATCATGTATCAAATTCAGAATCCAATTAATCAGGCAATGGGCGGCATGGCTCAGGCGTCTGGTACTTATGGGCGGGTCATGCCGAATATCCCGGCGAATCAGAAGCCTAAGCCGACTGTTGGAGGGGCTATGATGAACGGGGCTGGTGGAGCTGTTATGGGGGCTCAAGCAGGCACAATGATTGGGTCTGCTATGACTGCAAATGCGACAGCCGCTGGCGCAACCGCTGCAGAAGCTGCAGCGGCCGGCGCATCTGCTGGTCCTTGGGGGATGGCAGCTGGTGCATTGATCGGTATTGGCGCTTATTTATTCTCATGAAGGGACAAAAATAGTTAATCCATAGAGCCACTTTCTGAAATTATGATGATTCTGCAAGTGGCTCTATATTGAATATATATTTTTACCTTTCAACTAAAGGAAAACTATAGCATCTGAAGGTTTTTTGAATATCCATTTAATCGGCAAGACGCTTTCTGTTAAAGGGCATTCTAAATATTAGAAGTTACTGAAACCTCTGATATTTAGAAAATACATGGGTGGTAAAGGGGAAAACAATTGGAATGCCAGCACAACAGACACCGCAAATGCCTGGCCCAGAGAGATGAACAAGAATGTCTCAGTAAGTTCAAATACCCATGATGGGTAAATAACAAAATCGATACCCCGGAAGATGTTTAAAACTTCCGGGGTCTTTTTGTCTTAATACCTGTTTGATTTTTTTCAAAACTCAGGGTTTTCCCGATAGACAAGCCCATTGTCCGGTGGTATGGAAAAGATAATTGAAATAGAGGTGACAATGAAACACATCATTCTATCCTTCTGCCTAATTTTTATTTTTTCTATAGCCTCTGCATCCGAGAAAGCCGAGGTATGTATCAAATATCAAAAGGATATTGGTTGGTCAAAGGGTTATGCGGTCACAGGGACAGTAATTAATGGATCTGATTTAAATTCTGCCGTCGGCAGTTTTTCTCGATTTAAGCCTTTTCCAACATATGTGGTTGTTTTTTGGGATAAAGGTCAAGCCAGTATTTTTGAGTTACCATCTGTCACCTTTGGCTCCGTCCCCATCTTTGCAACTCAAGTTGAAGACCAAGAAGGTAGGCTTTGGAAAATGAAAGAAGGTCACATTTTTTGCTATTAATCGGAATCTTACAAGAAACCCAAAAACTAAGGGTTTCCCCGATAGATATGATGTCTTTTGGATGGTATTGGGTGATATCTTAATAATAAGGAGACTATATGGCTATAATAGGCACGGATGACCGTATTACTATTCCGAATGACCTTCTCACAGAAAGACCTTTTTCGGCCATTGTCCAAATTACTGTTGGATTCCCGGATGGTTTTGTTGCTGGAGGATCCGGCGCCTTAATCGGCCCAGATGATGTTTTAACAGCTGCACATGTGGTTTATTCAGCAGAGCATGGCGGGTGGGCCACTGAAACTTATGTAACTCCTGCCGGTGGTCCAGGGCAGAATACTTTTGGTACCTACACCGCAGAAAATATCTATTCTGTTGCGGGTTGGGTTGAAGACCAAAGCTTTGACTGGGACTATGCCTATATAGACCTTGATCAAAATATTGGTTTTCAAACGGGATGGTTTGATATTCAGAACGGAGCATATACAGGATCTATTGTGGAGAGTCTTGGATATCCAGGCGACCATGGCTTTAACCAGATGGTGTATACCAACGGTACTATTGACTATACAGGTTATAATGTTTTTAAATTCATCGACGATCTGGATTTAATGCCAGGTCAAAGCGGATCCCCACTAATATACACGAGCCCCTATACTGGTGAAATTGATGTAACTGGTATAGTTAGCCACCACCAATATTTCCCATCCACAATAAACGGAGCTTTAAAACTCACCGACTCCATGGTAACTCAAATAAACGGATGGGCCGACAACTCAATAAATAACCCAACAACAGCCCCACCAGCCTTCAACGAATCGTGGTATCTTTTCAAGTATCCAGATATTGCAAATGCAGTGAACGCCGGGGTGATTGAAAGCGGACAAACTCATTTTTCAAACTTTGGGTGGAGGGAAGGTCGGGATCCTAATAGCACTTTTAACACAGGTTTTTACCTCGCCATGAACACCGATATTGCGGCGGCAGAGATAAACCCCTTTGATCATTATTTATCATATGGCCAGTATGAAGGTAGGATCCTTGGCATTGACGCAACTGATTATTTGACCCGTTACCCAGATGTTGCGATGTCTTACGTAGGGCCAGCGTCTATGCACTACGCTCTATGTGGGCGCTTTGAGGGGCGCACAGCAAAACCGGCAGCCGTTACCACCGGATATAATGAATCGGATTACTTGATTTCTTCTGCCCAGACCACTTCAGCAGAGATTGAGCTTGTTGGGATTCCGCAAAATATTGATACGGTTAATTTTGTGGTATAGCCATGCTCCTAACCATATCAACAAGATACCTCACCAGGGCAGGCTGGACCGTATATCGGTTTGATTGATTCGAGCGTCGGCTTATGGGTGATTATTTGTTTTGGTTTAAGAGGGAGGCTGTGGATGTCGATAATGGGGAAAGCACATAATTTTATTGACAGGGTTGCCATGGATATCCTATATAGGCCCAAATTTTAAATAGTTGCATATTCTGTAATTATTGTTACTATTGATTCAGGAGTACGCACAAGAAGATGTTTCATCATATTCAGAGATCCTTGCGCCAAACCTTAAGTAAGGAGAAAGTATTATGATAGATTTCAAATATGATCAAGACAAAGCGTTCGCAGCAATTCTCTATATTTGTCATTCGCTGAAAAAGAAAAGCATAAAAACAGATTTCCATAAAGTTTTCAAAATTCTCTACTTTGCTGAGATGAAACACCTATCGAGATATGCCATGCCGATAACCGGGGATTCTTATTGTGCAATGGATAATGGTCCGGTTCCGTCTGCTATTTACGATTCATTAAAAGATGTTAGAGACGATGACCCTTTTCGATCGTACCAAGCAAAAAAACTTTTCAAAATCGTTAATTGGCAAGATATAGAGCCTTTGCAACAACCGGATATGGATGAACTTTCCGAATCGGATTTAACTTTTATTGAAGAATCAATCATAGAGAATCAACATCTTTCTTTTCCTGAACTAACAATAAAGTCTCATGGACCAGCTTACGACAAAGCAGAAAGAAACAGAAAAATAGACTACTGTGATATTGCTGAAGAGGAAGGGGCATCTTCAGATGTTTGCGACCTCATTAAATTGACTTCTGAAAATGAGAGGTTCGCCAACTCTCTTTAATTGAGACTAAATGCCTCCTTACTCGCCTGGTCAATCGTCAAAGGAAGAACTAAAAGAGCAGTTTGATTCATTGCCAAAAATTGGAATGGTGTTCCGGTCATTCTCAAAAGTTGCCCAAAAAGAAAAATTCTATGTCGTGGCCGGAATATCTGAGGATTCGATACTGGTCGGACATGTTCTAATTAATTCAAAATCATATAAGCAGTATGCCCCTACTCCAGAGATTGAAACCCTCCATATTCCAATATATGAAATAGATTATGATTTCCTCCATCATGATTCTTATATCGATTGCAGGAAATTGCACGATATGGATTATATCAGAATTGAGGATATGTTCGTAAAAGACAAAGGGAAATATAAAGGGATGCTAACCGATGAGGATATTGAGGCTTTAAAATATACCATTCAGAATGCCACAACCATCAAACCCAAACAAAAGAAAAAATACGGCTAAAAATAATTCACTTCTCCAACGTCTCCCTATAAATCCAGGAACGAATCAAACCACCTCAATTTTTTTTTTGGGGGGGGGGTGAATAAAAAAAGACACAAGGCCGTTTCTGACCCTGTGTCTTTTTAAAAATCTTGTTGATCACCGACCCGGGTTGATAGACCACTCTATCCTTTGGGCGTGAAGTCCCCTTCAAAGATCTACGTGCCCTCCTTTTTTTTCTGCCGTTCGACTTTTTTTTGAAACTTCATCCAGGAAATAATTTATTTGATCAAGTTGAAAGCTCTTTAAACATAAAGACCACGATGAAGGGTAATTTATTCCATATTATTTGCATTTTTTTAAATATTTATTAACTGTTTTTTTAAATTGCTTCCAGCGGAAATCTTCCCTGCAATCTTCGAATTCACTATTCTTTTTATTAAGATAATCGGTGTATCCTTCTGAAAAGAGTCCTTTTTGATAGAAAGAATCTCGATATCTGCGAAAATCTTTTTGTTCTTCTTTAGAAAAAGGATTTGGGCATCTTGCTTCGATCCATTCATCATATGCAGGTGGATTTTTCCAGAGAAATTCACTCTCTTTACCTTTTAGGATATAAAGATCTCCAGAGGGAATGGTAAAGATTTTTTCTATTATAGAGACAGGTACATCCATATCGATAAAATAGTTTCGGGCTCCCATTTTAATTTTATTATAAACTTTCTCATACTCTTGCATATTCATATTTATTAATGTTTTTTTATCTAAAAACATTCTATGGATACCCACCTCCCCAAAAATATCACTACCTTCATACACTTTAATCGCCCCAGTAACAGCGGTAAAACATGAACTATAGCATTTCTCATGGATAACGACTTCGACCAAACCTTCTCTCAAAAATCTACCAATTTTAATGGCCTCCTGAACATCTCCACCAACGGAATTAAATGTGACCCATCCAACGGGACTGCCTGAATATTTATCACCTTTTAACTCTACAGCTTTAGGCTTTCCGTTTTCTATAAATTTAGAAAGGCATTTTATTAGCTTGCAGAAATCTCCTTTATCTATTTCACCCACTACTTTTACATTGTCACATTCTGTGCAAACAACATCTGCTGCCACAAATGATTGACAAGGTGGGAGAAATAAAATTACGAAAAAAGCAAATAGAATATTCTTAAGTTTTGTTTTAGAAAAAGTCATATTTGTTCATAATCAAATAAGAAGTATCTTTGTCGTTATCTTTAATCGTGGTGATGACCGTCTTTCAGCCGCCGAAAACGCCCCAGCTTACTTGCCCAAAAGGGAGCTGGGATTACTTAAAAAATACGTAAACACGGAATTGCGCAAAGCCAACAAATGTGGCTCCTTTGGGTCAAGTTGAGCGATTTGAGCAATTTTTTATAAATTTTTTATGTCTAAAAATTCCCTATCTATTTCCTCATAGTTTTTTCTCCAACAGTTCTTTGGCTTTTGGAAGTCGCTTGATGATTGCTTTATAGCGTGGGCTTTTTCTCGCATCCGCCGTGTTTCGGTAAGCCTTTTGTTTAAACAGTTTATCTATGGCTTTAATGTACTTTTCACAATAATAGATTTCCTGCTTATAATTTTTTTCTTTTCTGGAAAGAATCGCCACTCTTTCGAAATAAAATGGGGCTGGCACATAAGGAACAAAAGAAGGTTTTTTGATGGCTTCTAATTCGGCATCACAACATTTTTTCATAACCACTAAATCGTCCTTGTCCTTTTTTGCATATTCCCATGTCTCTTTGCCCTCAACTTTTGGTGCGTGTACCTTTATTGGTAAATCAGTTATTTTCATCTCCGGTGTTCGCAGATTAGATGGTATTATATCTTCATGCCGCAGTTTTTTCTTTCGATATTTTTTGCCACAATCGAGGCAAAGATCTTTGGGATTATCAGATGTTCTATCGATCCATGTGTCCTCTTTCCCACACTCTTTACATACTTTTATTTTAGCACATTCTGAACAGAGGAAGCCACTGCCTATCTGAAAGAAAAATTTAGATTTCCCACAATGGCTACATTTTTGAAAGAGAAAACCCAAAATAGCCTCCTGATCTAATTGGATAAGATCAACAATATTGATCCATATCATCCTTTCAAGGGAATGCAAACTTTTTTATTTTTGTCCTTTACAAGTGCACACGTGCGCATGTATATAATAATAAAGGAGATTTTATATATGAAAGAAACAAAAACATTGACCATTAACATCCCGATGGCCCTTCACAAAGAACTGAGAACGATGGCTTTTATGGAAGAAACCACAATGACAGAAATTATTTTAAAGGAGATTGAAAAAGTTCTAAAAAAATATAAAGAATCCAAAAAATAGAGCGGCCCTGAAAGGTGTATCAGCACCCAACAGAGCCTAACCATTAATACCTTACTGAGGAGGTACCAATGACTAAACAGCATTATACCCAAACCACACCTATTGATCAAGCCAAGATCATCCCCTTTCCATCCAACCGAGTGATAAGAAAATCCAATTCACAGGCAGAAGCCATTGCTGCTGGGGTAGCGATTGAGGTCCTTATAAAACTCTATGACATGGGCCATAGTCACAACCCGTCAGACATCTATGCCATAGCAAAGGAACAAGTCGCCGCTAAGTATTTGGGAGGTGTATAATGGATCAAGCGGAAATCACCCCCCAAGAGGC
>VMSR01000047.1 GCA_013792075.1 Desulfobacula sp.
AGGTGTGTAAGCATGGTAACATGTTCAGCTTACTGGTACTAATAGGTCGTGAGGCTTAGCCACTTCCTCCACAAACAAGTTTGAACGCTTTAATGCGAAACATATTTAAAAGCAGATATTTACAACAATAAATTTTAGGATTTATGAAACACCTGGAAAAATAACCTTCAAAAGTTTCGGATCCGAACCATCTTAATCTGGTGGTTTTAGCAAAGAGGTCACACCCGTACCCATCTCGAACACGGAAGTTAAGCTCTTTAGCGTCGATGGTACTGCATGGGAGACTGTGTGGGAGAGTAGAACGCTGCCAGATTATTCTTCAAAAGGCCCTATCACGATCATCGTGGTAGGGCCTTTTGCGTTTTTAGACGCAGATGAACGCAGATATTGCCAGAGTTTTTTATCTGCGCCCCAAGTGGTACGTGAGCTGGTTTTGCTATCATCACCAGCGAAACAGGTCAAGAGCGGACTTGACACCTTTTTCAACCATATCTTGCAGGTTATAATAAGGTCTTATTTGACCAAAGGTCGGATGTGACCCATTTCCTCTGATGGATGGCGTCGGTCTGAAAGTATTTTAAAGGGCAAAGGTTCCAATAAATCAACTGAATTGAAGCATGATGCAGGCTTTGGGACTCTGGCACGAATGTTGAAAGAGGTCAGAGTAACCTCCTTTGTCACGAATAGGCGTTAATCTCGCAGACAAAGGCGATTTCCAGCAACGATGGCTGAGAATTGTTTAGAATCGCATAATTTTTTGAGGAGAGAAAACATGTCATTACTGGGATTTGATAGATCCTATTATATTCAGGCAAAATTGATCGCACTGCAGAGGACTCTTCCGGACTGGGAAAGTTGACTCATTATTATAGGAAAATGCCATGAATATTAAAAAAACTCTAAACCATAGACGGGTCGAATCATTCAGTTAATTTCACCATGATAATTTGTTGAGAAAATCTGATTTGTGAGATTTTTACTAAAAAGGAGAATTAAATAACATGAGTAATTCAATTTTTGACACTAGCTGGTATATAAAACAATATATAGACGTAAAAGATTCCGGTCTCGATGCTGAATATCACTACGACACTTTTGGCTGGCAAGAGGGGCGAGATCCAAGCCCCTTTTTTGACACATCATACTATCAAGCAAACAATAGTGATGTGACCGCAGCCGGTATTAACCCCCTTGATCATTATTTGACATGGGGAGGCGCCGAAGGCCGTGATCCCAGCAACAACTTCGATAGCGATTACTATTTGGCGCAAAATGCCGATGTCAAGGCTGCAGGCGTGAATCCTCTGGGTCATTTTCTTACCTTTGGCGCCCTCGAAGGTCGTTCACCATTCAGCAATTTCAATGCAGCCACTTACCGGGCCGCAAACCCCGACGTAGATGCAGCAATAATAGCTGGTACAATGCCATCCGCGATTTATCATTATGCAATGCACGGCGTTGCTGAGGGCCTTACTGGCGAAAGAATTGCCGTTCCAGCTATCAGTGGAACCACTGGGACAGGAGGAACCACTGGGACAGGAGGAACCACTGGGACAGGCATGAATATCCAACTCACTACCAATGATGACTCATTCACCGGAACTGCGGCGAATGATCATTTTTACGGTATTTATGATGGTGTTACTTTTCTTGCGCAAAATACGTTTAATACTGGAGATATCCTCGATGGTGCCGGTGGTACTGATACGCTGCATATCGACCATTTTCAAGATGTTGCGATTGACCTCCCTGACACTCTTTGGACTGGTATTTCCGGGATCGAAAATATTGTGATGAATACAACCGGTAGTGGCGCAATCGACATTATTACCGGCACTAATTTTAATACAGCATTCGCGTCGGGCGGCGTAGATCTGTCGACGACCACAACCGGTCCCGGTGCGATTACAATTAACATGAGCTCCTTTACCGGGACTGCCAAACTGACAGCAAATTCCGTTGCAGGCGCGATAGTTGTTTCCGGTGTTAAATTTTCCCAGATAGATGTAACAACAACTGGAGCTGGTGCCCAGACGATTACGAGTACGGGTGCGGGTAATGTCATCGTGAACGCAACCTCCAGTGAAGGTGCGACGTCTATTACAACTGGTGCAGGCGGCGATACCATTGCCCTGTATGCTTCAGCTGCGGGTGGTCTAAACACCATTACCGCTGGTGCGGGTGCCGATACCATCACCCTTTATACTAATTTTGCATCAATAGACACGATTGTACAGGCCGATGGTGATAGTAAGGCCAGCACTGCCAATACGACCACAAGCAACATCGCGGCAGGACAGACGATCACTTTCGGTAACGGCCTTGATATTATCAAAAATTTTGGTGTAAACGATATTCTTAACGTAGGTACTGGTGGTGCGGCTGTTTCGGGTCTTACGATGAACGAGGCACTCTTTGCTGCAACCAAGACCATTTTCTTCTCTGGCACATACGCTGGGAACATCTTTACAATTGCGGCTGATGGCGGTGGTACAGACACATTGCTGCTTGATACCACCGCTGCGGCTGACATAAACATTGCAACCGCTGATACGTGGATTTTGTTGTCAGGCGTCACCTCCGGTGATTTAAGTGCAGGATCATTTGTTTAAGCTGGACGAGCCGGAACCAAAGGCGAACCACTCTTACAGTGTGTCCTTTCGGTAAGCGTGCTTAACAGTTCCGGATCCGAACCATCTTAATTTTATGGAAAGTTGGGAGAGTGGCGGTCAACCGCCACTCCTAACTATCTGTTATTATAAAAGAATAAAACAACTACAATTTTTTTTTGCACGCGGCTGTTATACTAAGGTTTTTTTATCTGCGCTAATCTGTGTCCCAACGAGAAGGGATTATATATCGGCCAGCCGCTGATCATACATGGAACCAACTCCGTATTCATTCCGCCGCATGAATTTATCCAAAGACGGCCCGATCAACTGCATTTCCGTATTTCTTCTCTGGACGTCCTGGGCAATTCTCATCTCCTTGGTACAGCCGGTGCTGTAGGTTGAGTCTTTCCCAATCCATTCTGGAGGAACCTTTTGGTTCATCAGGGCAAAACTATCGGCAATATCGTCTGCAGTCTGGAATCTCCAGATATCGATATATCCGCTTCTCTGTACAATCTCCCACATATACATGAGGTCATCTGCATCCATGCCCGGTTCATAATATTTGGACGGGTTTATGATAAAAAGGTCGGTTGACAATTGGTTTAAATTATCGATAAAGAGGCTCATGATTTTTTTGGCAACATCAATCTTGCCGGGTATGGATCCGATGATACCACTGTAAAACATCACGGTCATGTTCCGTGCCTTTGCTGATTTCATCTGGTCTATGATTCGGTTTGCTTTTTCTTCAAGATCCTTGTGGGAAAAATTAATAAAATCCGGATGTCGGGGTTTAAAGGTAATGGTGAGTTCCCCGTTTTCCTCACTGATATTGATGACGTCCCGGGTGAATTGAAAATGGGTATTGATCAAACGGTTTTTCTGGCCCTTCCCCCTTGAAATTACACAGTCTACCTCTTTGAAAATCCGAGAAAAAGTGGTGGATGTCAGCAGAAGATTCAAAGTTTCGTGGGTACCGTCGGAGATTACGTAGATATTTTCATCCTGTTTGAGGCGTTGCACCAATTCGTTTTTGCCAATGGCTTTTTCATGGATAAAATGGGCGGTTTCAAGTGCTTTTGTCAATATTGGATCATTTCGGGTATCGGAGAGAGAGATTTTTTTGAAAAAAGGACTCTCTTTGACGGCCAGAATGACGATATGTCCAAGTTCTGCCAAAAATCTTGCAATGAAAATATCCACCACTACACCCCCTGAATCATCCAATAACCAGAGAATTTTACTTTTCGGGGTGTGGATCAATTGGGTCAGGCGGTTCATTCCATTTCCCGCAATCCGTGTTTTAAAAATTTCTTTGAACTGGGGCAGGGTCGGCATTTTAGCATTGTCATCTGTCCACAAATGGGGGGCGGACAAAAGACTTAACAATCGTTGAAATTCGATTTCTTTGATCTTTTCTCTCAGTTCATACAGGGAAAGGCTGTTGATATCTTCAATGGAACCGTTTATCTGGTTCAATGCCTTCTTAAATGTTTCAGAGGTTAAAAGGTTTTTTACCCGCTTGTTTTCTTTTCTTTTTTCATCAAAGTAAGGATTTTCAATATGGGTCCGGCTTGAAAATATTTTACACAATCTTTTTTCAAGGCGTGAAGGGATCAGAAGTCCGGTCTCTATCTCATGGTCATATTTGATTTTTATTAGAGATTTTAGAAAATTCCGGTCATAGTCTGAATCAATGACATCATCCACAAGTTTCATGACCTTGTCATAGACCTTCTGGTATTCTTCTTTCAGGTGTTTGGGATATTTCCTGGACATGATGGCATCAAACATTTTATCCGAACAGGGATAAAAGCGCTCGTTGTTTTCCAGATAGACCATAAACTCAATTTGTTCAAGGGTGCTGACTTTAGTGGGATAGGCAAAGGGGTCAATATGATTTTCAAGGAAAAAAATTGTAAACCAGGCATCAAGATCTGGATTTTTTCCTATTTGTATGGGGGTAAAGTCGGTTAGGGTCATGGGGTCTCCTTTTATGGGTGAACAGGTAATATATCACTTCATTTATTCTTTTTCAAATAGATCTAAGGGAAAATTGCCTTGACATGTACTTGGATCGGAGCGTATTTTTTCGGAATGAACCAGAAAACTGCATTTAAAATACTCGGGCTTTCGCCAGGGGCATCCATGGCCCAGGCAAAAAAGGCTTTCCGAGACCTGGCAAAGCAATACCATCCGGACCTAAATGCCAGTGATAAAATTGGGGATGTCCAGGCAAGTGTCCGAATGGATCGGATGAAGCAGATCAATCAGGCATTCCATTTTCTGGCGACATTGCTGCCAAAGGACAATGGGGTGCCTGGCGATATACCGAAAGAAAAGTCTGCTCCCGGTAATACAAATTTTTCTTTGCTGGATATCCTGCAACTTTTCAAGAAATTTTTTAAATCGAGAGTTACTCCAAAAACAGGCGTAAAACAGCCTCCCTTTGGAAAACCAGGAGTTCGACAGGGAAGAAGAGCTGGGCAGGCGGCCCGGTTTGATGAAATCCTGCAGTCTCTTTATTCCGGCGCCAGACCTGCTGCTGATAAAAAAAGCAAGGCGGGTGCCCGGGATTCCCGGATTCAGCCCTATGCCAATTTTATAAAGTACATGGACACCAAGCATAAAATTGATGCCAGAGCCCGAAGGGGTGGAGAACAAAATTCTCACAGGGTTGAACGAATAAGGCCTGTCCCCCGGGTGAATCCCATGGGCGACAACAATAATTCTTGACCTGTTTTTCTGTTATAACGCAATGGCGGCAAGGCAATTACCTGTGTTTAACTCCATAATTCTGGCTTGAAATTCATCAATGATGCCATAGGTGTACAATTGATTCCGGGGGCTTGTGAGACTGCCGGGGTTCATAAAAATTTGGGAATTTTGTCGTTCAAGCGAGCAAAGATGGGTATGGCCCTGGATGATGATATCGGTCTTATTTGGAATGATAGGGTTCTCATGTCCATGGTGCAGGAAAATCATTTTTCCAGCGTACCTGAATCCAAGGGTTGGCCCATGGTCCGGGTAAAACGACGGCTGATCGCAATTGCCGTAAACATAATACAATTTCTGGGATAGGTCCGGTATCTGTTTTTTAATCGATTCCGGCTGAAAATCGGTGTTGGAATAGTTCCCGTACCGGGTGTCAAAAAGATCGCCGGCAATCACGAGACCATCACCGGGCGCCATCAATTTTTTTAGGGATAACCAAGTGCCAAAACTGCCATGTATGTCTGCCGTAATAAAAAGTTGCGACATGGGATCAGGCCTGAATGGGTGGTTCTGTATTTTTCAATGCCTGGATCCGTTCCAAAACCGGCGGATGGGAGTAATTTAAAAACACATAAAAGGGATGGGGAGTCAAGTTTGACAGATTGTGGGCACTCAATTTTTTCAAAGCCGTGACAAGGGGGCGGTGATCATGGGTGGTCTCTGCCGCAAACCTGTCCGCAGTGTATTCATCCCTGCGGGAGGACACCTGCAGGATCAAGGAAAGAAACAGATCAATGGGAGAAAAAAGCATGCCAAAAAAGATCAGGCCTGCATAGATGGAAATCTTGTCCACAAAAAAGGCATGGAACAAACCTTCATGGGAGATGAACAAGGATATCAGGAAAAAAATTATCCCCATCTGACCCATGCTTATTACCAGTCGCTTGAGGATATGTTTTTTCTTAAAATGCCCCATTTCATGGGCAAGGATTGCGACCAATTCCTCAATGGTCTGCTCTTTGATCAATGTGTCAAAGAGCACGATTCTTTTGTTTTTCCCAAAACCGGTAAAAAACGCATTGGATTTTCCGCTTCGTTTGGATCCATCCATGACAAAAACATGGGAAAGTGAAAAGTTAATGGATTTTGCATAGCGGAGAATGGCTGCCTTTAAAGGTCCTGATTCCAAAGGCGTGAACTTGTTGAACAGGGGCATGATCCAGGTGGGAACAATATAGTGTATTGCCATGATAAACAGGATGCTGGCCATCCAGCAGAAAAACCAGGCAAAGGGACCGCCGGACTCGAAAAACCAGAGGATCAGGGATAAAAGAAAGCCTCCCAGAAGAGCAGACAATAGGATGGATTTGGCAAGGTCTAAAAAAAACAGTCCGGGTGTTGTTCGATTGAATCCGAAATTTTCTTCGATGATAAAGGTGCTATACAGGCTGAAGGGAAGGGAAATTAAAAGTTTTGAAAGCAATAAAATTCCTGTAAACAAAAGACCGGACACGATTGTATTTTGTTCAAAATTTCTGACAAATGTATCCAGGATACCAAATCCGCCTGCAAACCAAAACACCAGTAAGATGACAAGATCAAAGCTGGAACAGATGAGTCCGAACCGGGTATTGACCTTCAGGTAATGCTGGGATTTTGCGTATTTTGCAGTGTCAAAAACATCTGAAAATTCTTCTGGCAGTTGTGGATTTAAATTTTTAATGTTCAGAAAATCTGCCAGGGCATCAATCAAATATCCGCCGATCAGGGTTGTTAAAATGATGAAAGTAATGAATTGGTCGGAAAAAAACATAGGATTCTGGTGGATGCCTTTTTAAGAATTGATAAGGTCTCTTAGTTTCCCGGAGCATTTAAAGGTCACAACCCTTCTGGGTAAAGTCAGGTTTTCTAGTATTTTTTCTGCAATGATGGTTTTTGTTAATGCCATAAAAAGTGCTCCTGGGATTGCGTCGCCTTTTTTAAATTAGTCACCTTAAAAAAATAGTCGTTTCTCAAATTAATTTCTGTGAAAATCAAAGTGTTAAAATACTTTAAACCCCAAGGTGTTGTCAAGTAAGGAACCTTGTCTTTTATATAAACATACCCTGTTTTGTCATTTTACAGCAAGTTTGATAGGATCAAATGTATCATCTCAAATTGCCATGGGCGTACTTTTTGTTTTAGATTGTTAATTTGCCGATAATTTGTTATTTTTATGAGGCATTCAGCATGCCTGAAGATTTGATTAATTTGATGGTGAATGTCACATAATTTTAAATAGTTAGTTTTAATTTCCGGTTTTAATATGGAGTGGTTATGAAAACGATAAAAGCAATTACTGCCTTGGATGGACGATATGCCGGGTTGACCCATGAACTGGCTGATATTTTTTCTGAATTTGGGCTGATACGGCATCGGGTCCAGGTTGAAGTTGAGTGGCTTAAATTTATTATCACCGACCTTAAGCTTGTCCCAATGAATGGTCTTGATTTGAAACCCATTGATGATATTTTCACAAAGTTTGATTGCAACGATGCAGAACAGGTTAAAATCATTGAGAAAAAAACCAATCACGATGTAAAGGCGGTTGAGTATTTTATAAAGGATAAGCTTGATACGGCCGGTCTTGCGCATATCAGAGAATGGGTTCACTTTGCCTGCACCTCCGACGATATTAACAACACTGCTTATGCCTTGATGCTCAAAAAGGGCAAAGACATGGCGGCAGACCTTCTAAACCAGTGTATTGAAAAGCTGGAAGAAAAGGCCCTTGTCCACAAATCTATCCCAATGATGTCCAGGACCCACGGTCAGCCGGCAACCCCGACCACTGTGGGAAAAGAATTTGTCAATTTTGCCTGGCGTATTCGTCAGGAATCACTTTTTCTGGAAGGAAAACAGATACAGGCAAAGATGAACGGCGCCACTGGAAATTACAATGCCCATTGGTTTGTTTTTCCTGAGATTGACTGGATTGGTGCCTCGGAACGTTTTATTACCCGCCATTTGAATCTGGAACCCATTCTGTATACCACCCAGATCAACCCCAATAGTTCATTGTCCCAGGTGTTGCATTCTTTGGTCAGGGCTGCGGCCATTCTGATCGATTTTGATCGGGATATGTGGGGATATATCAGTCTTGGTTATTTTAAGCAGCGGATTAAAGAGGGGGAAACCGGTTCTTCAACCATGCCCCACAAGGTCAATCCCATTGATTTTGAGAACAGTGAGGGCAACATGGGGCTTGCCATCTCCATGATGGAACATTTGGCCGTGAAGCTTCAGAAATCCCGATTCCAGAGAGACTTGAGTGATAGCACGGTGCTCAGAAACCTGGGGTCGGTGTTTGCCTATTTTTCAATTGGGGTAAAAAATACCTTAAAGGGGCTTTCCAAACTGGATTTGAATGCCCAGGTTATTGCAGCGGATCTTGAAAACAATCAGGAACTTCTGGCAGAGCCCTTCCAAACGGCCATGCGGGTCTTTGGCGAAGAGAATCCCTATGAACGGCTCAAGGATTTGACCCGGGGACACAAAATAGGGAAAACTGAATTACAGGCATTTGTGGACGGCCTTGAAAAGGTCCCTCCGGCGTTTAAGGCCCGTATGGGGCAATTGACTCCGGCGACCTATGTGGGTCTTGCCGAAAAATTGGTGGATGTCTATTTTAATACAAAAAAATAGGAGAAGGACTTTCCATGCGACATGAGCCACAAGAGAGCCTGGATGCACCCCTGGTATTTGCAGAAGAGGAGACTCCGCTGCCGGGAAACGAACCCTGCCCGGCAGACATCAATACCCTTTGGCCGATTTTGATTGTTGATGATGAAGAGGACGTACACAAAATTACACGGATTACCCTGAAAGGATACTCTTTTCAGGGGCGGGGTATACGACTGCTCAGTGCCTACAGCGGCAAGGATGTGAAAAGGATTCTGGCAGAAGAAACACAGATTGCTCTGATTCTTCTGGACGTGGTGATGGAAGAAGAGGACACGGGCCTTAGGCTTGTGGAATATATCCGCAATGATCTGGGAAACCATGCGATCCGAATTGTACTGAGAACCGGCCACCCGGGTAAGGCTCCGGAACAGACGGTCATCTCCCGGTATGATATCAATGATTATAAAACCAAGCCGGAGTTCACTGCCCAGAAATTATTTACCTGTGTCACTGCCTGCCTGCGGGCATATCAGAGTCTTAAAACCATAGAGAGGAACCGGGAAGGCCTTGAGGCCATTATAAAGTCTTCATCCATTGTATTTGAAACCCCATCTTTTTCTATGTTTGGGCATCGGGTGCTTGACCAGCTTCATGCAGTTTTGAAATTTGACAGGGAACCTGGCATTGACAGTGCCTATTTTATGGGTGTGTCCGACGGGCAAATATTGCTTATGGCAGGAACCGGTTCCTATGAAAGCCGCGAAGGGATCACCCTTAAAGAGGCCCTTTCCAAAGCTGTTTTTGCAGAATATGAAAGTCTGGCTTCAATCGGAGGAGAGGTTTTTTCAGCAGACGCATACCTGGGCATCTTTAAACCCAAAGATGGATTCACCAGTCTTTTGTATGTGAGAAATCATGTTCGGCTTGATTCTGTTGAAAAATATCTTTTGAGAATATATGCCCATAATATTTCCATTGGGTTTGATAACCTCCGACTGGCCAGGGAGATTATAAATACCCAGAAGGAAGTTATTTTAACCCTTGGGGAGGTTGTGGAAACCAGATCCCAGGAGACCGCCAATCATGTCGCCCGGGTTGCTGAGGTCTGTTATCTTCTGGCCAGGAAATACGGCATGGATGAACAAACGGCTGAATTGCTGAGGTTGGCCTCTCCCATGCACGATGTGGGAAAAATCGGTGTGCCCGAGGCCATTTTGCATAAACCCGGGAAACTGACCTCCGAAGAATTTGATATTATCAAAAAACATGCCCAAACCGGGTATGAAATTCTGCGCAAATCCAATCGTTCTATCATGAAAGCAGCAGCAATCGTAGCGCTCCAGCATCATGAACGATGGGATGGAAAAGGATATCCCCAGGGATTGAAAGGCAAAGAAATTCATGTGTTCGGTAGGCTTGCAGCCATTGCGGATGTGTTTGATGCACTCAGTCATAAACGATGCTATAAAGACGCTTGGTCCTTGGAAAAAATTATGGATACCTTTAAAAAAGAAGCGGGATTCCAGTTTGATCCGGAACTGGTGGATATGTTTTTGATGAATATGAATGAATTTCTGGGTATTAACCGGCGTTTCCCCGAGTAAAACAAAAAGATATTGTTTCCTGTTGGGGAGAGTGACCAGAATTTGGCAATTTTTAGAACCACTGGTTTAAAAAGTTACCAGGGTGGGGCAGGGGGCAGCCGGGTTTTGCTGGTTCGTTTTGTTACCACTTTGTAAAAACCCATTAGAAAGTTTCTGTCCAGTATTTTTTCCCTTTCTATCACACGCCTTCTTTCATCATAGTTTCATGGGTTCTGCTTGGGCAAAAGAGCTTTGGCAAGATATTTGCTAAGGATATGAAAGGATAGGATAAAGGATGGGTTTTGGGTCAGATCCAGTTTTAATTGACCCCTTTAGGGAAAAAATATTTAACCAAGGAGTAAGAGATGATTGTCGGAATACTGAAAGAAATCAAACCCCAGGAAAATCGTGTGTGTATGACGCCGTCAGGTGTTGATATGATGAAAGCAAACGGGCACACCGTATATGTAGAAAAAAATGCAGGGGAGGGGTCTGGTTTTGATGACAATATGTATAAGGAAGCAGGCGCCGTTATTCTGGACACGCCCGAAGAGGTATACGCTATTTCTGAAATGGTTATGCACGTGAAAGAGCCCCAGCCCACGGAATATGATCTGATAAAAAAAGATCAGATTGTGTTTACCTATCTCCATCTGGCTGCAGACAAAGCCTTGACAGAGGCGCTTCTTAGAACCGGTTCCATCGGTATCGCCTATGAAACCATTGAGGATAAAAAAGGGGGGTTGCCCCTGCTTGCCCCCATGAGCGAAGTCGCCGGACGTCTGGCCACACAACAGGGTGCAAAGTATCTTGAAAGGACCTTTGGTGGCAGAGGCCTTCTTCTGGGCGGTGTTACCGGAACACCTGCTGCCAGTGTATTGGTTATCGGTGGCGGTGTGGTGGGAATACATGCGGCCCAGGTTGCCTGCGGTATGGGGGCCAATGTGACCATCCTGGATATGAACATTGATCGATTGCGATATCTTTCTGAAATCATGCCTGCCAATTGTACGGCCCTGATGTCTTCTCCGGCCCTTATCCGGGAGCTTGTTAAAACTTCTGATCTGGTTGTGGGAGCTGTCCTTGTGGCCGGAGCCAAGGCGCCGAAATTGATTACACAAGAGATGCTGCCAACCATGAAAAAAGGAGCGGTGATCGTTGATGTCGCCATTGACCAGGGCGGATGTTTTGAAACCTCCAGAGCCACCACCCATAAGGATCCCATTTTTGAAGTGGATGGGGTGATCCATTATTGCGTCGCCAATATGCCGGGTGCAGTACCGTTAACATCGACCATTGCACTGACCAATGCAACCTTGCCCTATGCGCTGAAACTTGCCAACGCCGGTTTGAAGGCAGTACAACAAGATCCGGGGTTTGCAAAAGGGGTTAACTATGTGGGGGATAAACTGGTTTGCAGGCCGGTTGCAGATGCGTTTGGATTCGAATATACGGACCTGAATACCTTCTTGTAGCGATTTCTGCCAATTTGAATTTAAAAAGAATCCCATGATTTTATCGTCATGGGATTCTTTAAGCGAAAAAAATATACGCGATTAATGTATGGCAGAAGGCACCTTAACGGTAAAACTTCTAATATACCATGGTGCTGATTTATATTTCAGCTGCTTGAGCCCTTTTGTTTCCAGACAATCAATGGCAAGAACAAATGTGTGATAATCAATTTGGATATCATGCCAGCCCAGATATTTTAAGCGTTTGTTGGCCTGGCAATGAGACATATCCGGGTTGATCAAAAAGGCATTGGCAAGGCTGCGTATGAAGCCGGGTATTAAGGAGGCTTCAACCCCATTTTCAATCAATTTAAGAATAAGTTTTTGATCAATGATCGTCATTGTAATCGCCTTGCCGTTTGGTGGTTTGGGAGCATTCGCACAGAGGGATCTATCCAATTTAGATACATCATATTCAAGAATGATAGTCGAGTCAATCTTGATGAGTCCGGATCAAAAAAGTAATATAAAGCAAAGATGCTGTAGCCTTGGGTGTTCCACGGGTGTTGAATTCTTATATCGGTATTTTTTCGTTGAAATGCTTTGATTTTCGTCTAAAACTGATGTTTTTTTGATTTGTTCACCGAAAGGCCTTTCTCTCCGGGCTATTTTCCGTTTGGATAAAAATTTTTCTTTTTTATTGCTCCAACCAATGATAGTGTGACCTAGTCCAAATAAAGTGGAGGTCTTGGAAATGGAAAAATCTGTCTCCCGCAAAGAGGCGCTGGCCCTTTTAAGATTGGCCAGGGCCTCTATTGCCGCAAAATTTAAAGGAAAGAATGAAGATGCTGAAATTTTGTCCATTGATATCCCTGGGGTGTTCTTGACGCAAAAAAAGGGTGTCTTTGTTACGCTTCATAAAAAGGGACACCTTCGCGGGTGCATTGGAAATATTGAACCAATGAAAACACTTGTCAATGGTATTAAAGAAAATGCAATATCTGCGGCCTTTAAGGATAGTAGATTTTCCCCTCTGACACCGGACGAATTGACCCTGATTGATATTGAAATCAGTATTTTGAGTACCCCGGAAAAAATGGCATATCAAGATACCCGTGATCTTTTATCACATCTGAAGCCGGGTGTGGATGGGGTGATAATTGAAAAAGATCATTGCAGGGCAACGTTTTTACCCCAGGTATGGGAGCAGCTCCCCGAAGCCGCAGACTTCTTGGGCCATCTTTGTGTGAAAGCCGGGTTGCCTGCCAATGAGTGGAAAAAAGGCGGGCTGACCCTCCATACATATCAGGTCCAATCCTTTGGGGAGATAGATGAGAATACCCACTTTTGACATACTACAAACCGTTAAATCAAGGAAGCGTTTCTGTGAACAGGAACGCTAAGTTTGGGGAAATATTATGGCCATAGATCCGGAATTGTTAGACGTTATTTCATCCATCAATGACCTTGATGAGCTAAACCTTTTTTTTAATGAAATTTTTACACCTGCAGAGCTGGATGATATTTCCTTGAGATGGAAGCTTCTCAAAGATCTCCACAAAGGGATGACACAGCGGAAGATCTCTGAAAAGTACGGCATCAGCCTGTGTAAAATTACCCGGGGCTCCAAAGTGCTGAAAGAGGAAAGCTCTGTCGTGTTAAAGGTCTTAAACCGTTAGCCTTGGGCGATCAGCTCCAAACTTAATTCGGACCAGAGTTCCATATTTAAGTGATGCAAGGCCGTGGTTTCTGCCCATTGAAATTCCAGGAGTTCTGGTCCCGGTCCATAGGCTTCCGGGGTTTGGGTCAGAATTCTGAACACCGCACCCAAATGAACACTGCCGACATCGGTGATATCTTCGCTGATAATTCCGGAAAAGGTTGCCGTGTCCAGGGACGGTCTTTTTATCAACTCTTCATCCAGTTCCCGTTCCATTCCAGATAATAGAATATCCTGGAAAGAGGACCGACCCTCTTCCCGGTCGATGGGATTGATATGTCCACCAATGCCCAGGGACCAAAGATCAT
>VMSR01000223.1 GCA_013792075.1 Desulfobacula sp.
AGGCTTAATTGCAGGTTAACTATAACATTTTGTTCTATTTTACAAGTTTAAAATACCTTTGTTCAGGCCGCCATGACAAAGCGTTCAGCCGATTTATAATAAAACCTTCTCCCCTCCAAGGCTGTCCAGAGCGGCGTTAAACGCCGCCAGGGCATGGGCTGCACAATGGGTTTCTTTTTCCGGCAGGGTTTTTAAATAATCAACAATATCCTGGGCCCTGATGGTTCTTGCCTGCTCAACTGAGGCATTCAGGGCCAGTTTAATAATGGTATTGGCACAGGCATGGGAAAAAAGGCAGCCTTGAATATCATAGGAAATGGTGGAAAGTCGGCCGTTTTTTTTCATCAGATAGAATTCGACGACATCTCCACAGTCCCTGGCGCTCTTTCCATATCCGTCAGAAGCCTGAACACTCTCCTGAAAGTCCCTTTTCATGGCCATTTCAAGGAACTCAAGAGAATGATCATTCCAAAAATCAAATGATTCTCCGGTCGATTGTGTCATATTGTCTCAAATCCCCTTTTTTACGATTTGTCTGTCCGTCTCAATCCAATAAAATCAATTCGTCTTGACCTTGTTGTATTTTTTTTCACACTTGGAAAAATTTTATATGGTTTACACAAAAAGTGCAAGACCAGTGGAAAAGAACCGATAATTGTCATCTTTTTTTAGGGTGAGCCTTATCTTTGCCTGGTGAAATCAAATCCGGTGAAATCAAATCAAAGGAGATGAGATCACAGAGGTTAAATTCCATCATTTTAATACTTGCCAGGACTCTTTTTACATTTTTCCCAATCCCTGGAAACCCTTCGGCATCTGATTCAAGGGCAAGGGCAAGGGCTTTCATTTTCTGAATTTTTTGATGCATGTCCAAAAAATCATCCACTTGATACAGTGGTTTGGTTTTATCCGGACCGTTCATCTTCCTGCCTCCCTGTGCAATAATGATTTTTCCCGCAGGTCTTTGAACCGCTTGGCTTTTAATTTATATCTGGGCAGGCTGCCGTATCCGAAGAACTCTATCCCATATCCCAGATTTGTTTTTAACCGGAGCTGGTCCCGCAATTTGCCTTCGATATCTGATCGTGAAACACCGGTCAACAATTCTACCTTGAGAACAATCCGGTCCACATCCCCGGGCCTGTCAACCACCACCTCATACGCGTCACCCAACCCATCAAAGGATCGGACCACCTCTTCTATGGCAGCCGGGCTCAACAGCACCCCCTTGACCTTGGTGATATCATCGGCCCGCCCAATGACCCCGCCTCGGATCAAGCGGAACGACCTTCCGCAGGTACACGGATCCTTATCCCATTGAATCACATCCTTTGAATCAAAACGGACACAGGGCTGTGCCATCCGGTCCAGGGCCGTGATCACCATTTTTCCCGGCTTGCCAGCCTCTTCTATGATCTTGCCGGTTTCAAGATCTTCTATTTCCACCAGGAACATGGCCTCATTCACGTGCATACCCAGGGGCTGATGGCTGCATTCGTAGGACCAGGCCCCGATTTCAGTGGCGCCGGAGTGGTCATATACTTTGGCACCAAAGGCCTCTTCCATTCGTTTTTTGGTGGCAGGAATGCCGGCCCCGGGTTCCCCGGCGCAGGTAATCTTGTCAATGGAAAGACTGGAAGGATCAATTCCCATTTTATGCTTGGCCACTTCTGCCATCCTGAGAATATAGGTGGGGGTTGCCATCATGGCTGTGGCCTTGATCTCCTGTATTTTCAGTATCCGGGCCTGGGTATCCAGCACCCCGCCGGGAACCACTTCACACCCCAATTTTTCTGCGGCATAATGACCGGCCCAGAAAGCCACAAAAATATTATACCCAAAGGGCAGAAACACCCGGTCCTTTGGACGGTACCCCTGGGACCAGAGGACAAAGGACCAGCATTCGGACCACCATTCCCAGTCCTGCCAGGTATCTGGCTGATACACGGGCTGGCCCGTGGTGCCGCTGGTCTGGCGAAAAGCGGAAACCTCCGCCAAGGGTACACACAGGGCATCTCCATAGGGAAATGGGTCCTTGTTCTGAATTTCCCGCATCATGGATTTTTCAACCTTTGGCACATGCCGGATATCGGCCAATGATCGAATATCCGAAGGACAGATGCGGGCATCATCATAGAGATGCCGGTGAAATTTTGAATGGTCATAGGCCCAGGTGAATATCCGTTGAAATTTTTTCAATTGGAATTGTTTGAGCTTTTCCAGGGGCAGCGTTTCCAGCAAGGGATTCCAATACAGGCTATCGGTCATTACATACATCCTTTATGTTATCATCGGCTCAATGGGAATCAGAAGACCGGGGACCCGGTCCTGTTTTAGGAGGTCAGCCGAAACAAACCAGCCCCCGGAATTCTGAACCGCCATCAGGCTATTGGGTTTTTACAAGACTTTCCTTGACGAATTCAACAATACCTTTGCCGTCAAACCCATTTTCATTCATTTTTTCAATATAGACGTCAATGACCGGTTCAATGGTTGTTTTCCACCTGGCAGACTCGGCATCGGAGAGCGAAATCACTTCATGGCCCAGGCTTTTAAAATAGTCCAGCCCGATTTGATCGGATTCATCCCAGGCATTGCCGTGTTTTTCAATCCATTCCTGGTTTATCTCCACGATAATTTTCTGCAGATCCGTTGGTATGAGTTCCCATTTATCCTTGTTCATGACCACATAAAATGAAGAGGTATAGGCAATGGATTTGCTGTTGGTCAAATAATCCACCACCTCTGCCATGCGCCATCCTTTGTTGGTCTCAAGCGGATAAAGGGCGCCCTGGACAATTCCTTTCTGAAGACTTGCGTATAGTTCTGGCATGGGAAGGGAGACCGGTGTTCCGCCAAGGGCATTGATCACCAGGGCACTGGTGCCGTGTCCCCTCAGTTTCATGCCCTTGAAATCCTCCATGGTTCGGACTGCTTTGCCTTTGGTGTGAAGCAACCCGGCCCCGTGGGCATGGAGATACATGACCTTTGTGTCCTGCAATTCCTTGGGATTGAATTCATTGTACACGGCATTGACCACCTTTGTGGCGACTTTCCCGCTTTCGTAGCCAAGGGGAAGGTCGACCGCTTCCATCACCGGAAACCTTCCCCGGGTGTAGGCAAACAAACACATACCGATGTCGGAAATGCCGGTAACCACCCCATCATAATTCTGGGTTGATTTGGTAAGGGTCTGACCCGGATAGTATTCCACCACCACCTGGCCCTGGGTCCGTTCTTTCACTTCATCACACCATTGCTGTGCCAGTTTACTTTGAATATGGGAGGGGGGAAAAAAATTGGAATAGGACAATTTGATGGGTGTGGCATAAAGGGGCGTGCAATAAAAAGCAACAAAAAAAACAATGGCAAGGAACCAATTAAAACCTGATTTTCTCATTTTATTCATCTCCTGTGTGATACACGTTGTTATACAGTGAATTGTTATGGGAAAATAATGAAACCAACACCTCCTTTCATGGATATTTTGGAACACGTTCAGTTTGATAAAATTGGGGTCAGGTCAGGTCAGGTCAGGTCAGATGGGCGCACTCAGCACAGATCAGTTTTATGATATTGGTACTTATCCTGATAATTTGACGTGAACAAGGGGTATATTTCGGGTAAAAAACAGGTATGAAATATACCGGGTATGCCTTGAAAGACCGTCCATGTCAGGGTGCTTAAAATTTAAGAATTTCAGGGACATAATGGTCCCGTCCCCGAAAATTGGAATTCCAGGCGTTTTAAATTGAAGTAAATCCTGTTTTTTGATACGTCATGGTCTGTAATAATGAATTTCTTTCCTTTTAAATAAAAGCAAAGGCAGGTTATGACCCTCTACGCATATAAAAACAATCACCCCAAACTCCACCCAAGCGTTTATGTCGCACCGACAGCTCAAATCATTGGAAATGTCCATATCGGCAAAAATTCTTCCATATGGTTCCAAACCGTCATCCGGGGTGATTTTGATAAAATCAGCGTGGGAGAAGGAACCAATATCCAGGATTTGTGTATGTGTCATGCGGATGACAATATCCCATTAAAAATTGGAAACGACGTTACCATCGGTCATAGCTGTGTGATCCATGGATGCACAATTGAAGATGGGTGTCTTGTCGGGATGGGTGCTATTGTAATGAATCAGGCGGTGATCGGAAAAGGATCTGTGGTTGCTGCCGGAACCCTTATATTGGAAAAAACGATCATCCCGCCATATTCATTGGTAACCGGTTCTCCCGGAAAAATTAAAAAAACATATGAAAACCGGCAACAGATTGAACAGGACATAAGGAAAATGTCTGAGTGTTATATGGAAAATGCCCGGAATTTTGACTCGGGTGATATTTTTTTCAAGATAACGGATTGAATTCAAATATTGCTGTCATCTAAAATGTAAACATCTGCATCCATTTTAGTGGGGGGTATTGAGATAGGTTCTCAGATTAATTTGTTTGTTGGTAATCCCTATTTTCTGACGGATCCGCTTACGGTAAAACTCAATGGTCTTCCCGGACAGGTTCAGGATCTGGGCCATCTCCTTGGTGGTTTTCCCGTGTTTTACCAGGTTGGCCACCTGGATTTCCGAAGGGGTCAGGTGTAAAAAAACCAGGGGCAAGTTCTTTAAGAATGGGGAGACGATATCATTGAGGGTGGATTCCATCATGTCCAGGCAATCATTCTGGATATCATCCAGAAGCGTCCTCCGCAGGCGTTCCAGGTATGGGAATACAAGCTCCCGGACATTTAACGACATCTGTTCTTCCAATATTTTCCGGTCCTGTTCCCTTTTTTTAAGCAACACCCGCAGGGCTGTATTCATATCTTCAAGACTCTTTGTCTTATACTCCAGGGCAATGGTTCTTTCTTTTACCCGCATCTCCAGCAGCTCTTTTTCCTGTTTCTGTCTTGAAATATCGGTGATCACGGCAAAACTGCCCTTAAACCGTCCCTGGTCATCAAAATAGGGGGTGGGGGTCATGAGGGTGTGCAGCCGTTGACCGTCTTTTGTGTTCCAGACAATTTCATAGGAACTGCTCTCACCTTTCCGCCGTTTTTCCAATTGCCGGCTGAGTATTTTTTGATTCTCCTCGTCCAGAAATTGGGTCACCCTGGACCCGATAATCTCTTCCTTTGATCGCCCCCACATGCGGCAAAGCATGGCATTGGCATAGGTGGTCACCTGGTTCTCATCTATTTCGGAAAGCCCGTCCCCCATGGTTTCCACCAGGGTTCTATACCGGGTTTCACTGACGCTTAAAGCCGCCTTCCGATTGTGTCTGGTTTCGATAATATCCGGCTCCTGGTATTGTTCTGTTTTCTTTCAAATTGAATCATGCTGAATTTCTGCTTGCATTTATATTGCCGTACAATGACCGCTGAATTAATGTTTCATAGGGCTTGGGATCGATTGGTTTTGTTTCAATTTTTTGAAATGCATATTGCTGGATCACAAGCAGGGGCAGGACAATTTTTTCTCTGATCTTGATGGATCGCTTTGCCAAAGGCTCTTCTTCCATGAGAACAGATGAATTTGAAACCAGCAGGACCATTTTTTTAGACAGCTGATATTCTTCAAATAAAATATTCCAGAAATCCTTATATACCGCATCCTTTCCAGTGTAGGCGGTTAATTCAAAATAGGATTTTGACATGGACATCATGCTGTTTAAAATCAGGGCCTTGAAAAACGGCACCTCCTGATACAGGGTTTGCAGTTCAGAAAGCCCCATTTGATCCGCTATGGATTTTAGGGCGGTGCCAATGCCGAAATATCCCGGGACGTTCTGCTTTAACTGGCTCCATGCCCCCACAAAGGAGATGGCCCTCAAATCCTTTAATTCCAGTCTTTTCTTATTTCCCCGCTTGGCCGGCCTGCTGCCGATATTGGCCCTGGCATAA
The DNA here is from genome assembly GCA_013792075.1 of Desulfobacula sp. Lineage (GTDB taxonomy): Bacteria > Desulfobacterota > Desulfobacteria > Desulfobacterales > Desulfobacteraceae > NBML01. Next base: position 5,905 of record VMSR01000223.1, read on the forward strand.
TAGGGCAAGGTGCTTTTGTCCTCAAGATAGGGCAGAAACATCTTATGATGTTTTAGGGCAGTATAGGCCCCATGACTCACCCGGGCCAATTGGTCCAGCAGCTGCCGTGATTTTTCAGATATCTTGCCCGGGGATTCAGCAAGCCCCTGGGATAAACCAGCGGTGAGCATCTGTTCGCAATTGTGGATGAAATGATCAGGGGTGCCGTAAAGGCTGGTGATGGTCTGGCCCTGGATGGTCAGCTGGATGGCATGATTGGCAATTGTATTGCCTTGTGATGCATAAAACCGGTGACTTTTCCCACCGCCCCTGGCAGGGGGGCCTCCCCGGCCGTCAAAAAACACGGCCCGGATATGATTTTGCTCACAGACCCGGGACAGCCGTTCTTTTGTTTTGAAAATAGACCAGTTGGCAGCAAGATAGCCCCCATCCTTTGTTCCGTCTGAGAACCCCAGCATGATGGTCTGCCGGTTTTGTCGCTGGGCCAGGTGGGACCGGTATTCTGGAATCTCAAACAGGGACTGCATGATGGCCTCTGAATTTTCCATGCCCTCCATTGACTCAAACAAGGGGATGATATCAACTGGGATGGGATCCTCCTGCCAGACACACCACCGCAGCAGTGCATACACAAACAGGACTGAAAAGGTATCTTCAGAATTGCTGATGATATAGCGGTTGCATCCCAATTCCCCGTTTTTACCCTGGATGGATACGATCTGGGCAATAGTTTCAATGGTATCCCTGACGATGGGGTCTTCGAACGGGTCCGGCTTGACATTAAATTTTGAATGAACCAGAATTGAGATCAGTTCCTTGGCCGACAGCTCATCCAGGCTTGCGCTGATTTTGTTTTCGTGCTTGAGGACCGCCTCAATGGTTCTGGCATGTTCGCTGTGGTTCTGCCGGATATCCAGGGTTGCAAAATGGGTTTGAAAAATCTTGACCTTATCGATAAAGGCATCCAGTTCCTCCAGATACAAGCTGTTGAACCTGGTGATTAATGCTGTTCTGACGCGGGTTAGAGGCTTAAGGATCTGATGTGTCGGTAACACTTTGGACGGATCAAACAAGGTGGCATACAGGCGTTCTCTCAGGTCGGCAACATCCTCCTGTATTCCCCTGAAGGTCAGTTTCTGCTCCAGGCCTTTGAGTTCGTTATAATAACACTTCATCAGGGTCATTCGAAGCTCATCTGCCACCTGTCCTGTGATCTGCGAGGTCACAAAGGGATTGCCGTCCCTGTCCCCTCCCGGCCAGAATCCCAGTTGGAGAATCTGGTGATTGTCAAAGACATTGCCCGGCGCCTTTTTTTTAATCCGGGAATACACCTGCCCCACGGCATCATAATAAACGCTGCGCAAAAAATAGATGATGTTTTTGGCCTCGTCAAAAGGCGTGGGTTTTTTGGTGTTCATCAGCGAGGTAAGCCCCAGTTGCTCAAGATTGCGGTCGATTTCATCGGTATTGTTTTCCGAAACAAGGGTGCGCAGGCCTGCAATAATATCCAGAACCGGTCTGGGATAAAACTGGGTGGGATGGGCTGTAAAGACGATTCTCACACTGAAATCGGATAATTTTTCAAACAGGTCCGGTCCCTGGCCCCGGGTCTGGGCCAAATGGATGTAATTTTTAAGGGACACATGGTCTCCAAGGGCCAGAAGCTTTGCAAATGCGGCATCTTCCACACTGTCATAAAGCACTATCTGCCGTTCAACATATTGAATCACCTGGAACATGAAATCAATTTGTTCGGGTGTAGATTCCAGACCGGCATGCTCCTGGAAAAAGGACTCAAGGATCTGAACAGGCGCCTGTCCGGACTCAAGTCCCTTCCGGCACCTGTCCTCTAAAAGGGGTATGAGATTGCCTGTCTGGCTGATGGACTGAAACGGGAGCGTTAAAAACAGGCTGTTATACATGGTAAATTTATTGTTTACCAATTTTTCAAATTCTGTTTCCCTGGCTGACTTATTCATGGGCCGGTTCCTGTATTTTATCACCGAGGATCAGCAGGTAGAAAACGGACCATCCCGGCCGGTTGCGGGTCCGAGGACCAACCCTCTGAAAATACAAACACTTTTCCGTTGGGTTCTCGGACAAAAAGGGACACTGCCTCGTTTTTGTGGGTTTCCAAAAATCCCTGAAACCCGAAGTTTTCTGTCAGAGCGGTGGTTCTATTTTTTCCCTTTTAACAGGGGCGAGGCTAGATGTCAAAGGTCATTTCGAAGTGAGCCGTTTTCGATCATCAAAATTGAGCCACACCAATTCATAACATGGAGTCAGGCTTATTTTGAATATCTGCTATCCCTAAAAAACAATCCAAACAGGCTAACGTTGTTAAAAATCTTTGATAATGATAAAAGGCAACTTACTATAAATGGGTGATTTGCGAATATAAAAATTAATTGGTTTGGAGAACAATAATTTTATGGAGTTTGAACTCGACTCGTCCCACGAGAAATACATAAAAATCACCATAACCGGACTTATTGTGAAACCAGAATTGATATCCGTTATGGCGCAACTTCTACAGCATCCTGAATACCTGGACAAACACACCTTATGGGATTTAAGGGAAGCAAATATGGGATTGTCCATTGGGGATTTGAAAGAGATTATCGGCGTCCTGCGACTCTATAAACCCCAAAAAAAGGATTTCGCAAATAAAACCGCCCTGTTTGTTCCTGGCAAATTTAATTCAGCGATGGCAGAGATGTTTGTTGCCATGAGCAAACTGCTTCCAATTAAATACAGGGTTTTCAATGACCTGAAGCAGGCTGAATCATACCTTTGCTCCTGAACAGCTTTCAACACATTCACCGTTCTATCGTCCAAGAACCTAAATTATGGGCATTTTCAGGCCGGTATATGATGGGAGACAGAGCCTAAAAACAGAAAAAGCCCTTTATTTAAAGGGCTTTCAGTGTATTATGGGATGTTATGTGATTCACAATTTGGTGGAGGCGGCGTCCATCACATTGAGCCAAAAAACAATGCAATTTCAGTGCTTTAAAAAATAATAAAAGACAAAGTACCAACTTTTTACCAACACCATTTTGTGGTGGAAAGTTCCACTGGGTTCACGCTCCCATTTTCTTTTTAACGAAAAAACTGCCTCCCTTAATCCAGCCTCGGATTGACCGAACTAAGCAAAGAAACCATAGAACAAAATCTTTGGGTCCCTACCCTCTCAACCTATCATCATCCCCCATAAAAAGCCCAGCCCAAAAATATAACAAGGCCATCTTGCCCCTGACATTGCATAGAATTCTTTTTTGCAGGTGGATACACGGCAATGGATCTAAATGGAACAAAAAACCCTGGCCGTTCTCGGCAAAAAAAATCAGGACTATTTTCCATCCATCCCAGCCCAAGAAAAAATCCCACACTCTTGAGGAAAAACTTTTAGGTGACATGGACCCTTGTTCACGGGAATCTATTCTTTTGGATGGAAATTAATGCAAAGGAGATCATGACCCGGGAAAGGGCAGAAACAATTTATCTGGCAGATGTGGCCAGGCGAAAGTTGGCATGGGATGCTGGCGATCATGTGGATGAAGGAGTCTCTCCCCAGGGGTAAGGCATGGGCTGCCTCCATGCAGGAATATCTCTACCTGGGGCAGGCATCCAACTTGATCCCTGAGTTTTGCTTGAATGCCTGGAGGGGGGACGGTCTGTTTATGGGGATTGATCAATGAAATGTTTTTCTTGTCTGGACCTGGTTCAACCGTTAGATTTTTAATTAATGACCAGTCCCACTCTGCTTCTATCCGGAGTAAATTGCGGGCCTTGATAAAGGCTTATGGGCCTGGGCCTCTTTCCCGGGCTCCACGTGGGCTTTTTTTTTCGAATAGCTTCTCCATATCTCCC
>VMSR01000187.1 GCA_013792075.1 Desulfobacula sp.
AGACCGGCATAAATGTCATTGTTCACCCGGGCTGAGGCCTCCGATGGGTAAAGCCCGAGGGCTGCGGCAAGGATCAGGCCCGGGATAAGAAGGGCAATTTTTGAATAAAAAGTGGTTTTGTTGGCGGTTTTTTCAGGTTTTGGCATCCTGTTTCCTTTGGCTTCGGGTTCATCAAGCTGTTCATTTATTATGCTGCTTATTTCCTTTAAATCAATCCTGTGATATCTTTTTTCCATGAAAATTCTCCACATCATCAGTCAGGCACCGGATTTTACCGGGAGCGGAAAGTTTATCCAGCAGATTATCCTCAAGGCCGGGGCAAGGGGGCATGAGAATTTTCTTGTGGCCGCCGTGCAGCCGGGGTGTGATATCCCCTGTGACCTGATATCTTCCGATCATGCTGTGTTTGTCGAATTTGCAGGCAAGGACCTTGATTTTCCAATTCCCGGCATGAGCGATGCCATGCCCTATGAGAGCACGGTGTTTTCAAAAATGTCGCCAAAAAATCTTCTGGCCTACCAACGGGTGTTCAAAAAAAAAATACAAGAAGCCCTGGACCGGTTCCACCCCGACCTGATACACTCCCACCACCTCTGGATTGTCTCTGCCCTGGCCCGGCAGCTGGCACCGGACCTGCCCATGGTTACCACCTGCCACGGCACCTGCCTGCGCCAGCATATCTTTTGCCCCGGGATCGGTCAGGAGATCCGCAGGTCCCTTCAACAGATTGACCGCGTCATGGCCTTAAGTCAAAGCCAGAAACAGGAGGTCGTGGATCTGCTCGGCTTTGGATCGGTGCCGGACCGGGTTCCTGTGGTTACCGGGGGCTATGACCATACCCTTTTTCAAAACAGGGCCAAGCCTGTAAATGGCGTGGTTGAACTTTTGTATGCCGGGAAATTGTGCCGGGCCAAGGGTGTGCCCTGGCTGCTCAAAAGTCTTGAAAAAATTTCGGACATGCCCTTTCGGCTCCACCTGGCCGGCAGCGGGCCGGGGGCGGAAAAGGCGGCCTGTATGGAACTGGCCGCGACCCTTGGATCCAAGGCGGTCTGTCACGGACCTTTAAGCCACAAGGACCTGGCTGAACTCATGAAAGCGTGTCACCTGTTTGTGCTGCCCTCGTTTTTTGAAGGGGTACCGTTGGTTCTCATGGAGGCCCTGGCCTGCGGATGCAGGCTTTTGTCCACAGATCTGCCGGGGGTGCTGGATATCCTGTCACCGGCCGACAAGCGGATGGTTTATTTTTTAGATCTGCCCGTGCTCAAAAACATGGACACCCCCCATGAACAGGATGAAGAAGACCTGGAAGACCGACTGGCCATGGCCTTGAAAAAAATTATGGAAGAAATTCTGGAAAACCCCGCTCCCGAGGTCCGAACCATTGAGGCCAGAACCCGCCCCTATACCTGGGAAAAGGTCTTTGACCGCATTGAATCGATCTATCTGTCTCTTACAACAGTGGAAGTGTCTGATGAAGGGGAAAGATGAATGGCAATGGCGGCAATGTCGTCGTGGCATTTGAATCGGGGAAATCGGTTTAAGTTCGGGTCTTGTTTTTCTTGTTGCCGGATATGCTGGTGAAGCCCTTTAAGGCCTTTGCGTTGGAAAAGATCCACAAGGGGAGTAAACTTTTTTTTCTTTTCAGGCGTTTCACTGGGAACAGCAAGCCCGTCGGTGAACAAAAGAATGGTTTGGACGCGGTCCAGGCCGGCAAAACCCGTGTGCATGAATTTTTCAGCTTCCGGGTCCCCATTGAGTACCCCATAGGTTTTGTTCATGTTGGATCGGATTTTTTTCACCTGGGTTTTTAGAACCGGGTTGGACAGGGTTTTGTTCTGTTCTTTTTTCAGCAGACACAGGGTTTCAAAATCATGGTCTTCCTGGTCCACCAGCACCCTGTGGGAATTGTCTTTGTGGATGAGAATCACAAAGGCATCCCCTGTCTGGAGCCATTCCAGACAATTGTCAGAAATTCTCACCACGGCAGCGCTGGTGCTCCAGCGGTTTTCCGGCCGGTTCAGGCGAACCTTGTGATTTTTCATTTTGGCAAGGATGGCCGCATTGGCAGATCTGCCCAGAAAATTTAATGGATAGTGGTTCCGGGAAAACACCTGCCGGGCCGTGTCGGCGGCTATGCCTCCGCCGGTGCAACCATCGCCGAAACATGCGCCATCAAGACTTGTGGCACCGTCAAAAACCCCGAACAGGTTCTTTCCCATGACAAGTCTGTCTTCATTGATCCTGCCCGATCCTTTTTCCAGAATATGTTCGATTTTTATGTTTGCCTGATCCATGGCTTAACTATAGAGAGTTGAAACACAAAGTCAAAATGAAAAAAGCTATGGATTTCGGACAAAGGTATCAGAAAATTCTATATGGGGTCAGGCTTGGGTTATTGTATTTTGCCGATGCCGGCATAAAGGTCCAGGCCGCCGTGGAAAAACGGCATGGGCTGCAAGGGCAGCCCCAGGGCCTTGCCCGTGGCCTTGTCCGGATAGATGACCCCCACCCGCCAGCCCTTGAAATCAGCCGCCAGTTTTCGTCCGATCTCTGTGTAAAAATGGGTGATATCCATCTGGCTGCCCAGGCGCTTGCCATAGGGCGGGTTCAGGACCACCACCCCTTTTTCCGGGGTCAGCTCATGGGGGGTTATATCAAAAAAATCAGTTGCGCGTGCCTGGACAACCTTTAAAAAATCATGGCGGCCAATGGCATCCTCAAGGAGGGACAGGGCGGTTTCATCAATATCCGATGCAAAAATTTTAGGGTCGCTTTCCAAAGAAAAGCCTTTTTGGGCCGTGTTCTTTAAATAAAGGAAACTTTCAGGCCTGACGCCGGGCCATTGCTCAAAGGCAAAGGACCTGAAAAATCCCGGCGGGATATTGGCCCGGATCATGGCGGCTTCAATGGAAAAGGTTCCGGAGCCGCACATGGGATCCACCAGTACGTCCCGGGAAGAGAACCCGGCAGCCTTGAGGATGGCAAAGGCAAGGTTTTCCCTCAGGGGCGCTGAAATAACCTTTTGTTTGACGCCCCGCTTGAACAAAAGGTCTCCGGACATGTCCAGGGAGAGTTCAAATTGGTCCTGGTCGGCCCGGATGAACAGGCTTTGTTCCGACTTTATTCCCGGGGCGAACAAGCGTGCCTCAATGATGGGCCGGCAGCGCTCTTCAATGGCACCCGAGTGGTAGAGCCTGGATTTATGGGCAGTGGCCTGGATGTTTAGATTTGTATTTCCCGGTAAAAAAAGCTCCCAGTCGATTTGTTTGATCTTTTTTTCAAGGGTTGAAAAATTTTCCGCCTTAAAGTCGGCAATGCGCATGAGAATTTTACTGGGGCTTCCCAGACCCATGTTGGCAAGGCAGGCCAGGGGCAGTTTGGCCTTGAACGCAACGCCTCCGGAAAGAACCCGGATTTCCTGGATATCTTTGTCCAGGGCGGCAAGTTCGGTTGCACAAGTGGTTTTCAGCCCGGGCGGGCAGACGGCAAAAAAATCGTGGACCCGGGCTATAACTCTGCGTTTGACCCTTTTTTCAAAGGCAGAAGGAGCGGATTTGGGCTGGGTATCGGAGATAGGTGTCATCCTTGGTGGACTTCTTTTTTGGCATGGGTGTCCAGAATCCGTAAAACCTGCTCCTGGAGATAGGTGCTGGCAGCTGACAGCTCTTCCCGGGTGATCACGGGAAGTTCCTGGGCAAGTTCTTCGGCCGTGGCTTCCTCTATGCCCGCAATTTTGTTGATGGCAAAAATGTCGGCATCACCGTCTTCTGCCAGCAGGCCGCATCCGCCGGCAACGCCCAGGAACGCCCCCTTATAAATGATGGGGACCAACAGTTTGATAAATCCGGCATCGCACTCTTCCATGACCAGGGCCTGGGTTTTTTCTGCCATGGCGCTCATGTTCATATGGGCCGTGGAACAGATATAACTCTGGCCGTTTTTTGTGGCTTTAATGGCAGGGCACAGGTCATTGCTCCAGTTTTTAACCTGGGAGATGCGAATCCCCTTGGGATTAAACACAGATCCCTGGAAATTAAATTTTGTAAACAAATTATTCTCAAGCGTTTCCCAGGTTTCCATGGGGCAAATATCTGTCAGTTCCATTGAGGTGTTCCTGTAGTGTTAAAAGGTGTGAATGAATTACCAGGACCGATCGTCTTTCAATTTTTAACACAGACGGTTTTGTGATGTCAAATGGTTCATCCGGATTGGATCTGAAGCCCTGTGGGGGCAACACCTTTATAGATAGGGGTGAGATAGGGGTAAGGTGCCGCCCCCACAGGGCTTCAGGGGGCTTTGGAAATTTTTTTTATGTTTACCAGTGGCCGTCCACATTGGCGGCCGTGGCAAATTCAAATTTGCCGGCCTTGTAATGGTCAATTGCGTTCAGAATTGTTCCAGCAGCATCATTGGCCACTTTAATGCCGGCTGCCTCAAGGGTTTTATAGGCATTGGGTCCGCAAAATCCGGTGAGAAGTACCCCAACCCCTTTGTCACAGATACTGGCGGCGGCCTGGATGCCGGCCCCTTTAAAAGCGTCTTTATTTTCAGTATTGTCCATCACCTCAAACTCAAGGGTATCGGTGTCCACGATGAGGATGTGGGCGGCCCGTCCAAATCGCGGGTCTACTTCGGCATCCAGGGTTTTCCCTTTTGACGTCACTGCAATTTTCATTGTAAACTTCCTTTGTAAAATTAAGGTTCAAACGGTCCGGGGATCTATTGACCGCCGCCCCCGCCGCAAACCTGGTCATTCTGGATTTGAGACAGTTTGCCCTGGATCAGGTCCATGACAACCGGTTCGATTTCTGTGCGCTGGTCGTCATGGAAGACATCAATGCCCACCTGGCGGAAACCCATGAGGGGCCGCATGCCAATGCCGCCGACCACCAGGGCATTGACCCTGTTTTCCGCCAGAAGGTTTACCGGTACCATACATCCGCCCTGGGCATGTTCTTTGTTGGCAAGAACTGTGATTTCTTTGATCTGACCGTCCATTACATCCACCAGGGTAAACACATCGCAATGTCCGAAATGACCCGCCCGTGTTCCTTTTAGTCCGCCTTCTCCATTTGAGGGAATAGCAATTCTACCGTTTTTCATTACTGGGTGACTCCTTTGTTTAAGTGTATTTGAGTGGGGTATTGGGGTCAGGCTTGGGTTGTTACATTATGCGCGCATAAAGCAACAACCCAAGCCTGACCCCATGATTCTGACCCCATGATTCCTTTTACATTATTCTTTCTTGTTTCATGACAGGATTTTCCATGATGGTCTGCCAGATCTTGCGTATGGCCTGGCTTGCATCTGAATTTTCATGGGTTTCCAATATGGTTTTTCCCTGGATCATGGCCTGGGTAAAATTCGGGTCAAAGGGAATTCTGCCGACACTGCGGATATTGTTGTCCCTGGCAATCTGTTCAATGGCAAGTCCCTGGTCCGGATTAAGGTCAAACTTATTGACACAGACCATGGCCGGGATCTTAAAATGGGCTGCCAATTGTGCCACCCGTTTCATGTCATGGATGCCGGATACCGTGGGTTCAGCCACGATGAGAATGCAATTTGCCTGGCCCATGGAGGCAATGACCGGACATCCGATTCCGGGGGGGCCGTCGGTGAGGATAAGATTAAGGTGCTGTTTTCTGACCCTGTTTCTGGTCTCTTCCCGGATCAGGGCCACCAGACGGCCGGAGTTCTCCTCTGCAATACCCAGGCGGGCATGGATCATGGGACCGAACCGTGTATCTGACACAAACCATTGGCCGCAGGTTTTTCTGGGAAAATCAATGGCCTTTTCCGGGCACAGGTCCACGCATACGCCGCATCCCTCGCAGTCAATCCCATCAATTGTAAAGCTTAAGGGATTGGTGTGTTCGATCACAGCATTGAATCGGCAGAGCGCTTTGCAAAGTCCGCACGCCACGCATTTCTCAGGATCAATGATCGCCTGGTTTCCGCCGACAAAATCGAAAGTTTCCTTGATTTCCGGGGCCATGAGCAGGTGCAGATCCGCTGCATCTACATCGGTATCACAGAGCATCATGTTTTGTGAAAGCCCTGCAAATGCTGCGGTCAGGCTTGTTTTTCCCGTGCCGCCTTTACCGCTTAATATGACCAGCTCTTTCATCGGACTTGTCTCCTTTGGGCCACCAGGGTTTTGATGTCATCGTAGAGCCTTAAAAATTTTTCTTTGTATTCCGGCAGGCAGGAGATGATCAATTCTCCCTTTGAATAGGCTGCTGCAATTTTCCGATCAAAGGGAATTTCCATGAGAACGGGGATCTTTTCCTTTCGGGCATAGGCCTTCACATCATCATTGCCCATGCCGGCCCGGTTGATGACAAGGCCGTGGGGGATATCCAGAATTTTAACTGTCTCTACGGCCAGGGTCAGGTCATGGAGTCCAAAGGGGGTGGGCTCGGTGACCAGAAGGACAAAGTCGGCCCCTTTCATGGCGGCAATAACCGGGCAGGAGGTGCCGGGCGGGGCATCGATAATGGTAACGCCTTTGGGATCTGCATGGGTTCTGACCTGTCGGATAATGGGCGGGGCCATGACCTGGCCGATATCCATCAGTCCGTGGGCAAATTGGATTTTTTTTCCATTGTCTGTTTTGGGATGAACGAATCCTGTCTCAATGATGCCCAGGACCCGGTCTTTTTCCCTGATGGCATCCTCGGGGCAAATGGCCATACAGCCGCCGCAGGAATGGCAAAGTTCCGGAAAGGTCAACACCTTTTTAGCGACCACGGCAATGGCGCCGAACCTGCAAATGTCCATGCAGCGCTTGCAATAGGTACATTTGGCATCATCAACCTCAGGAATGGGGGCAATGACATTTTCCCTGCCCGTGAAGTTTGGGGTTAAGAAAAGATGTGAATTGGGTTCTTCCACGTCGCAGTCCAGAAGTGTTGTGGGTTCCGGAATGCAGCAGGACAGGTTGGTTGCAACCGTGGTTTTACCGGTACCGCCCTTTCCGCTGGCGATGCTGATAATCATTTGTTGGGGCTCCCAGTCATGTCCACTATTTTGTTCAGATGGGTCACAAGTCTTTGTGCATCCTTTTCATCGGGTTTCAGCGGCAGCTGCATCAAGACCCCGAGGCCTTCAAATTTTTCGTGGAATTTTTCCGGGGAAAGCGCGCTGGTTGCCACACAATTGACCATGGGATTTTGCATGACCACTTGTTCAATAAGGTCTCTGGCAGTGGAGCCGGGAAGGGTTCCGTCAATGATCACAAGCACCACTGGTGTGTCGGCAGAGTGATCGGCAAGCAGGGATAAAAGTTTTTTCCCGGTGTCAATCCACTTGATTTCCATATGGTTCCGGATCAAAGCCTGTTCCAGGTTCGAAAATACAGTTTTATCTTTGCCAACGAATACGCAAATCATTTAAAGGTTCTCCCAAAGGGGGTTTGTTCGGGTTAATTTTATGGAAAACAACAATCGGTTTGTTTTCCAAAACGTTCTATAGCAAAGCCTGTGCCAGGAAGAGAATTCGAAAAATTATTAAAAATAAGAATTGAAAATCAGGGACTTATGGTTTGGAGGGCCGGAGACGGCAAGGCGTCATCCTTATCGGGGGATCGCAAAACTGCGACCAGTGGTATCAGGAAGGGTGTCGGGGTCAGGCTTTCATTATTGCATTATGTACGCATAACGCAATAACGCAAGCCTGATCCCAGCAACCCCAATGGGCTTACAATTTTCCGTAGGCACAGCGGATAAGGCTGATGGTGCTCTCCCAGGAAATGCATTCATCGGTAATGGAGACCCCGTATTTGAGGCTGCAGGCATTGCCGGAGCATTTCTGGTTTCCTTCAAAGAGGTTGCTTTCCAGCATCATGCCGATGATCCGGTCATTGCCGTCAAGGCGTTGATCCACAGCACTTTTGAACACAAAGGACTGGCCCTTGAATTTTTGGCCGGAGTTGTCATGGGAGCAGTCGATCATCACTGCATCCAGCAACCCTTTTTCCCTGAGACCGGCCTGGGCTTTGCCCACGGAAACCGGGTCATAGTTCGGGGAGGTGCCGCCCCTGAGGACGATATGGCCAAAGGGATTGCCCTTGGTATTGACAACCGAGGCAAATCCATTGGGGTCAATGCCCAGAAAATGCTGGGGCGAGCCGGCGGCCTGCATGGCATTGATGGCGGCGGACAGGCTGCCGTCGGTGCTGTTCTTGAACCCCACGGGCATGGACAGGCCCGAGGCCATTTCCCTATGGGTTTGGGATTCCGTGGTCCTGGCGCCGATGGCCACCCAGGTCAAAAGGCCTGCAATATACTGTGGGGTGATGGGGTCTAAAATTTCCGTGGCTGTTGGCAGGCCCATTGCATTGATTTGAATGAGCAGGGATCTTGCAGACCGCAACCCCAGGTCCACATTATAAGAGGCGTCCAGATTCGGGTCATTGATCATGCCTTTCCAGCCAATGGTGGTTCTGGGTTTTTCAAAATAGACCCGCATGACCAGATTGATTTTGTTTTTGACCTCATCTCTGAGAGCGGTCAGCTTTTCGGCATATTCCAGGGCGGCATCACTGTCGTGGATGGAGCAGGGGCCGGCGATTACCAGGAGACGCTTGTCCTTGCCCAGCAAAATGTTTTCCACATCTCTTCGTCCGTCAATGACGGTTTGGGCCACCTCATCGGTGATGGGCAGTTCATCCTTGATGGCGGACGGGGAGGTCAGGGGTTTGAATTCTTTGACATTGACATCATAGGTCTGTTTCATGGCGGTTTCCTTTGCAGGTCTTTTACCGCCACAGCTAAAAAGCAAAAAGCCGCAGGCGGTTGCTGCCTGCGGCTTTTGGTATTAAAAAATTAAATGAAGCGCAATACAGGCAGACCGGTATAAAAATAATACCTAAAATAAAAATAAAATCTGTCTGTTGTGCAAAAATTCATGTCAATCACTCCTGTTAGATAGGTCTACCTAAACCATATCCGGGTATGGTGTCAAGCAGTTTTCTCATTGTACTGTAAGGTTCCTTTGGAGGAGTTCATTTATGAGGGTTATGTACTCTATGTTTTGACAGGGCTTGGGCAGATGATCAATATGGGGGTCCTGCATTTTCAGCCGTTTGATGGACTCTAAAAAATCGATATTGCCCGAGATAAACAAGATGGGGGCGGTTTTGTTTGTCTGCCGGGCGTATTTGTACACATCCATCCCATTGGTATTGCCGTGAAGCACATAATCCAGGCTCAGCAAATCATAGTTGTTTTTTTTCAATAATGCCATGGCCGCCTGGCCGGTTTCTGCAATATCAACCCTATGGTTGCCTGGCCCCTGGGAAAGTAGTTTGCATTGCACCTCTGAGATTGCCGGTTCATCTTCCACAATGAGAATGTGTTTTTGTGTGGGGGCGTGTGTTTTAGGGAGATGATTTTTTTTTGTATGGATCTCCTGCTTTTTAATGACCGGCAGATGAAGGGTAAATTTTGTGCCTGACCCCAATCGAGATTCAACTGAAATACTGCCCTGGTGCAGGTCAATATATTTTTTTACGTTGGACATTCCATACCCCGTTCCCTTGATATCGGTTCTGTACGAGCCGGTCATGTCCTTGCCTCCCTTCAGGGTGAAAGAGGGCTCATAAATATTTTCAATATCCTCCGGGGGAATCCCGCATCCATTGTCTGTAATCTCAATGCAGAGAGTGTCGTCAAGGGCATGGGTTTTCATCTTTATCCTGGGAGATTTGTGTGTACTTACGGCATGGATTGAGTTCTGCAGGAGATTTACCAGTGCATGTTCGATCATTCCGGGGTCGGCAAGCAGGTCCGGTATCCCCGGGCTATCTTCTCTGGTCAGTTCAATTCCCGCAAGATCGCTTTTCAATAGACCGGTCACAAGGTCGATTTTTTCACTGAGCTGGAAGAAGTCGCGTTTGGGTTCCTTTTCCTTGGCAAATGCCACCAGGTTCCGGGTCAGATTCTTGCCCCGGAGGGTCTGTTCAAATATCAGTTCAAGGGTTTTTGCTGTTTCCGCTTCCCTGCAGGTCATAAGCGAAAGCTCGGCGTTGCCCATGATGATCCCCAGAATATTGTTAAAGTCATGGGCCATCTTTCCCGCAATCTGTCCGATCAGGGCCATTTTTTCGTGTTCGCCGGCTATTTTTTGTGCCAGTATTTTGTCCCGTTGTGCCTGTTTGAGGGGGGCCAGGTCAATATCAATGCAGAACATTTCTTGCCCGTTAAGGGAATCGCGCATAACATGGGAAGAAAAAACCGGCACATCTTCTCCTTTCTTGTTTTTAAGAATCAGTTCGCCTGCCGGTATCTTTTCCCCAAATTCAACCCATCGGTGATGAAGCAGTATTACCTGTTCTCTCATGCCTTTCGGGATAATAAGGTCTTCGATTTTTTTCCCCAGGGCTTCTTTTCTCGTATACCCATATAGGTTTTCGCTGGCATGATTCCAAAAGATGATCCGCCGCTTCTCATCATATCCCTGGATGGATATTTCGGAAACATCTTCAATGATTTCGCGAAACCGTTTTTCAGATGCCAGGATCATTTCTTCTCCGCGTTTGCGGTCAATGGCAAGGGCCACCTGGTCAGAAACAGCCGAAAGGATTTGAAGATCGTGTTTTGTATAAAGATGGGGATTTAAATAGCTCTGCACCGCCATCACCCCGATGACCTGGTCTCTGATAATGAGGGGAACGCCCATCCAGATCACGGGGACAGGACCCCAAACCCCGTTCCGGCCTGCCCGGTCTTCCAGGGCTTTTTTTTCCAATAAAAGGGGACGGCGTTGGGACACCACCAGGCCGGTTAAGGAATTTTCCGTATTAAAAGGGGTGATGGGTAAAAAATCATCGTCTTCTGTGTCCATATGATAGGGAAAATAAAGGGTCTGTTCTTTTTGATCCACAATGGCAATAAAAAAATTGGTCACATCAATGATGCGGCTCAAGGATGCATGGATGGACGGATAGAGATCTGAAAGATTTCGGGTTGTGTTTACGGCAGTTGAAATGGCAAACAGGACATTGTTAATCTCTTCGGCCCGGTGGCGTTCCGTAACATCCCTGGTAATACCCTCCACACCCAGAATGGTGCCGTTTTTATCTTTGTAGAAATGGGCATTGGTGGAGGCCTGCCAGAGACTGCCGTCTTTGCGCTTTAATTGGGCCTCGAAATTATGAACGGACCCGTTTTCCTGAAGCGCTTTTAAAAACAGCTTTCTTTCTTCGGGCCGCACATATATTTTGGGGGCCATTTCTATGCCGATGGCTTCTTCCATCGTATACCCTGAAAGCGCGTAAACCGAAGGGGAAATAAAGGTAATTCGGCCATCAAGATCGGTCCGATAAAACAGGTCCTGAACCTCTTCGATGAGGGTTCGGTGTGTTTTTTCACTCGCCTTTAATGCGTCTTCAATTGCGTTCCGGTCAGACGCGGCCTGTTCCAATTCCTGAATTTTTTTTTCCAGGGCTTCGTAGCTTGGTTTCTCTGCCATAAAAATTCCCGTTTAATATTCAGATGGACCTGATGGTTACAGGCCCAAAGCGAGATAATGGTCATATTTTTAAATAAAGTGAATTAAAGTCACCATACAATATGTGGCAGGACAAAACAAATTTTTTTTACTTGACAAGGAACCTGGATAAAAAATAAGTAGACTATACCATCTTGCCGGTCCGTTGAACTTCGGTTGAACTTCGAATAAGGGGTGTATCCATGGATATGAAACGGGATTATTACGAGGATGTTCGCTTGATCTTGTCGCCTGTGGCCGGCGTTTGGTTTGCAGGCCTTTTGGCCTTTCTTTATCTGTTCCCTTTGTTCGTGGACAATTATTATATCTATGTGGCCAATTATATTGCCATTAATGTCATTGTGGCCGCAGGTCTCAATCTTCTGGTGGGATATACGGGCCAGATTTCCCTGGGCCATGCAGGGTTTTTTGCCATTGGCGCCTATGGCACCGTGACACTCATGGCAAAGGCCGGTTTCCCCTTTTTAGTGGCGCTGCCCAGTGCCGCTCTTGTGGCTGCCGGGTTTGGGTTTCTGCTGGGGCTGCCGGCTCTGCGTCTGGAGGGCCCCTATCTTTCCATTGCCACCCTGGGATTTGGGCTGACCATTACCCAGGTCATCGGGCGGATCGAATTCTTCGGGGGGCGGGAAGGGCTCCATGCCCCGGATATTGTCATGGGTCCCTGGATCATTGATACGGATAAAGAATTTTATTTTTTGCTGATAACCCTGACGATCGTGTTGCTGCTGTTCATGCGAAATCTGATCAAAACCCGAGTGGGAAGAGCCTTTATTGCCATACGAGACGCTGATATTGCCGCCCGGACCATGGGGATCAACATTGTCGCCTATAAAACCCTGGCCTTTGCCGTGTCTGCCTTTTACGCCGGTATCGGCGGCGGACTCTATGCCTTTGTTTTGAAGTTTATTGAACCTGAAATTTTTTCCCTGATGATGTCCATCATGTTTCTGGCCATGGTGGTGGTGGGGGGGTTGGGGTCTATGATGGGGGCCATCACCGGTGCCGCTCTCTTGTGCTGGCTGGATTTGAAATTGAGAAATATCCTGGATATTCCCTATGTTGGCGACTGGCTGGAGCATCTTTCCCGATCCTGGTTTTCCATTACCGGTGTATCCAATATTCAGTTTATTGTGTTTGGTTCCATCATGATTCTGATCATGCTGTTTGAGCCGTTAGGGCTGTATGGTGTCTGGCTGAGAACCAAGCGGTATTGGCGGACCTGGCCCTTTTAGATGGAGATTTGCTTTATCACGCGTTTGCCCAAGGAGGCAGAATGGTAGATTTTATTCAGATGATTGTCAGCGGTTTTGCCGTGGGCAGTTCCTATGCCCTCATGGGGCTGGCCATGGTGATCATTTACAAAACATCTGAAGTCCCCAATTTTGCCCAGGGGGAAATGGCCCTGGCCGCTTCCTTTTTTGCCATGATGCTCTTAACCTCTTTTAACATGCCGCTGCTGCCCGCCTTTTTTCTGACCTTTGTTTTTGCGGCAGCCCTGGGCTGTTTTCTGGAGTTTGCCGTCCTTCGCCGGGCAAAGAATCCCAATGTCCTGGGCATGATTGTCATTACCATCGGCCTTGAGATGGTTCTGGTGGGCCTTGTTTCCTGGAAATTCGGTGCCGAACAAAAAAGTATGCCCTTTCCCATCGGCCCCTATGACAGCTTTATTATCAAGGGAATTTTTATCAGCAAGCTGGATGTTTTGACCCTTGTCTGTGCTCTTTTGCTCATGGGGGGTCTATATTTCTTTTTTAGATATTCACGTCTGGGCCTTGCCATGAAGGCCACCCAGCAAAATAGTGTGGCCGCAAGGATCGTCGGGATCCGAACCCATGGGATCATGATGATGACATGGGCCATTTCCTCTGTGGTGGGGGCTGCGGCCGGTCTTTTGATTTCTCCTGTTATCATGAACCCCTATATGATGTGGGACCCCATGCTCAAGGGGTTTGCGGCGGCCGTCATGGGCGGGATGACCTCTTTGCCCGGAGCGGTTATTGCCGCGTATATGCTGGGTATTATTGAGAATCTTTTTGGCGGATATATCTCCATTGAATTTAAATCCGTGGTGGCCTTTGCCATTATTGTACTGGTCTTGTGTTTTAAGCCCAGCGGACTTTTTGCAAAACATTATGTGAAAAAAGTGTGAGAAAGAAAGGGGTAATAAAAATTTAGGTAAAAGGAGGAAGAAATGAACAAGAGCGTACAGTTTATTTTGGGGATTTGTCTTGCTTTTTTACTGGGGTTTACGTGGAGTGTCCAGGCAGGAGAGGGCGTTACCGACACAGAGATTCACATCGGTCAGTGGGGTCCCCAGACAGGACCGGCAGCGGCCTGGGGTTCTGTGGCAAGGGGGACCGGGGATTATTTTAAATGGATTAATGAAACCGGCGGGATCCATGGCCGGAAAATTGTTTATCATATGTTTGATGACGGGTATAATCCGGCCAAGACCAAGGCAGGGGTAAAAGAACTCCAGGAAGGCACGGGGATTTTTGCCTGGGCTTCGGGTGTTGGCACGTCTCCCGGCCTTGCTGTCAAAGACTATCTCATGGAAAACAAGATTCCCTGGGTGGGGCCGTCTGCCGGTTCTCTCAGCTGGGTGACCCCCCCTGAAAAATATTTGTTTGCTGTTTATCCCCTTTATTTTCTCGAAGCCCGTGCCCTGGTGAAATATGCCGTTGAAACCCTGGGTAAAAAACGGATCGCCGTGGCCTACCTCAATGATGAATATGGAAAGAACGGCCTTGACGGCGCCATTGAAGAATTGAAAAAACACAATATGGAACTGGTGGCCCAGGTGCCCGTGGAAAAGGGCGATACCGACATGAAACCCCATTTGATGGAGCTGAGGAAGTCCGATGCCGACATGGTATTGTTGTGGACCACGGTGGGACATGCTGTTCGCATTGTGGGAACTGCCAAGGCCATGGCGTTTGCCCCGCAGTTCATGAGCACCTCCACCTGTTCGGATTTTGTTCTGATGAACGAGATTTCAAAGGGATTGTGGGAAGGCGTTATCTGCGCCACCTTTGGTGAACTGACCGATTCTGATCACCCCGGGATTGTCAAATATAAACGAGAGGTGTTTGACGCATATGCCGCCAAGAGTGA
>VMSR01000059.1 GCA_013792075.1 Desulfobacula sp.
CCCTTCTTTTTCATATTTTTCAATGCCGTCGGCAGACCGTTCCTGGTTTGAAACCTTCTGAACAAAGGCATCAACCGCCACCGCCTGATCCGTTCCCCGGGACAGGGTTTCCACCAGGGGATGTTCCGGTGCCAGGCACATGAAACTAGCTCCAAACACCGTGTCCGGCCTTGTGGTAAAAACCGTAAGGTCCTCATCTCGTCCGTCTATCTTAAATTTTAGCTCAGACCCGATGCTTTTCCCGATCCAGTTTTTCTGCATCACGGTCACCTTGTCCGGCCATCCGGGCAATTGATCACAATGGACCAGCAGATCTTCTGCATAATCGGTAATTCGGAAAAACCATTGCCAGAGCTTTTTTTGTTGAACCACCTGGGAACACCGCCAGCATTTATCCTGCTCCACCTGTTCGTTGGCAAGAACGGTCTGACATTTTTCACACCAGTTGACAAAGGATTCCTTGCGGTAGGCCATGCCTTTTTCCAGCATTTTTAAAAACAGCCATTGCTCCCAACGATAATACTCCGGCCTGCAGGTGGCAATTTCACGGTCCCAGTCATAGGAGAATCCCATTTTTTTAAGCTGGGCCCGCATGGCAGAGATATTATCATAGGTCCAGGCGGCCGGATGGGTATTGTTATCAATGGCGGCATTTTCAGCCGGCATGCCAAAGGCATCCCAGCCCATGGGATGGATGACGTTAAATCCCTTCATCCGTTTATACCGGACCACCACATCGCCGATGGTATAATTTCGAACATGACCGATGTGAATTTTTCCCGAAGGATAGGGAAACATTTCCAATAAATAGTATTTTTCCTTTAACCGATCTTCAGAAACCTTGAACAGCTTGTTCCTGTTCCAATATTCCTGCCATTTAGGCTCAACCGCACCAGGATTGTACCGCTCCTCCATTATATATATCCTCCGAAAGCCTCCCTTTGCGGGACGCAATTATTGATAGCATTTATGTTTATATAAGACTCAATAAATGCCATAACCTGCACCAAATAGCAAGTTAGAACTCACCCCTTTAATCGCATTTGCGAAGGGCTGAAAAGAGCTCAAGGGTCTCAAGGGCCCGCATGCACTTATGACATGCCTTTCTGTTCTCCTGGAAGGCTTTTATTGCAGAGGATTCCTTGGAAAACCATTGGGTTTTTTTGATTGCCATGGCGCTCAGGTCCTGTTGTTGAGAAAGGCAAAGCTGCCTGATCTTGTTTTTTCCTTCCAGAGCGGCCACAAAATGATATCTGCCGGCTCTTGTGATCGGTCCGACACCATACTTGACAATTTCAATAGAAAATTGTTCATCAAAAACCATCTTTCATCCTTTTTATCCAATATGTCGTCACAAAACAATGAAGTAAAAGGGTTGCAAATTCAAAGCCAAGCCGTTTACCGTGAAGGGACAAGATCGCCCTCCCCTTTATAATAGCGGCTTTTCCCGCCTACAAACACAACCCAAACAACACCCCATGGCCAAATCAAGCCCCTGGGAAATCAAATATCCCCATTATTGGCTAAATTTCACCACTCTTTCTTGTAAGATGCCCGACACACCCAAAATTTTTTGACTTGACCCCAAGAAATTTTCAGTACAAATTATAGGCCAACACTTCAAACAGACAAAAAGGTTCATCATGAAAATAAAATACAATGCCCCGGTTATCCTCACATACACCCTTATCGCCATTTGCCTGCTTGCCCTGTGCCCCAAGGCCGTCTTAAACGCCTATTTTTCTTCCCCTTCGGGGCTGGCATTTTCATCCCCTGATTTCTATGCCAGACTGGTATCCTATATAGTCGGCCATGTGAGTTGGGCACACCTCACGGGAAATATCACCATCATTCTTCTGGTGGGCCCTTTATTGGAAGAAAAATACGGATCCGGCAAATTATGTGAAATGATCGTTGTTACAGCAGCAGTCACAGGCCTCTTTAATGCTTTTTTCTTCTCCAACTCCCTCATGGGAGGCAGCGGAATTGCGTTCATGCTCATTCTTTTGAGTTCTTTTTCAAATATTCGGTCCGGCCAGATCCCCCTAACCTTTATTCTGATTGCCCTGCTCTTTATCGGCAATGAAGTCATCGCCACCCTGAAAATTGATCGAATTTCCCAGTTCAGCCACCTGGCCGGTGGCTTTGCAGGCGCTGCCTATGGTTTTTTACGGGGAGGCCGCAGATAGGAACAACAAAATCCATAGAACGCCGCCTGTTCCGACCCCGCTCGCTCCATCCATATTTGCACTGCATTTCCCGGATAAAAAATTTTAAACCGGCCATTTTAATTTCCAAATTGATGCCGTTAAAATTTCGAAGCTTTTTGTTTATTACGGATCAGCTTAACAATGTTCTTGATCATTCCGGTCTGATTCAGATCACAATATATGGTGGCGCCTTTAAAAACTTCTATTCGGAAAAATCGAGGCACAATTGTGAGTTTTTATACAATAAACGCTCAGGAGGAAAACTGCTAAAATTATGGATAGATTTTGCTATTTCCAACTTTTTGATGTAACGTTTCTGTCAGAAACTTTTGCAGATACAATTTGAATAATACAAAGGCTCAGATGAAATGTCAGACTTACACCCCTCATTTGAATCGTTAGAAATTCCTTCTTCAAATCTTACTTATGCATTCTTCGAATTGATGGATATAATGGGTATCGCCGTTTGGCAATTCGATTTAAATTACCAGGTTATAAAATACA
>VMSR01000024.1 GCA_013792075.1 Desulfobacula sp.
AGGGTGTTGGCCTTATCAATGGTGGCTGAAAATACACCCTTTGTTCCCCAGGCCATTTGACAAAAAAGTTCTCTGCTAAACCCATCCCTGTGAAACCCGATAAGCCAATACCCCCCGTCCAAACTGGGGCCGATGACCACATCCTTTTGGTCCAGAAGATCCAGGGCGGCCACCAGGTGGCGGGCACGGATATCCGGAACATCCGTGCCCACCAGAACAGCTTTGCAGGCACCCGCATCAAAGACCCGGGACAGGGCATTGCCCATGCGCTGCCCCAAATCGTCTCCGGCCTGGGGCAGATAGGTGTGACCCGGCCCCAGCCAGTCTTCCACCAAGGCCTGTCTGTTTGCCGGAAAAAAACAAATACAATGGTCCCTGCCCGAGGTTTCAACGGCAGACAGCGTTTTTTGAACAAAACCTTTATATAGGTCCAGGGCTTTTTCTTCCCCTATCTTGCGGGCAAGACGGGTCTTTATCCGCCCTTTTTCAGGCGCCCTTAAAAAAATGAGAATCATCTCTTTATTTTTCAGATTCAATCGGATAGTCCATTCCTTTCCAGGCATAAATACCGCCGGCAAACCGATACACATTTTTGTATCCCAGCCGTTTGGCCCACATGGCTCCATTGTGGCTTCGGGTGCACTTGACAAAGCCGCAGTATACTACAATCAAGCGCTCTTTGTCAGGCCCGAGAAGATCTGTAAACGCTTCCCGGGTTTTCTGGTCTGTCTGGGCAGCATCCCAGGTCTCCATTTCCGGAATGGGAAACAGAAACTGGGCCGCCCCCGGGACATGCTCTTTTTTATAACTTTCCCCATAGGGCATGGTATCCACAAGCAGCATTTGTTTTTTCTGGTCCTGCCAGAGTTTGAGTTCTTCGGCGGTCACCAGGTCATATCCGCCCCTTTGTACCTCCTGAACAAGTTTTACTGCCCCTTTTTCCTTTTCCACCTCTTGTTTAAACTTGCCCCCCAAAAAGGCATGGGCCGGCAGACTTAAAAAGGATATCATTAAAAACACCAGTACAAAACTCAATTTGTGTTGATTTGCTTTCATTTTTGTTCTCCTTAATTTTGTTTAACTTTAATTTTTTTTATTGAACCACAGAGGAACGGGCCGATGCCCTGTTTTATGCCGCCACAAAAAAAGATACCCTGCAACCACCAGCAGGGCCATGTCACGATAAAGGGCGGTGTACAATCCCCGGAATGCGGAAGCTTCCGGATCTCCGGGTCCGAAACAGCCGCAATCGATATCATACCCCATATGAATGGCATGGCCGACAACCACCATAAATCCCAGCACCAGAACCAGTATTCCACCGAGGCAAAACCGGATATCCAGAACCAGCCCCCCCCCGAAAACAATCTCTGCCAGTACAATCATGACGGCTGCCGGTAAACATAAGCTGCCGGGAATAATGGCAAAGGCCTGGATGGTCTTTGAGAAAAAAACCAAATCCATGGATTTTGCCAGGCCGGAAGCCAAAAACAACACCCCCAAGAAAATCCGTAACACCCTGTATGGGACCGGAGATAAAAACACGACCCGCATAAAAATTCCTTTTCCCAACATATCCGTAAACGATACCGCCAAAAATTGCGGCTGACATTCGGGGCTATTCTAGAAAAAAAACAGGCCCCATGCAAATTGATAATCCATATGGACTTAAGGCATTCAAATAGGGTATTTCTATATTCGTTCTCCCTTTAAAACCAATAAATTGAATCGCCCGCATATTTATGATATGAAAAAGTTGTATCTGGTTAAATATCTGTCACCGGATGCTTCTTGGGGTTGATATTAAACAGGGATTTGATAAAATGAGCTGTCTTCAAAAAAATATTCAATTTTAGGTTTAACCGCAAATTTTTGATATGGAATTTAATGGATGGAAAAAATCAAACTTTCCAAAGGATTTACCCCCCAACTTGCCGGGATGCCAGACACAAGCCTCATACAATTGCCGACGCCCCATACCATCGGGCTGTCTGCCCTGGATATTCCCTATATCCGCCCCAAACTTCTGGTAAAGGAAAATGACCCGGTAAAGACGGGTACCCCATTGTTTTGTGACAAACGGGATACCGCCATTCAATATGTCTCCCCGGGAACAGGAACGGTAAAAAAAATATGGTTTGGAGAACGCCGGCAATTACAGGAAGTAGTGATCGCCCTGGATGCACCGGAGAAATTTGTTCAATTTGACCCTGTTCCCAAAAAAGGTCTTGGAAATATATCAAAACAAGAGCTGATCCTGCGGCTCAAACAGGGGGGGCTCTGGCAGTCTCTGCGCCAGTTTCCGGCAAAGGATACGGCAGACAGCAGTCATAGGCCCGCAATGATTATTGTCTCCCTGAACGGCAATGATATCTTTTCCCCCCACCCGGGAATTTTGCTGGACCGGGAAAAGCAGGCCTTTGAATTCGGCCTGGACCTGCTTAAACATTTTTCCGACCGGGTGATTGTCACGGCCCGTCACAGCAGCCTGGGCCGCCTTAAACCAATCTTATCCCATATCACCCATACGGTTGCAGACACGTATCCTGCCTGGGATCCCGGGGTGGTACTCTTTCACCTGAAAAAATCAGCCGACGAGAACACCTCCTGGTGTATAACAGCAGACCACTTGGTCATGATGGCAACCTTTTTGATCACCGGCCGCTACCCTGTTGAAAGAATTGTGACCGTCACAAAAAATGGGGACAAAAGACCCCATATCCTCACCCGACAGGGTGCCCCCATAAAAATTCTTTCCGGCAGTTTTCATCCAGAAAGCCTTGTGACCACCGGCCGGTTCAACGGCCGGATTGCAGATATACAAGGCCATTTGGGATTTTTTGAAAACACCTTAAATATCATTGATGCCGCAGGGGAGGACGAACTCTTCGGATTCATCCGACCGGGAACGGACAAAACCACGGTTTCCAGAGCCTTTTTATCCTGTCTTTCCAAAAACCCCCAAAAAGTGGACGCTACCCTTCACGGAGAAGAGAGGGCCTGCATCAATTGCAGTTATTGTGAAAATATCTGTCCCAATGATTTAATGCCCAGTTTCATCATGAAAGCATTGCACAGCGATGAAATAGAGGATGCCCTGGCCTACGGGCTGCTGGATTGCTGCCGCTGCGGGCTATGTGCCTATACCTGTCCGTCCAAAATAGAACTCACACAAATTCTATCCCATGGAATGGATTCTCATTATAAGGACAAAGCATGAACCCCTTAAAAAAAATATTCGATAACAATGAGCACCTTTTTACAGGGTCTGGAAAATATAAGCGGCTGGCATCTTTGTTTGATGCCACCAAAACCTTTTTCTTTTTTCCGTCTCCGACGACCAAAATTATGCCCTTTATCCGGGACCATCTGGATCTCAAACGCTATATGAGCTTTGTTCTTATTTCCCTTGTGCCGGTATTGCTGTTCGGAATCTATAATACGGGGTTTCAGGCGGGCATTGCTTCGGGCGAGCACCTGGGCCTGGGGTCCTCCTTTCTTGCGGGTGCATGGGTTGTGCTGCCCATCATCCTTGTCTCCTATGGGGTGGGATTTTTCTGGGAAATCCTCTTTGCCACCATCCGGAACCACAAGATCAGTGAAGGGTTCCTGGTCACAGGAATGCTCTTCCCCTTGACCCTGCCCCCCACCATCCCCCTGTGGCAGGTGGCTCTGGGCATCTCATTCGGGGTTGTGATCGGCAAGGAAGTTTTCGGGGGCACGGGCAGAAATATTTTAAACCCGGCTCTGACAGCCAGGGCCTTTGTTTTTTTCTCCTATCCCGTCAGCCTGTCCGGAAATGTCTGGGTGGCCAACCAAAACACGGTTGACGGCATTTCCGGTGCCACGGCCCTTGCCATAACCGGGGGGGATGGCCAGACGATTACCCAGGCATTGTCATCGGCCGGTTTTTCCCTGTCCGATCTGTTCTTTGGATTGGTGCCGGGCAGTATTGGTGAAACATCTGCTCTGTGCTGTCTTTTGGGGGTTCTTTTCCTCATTGTCACCCGCATTGCCAACCACCGAATTGTTCTGGGCGGAATTGCAGGACTTGTGGTAACGGCCATTCTCTTTTACCTTATCCCCGGAGGCCAGGAATCCTGGGCCAATGCAGGCCCTTTATACCATTTATGCGCCGGCGGATTTTTGTTCGGGATCTGTTTCATGGCCACGGATCCGGTTTCCGCCCCCGGAACCCATGCGGGCAGATGGGCCTTCGGCTTTTTGATCGGATTTCTCACCGTGACCATTCGGGTGGTCAATCCGGCCTTTGTGGAAGGCACCATGCTGGCCATCCTGTTCATGAACGTGTTTGCTCCCCTGTTGGACCACATGGTCATCAAATACAAAACATCAAAGAGGATACCCAATGTCTGAACCCATTCCTGAGAAAAGGCCGGATAAAAACGCCAGGATAAATGTGATCAAGTTTGCATTGCTGGTCTCCTTTGTCTGCAGCCTGCTCATCACGGCAGCTGCCGGCGGCTTGAAAGGGTTCCAGCAGGAAAACATCGAGCTGGACAAAAAGATCAACCTTCTCAAGGCCGCCAACCTCATTGACCCGGATAACAAACCGTCCAAAAACCAAATCAAGGCCCTTTACGATACCCATATCCAGGCGGTGATCGTGGACAGCCAGGGAACTGTTTTGGAAGCCGGAAACCCGGATTCTCTGCAGTTGTATTTTTTTAAAACCAAGGACGTGATCCAGGGATATATCCTGCCCATCACCAGCCGGGGACTCTGGGGAAAAATCCAGGGATATCTGGCCTTTGAAAATGACGGCCAGACCGTATCCGGCTTCTCCGTTTATAGTCATTCGGAAACCCCGGGACTTGGCGGGGAGATTGAAAGTGCCTGGTTTCAGAAAAACTTCAAAGGCAAGAAAATCCTCAATTCCCAGAACCAATTTGTTTCCGTGGGCATTGCCAAGGGCAAAGCTGCCGACCTGCCCAAATCGGAACAGGCAAACCATGTGGATGGTATCAGCGGAGCCACCCTGACCGGCAAATACCTTTCCCAGGGCATCAAATCCACCCTTGCCCAGTATGAAGCCGTTTCCATCACCTTTCGCCAGAAAGGGCTGTCCCCAAAGGAGAAAAATTAAGCATGTACCCCCTAAATAGGACAAAGGACTTTCATGTTAAAAGATAAAACCCACTATATGGAAATACTGGTGAAAGGGATCTGGAAAGAAAATCCCGTGGCCTATCAGGTGCTGGGCATTTGTTCGGCCTTGGCCGTCACCGTAAAAATGTCCACGGCCATTGTCATGGCCGTTGCCCTGACCGTGGTCACTGCTTTTTCCGGCATGATCATCTCGTCTTTGCGCAAACAGATACCCTCCAATATCCGGATCATTGTGGAGCTGGCCGTCATCGCCTCCCTGGTAATCGTCACCGACGAGGTGCTCAAGGCTTTTTTCTACGATACCTCCAAGCAATTGTCCATTTTTGTGGGGTTGATCATTACCAATTGTATTGTCCTGGGCAGGGCCGAGGCATTTGCCCTGGCCAACGACCCCATTGATTCTTTTGTGGACGGGATTGCCAACGGCATCGGTTACGGCTTGATCCTTGTTTTTGTGGCCTTTTTGCGGGAATTGCTGGGATCGGGAAAAATCTTCGGCCTGGCCGTGATTCCCCAATTTATTTTTGAAGCCGGCTACCAGAACATGGGACTCATGGTCCTGGCGCCCGGCGCATTTTTCATTATCGGGCTTCTGGTCTGGCTCAAAAACAGTCTGCCAGGAATTTCCCATGAAAAAAAATAAAGGTCGGGAAAAAAGACAAGATCCGCTAAAAGAGCAACAATTAAGGAGCAACCATGGGTGATTTATTGAGTCTGTTTATCAATTCTGTGTTTATCGGAAATATCCTTCTGGCATATTTTCTGGGGATGTGCTCGTTTATAGCGGTCTCCAAAAACATCGAAACAGCTACAGGCCTGGGCTTTGCCGTCATCTTTGTCCTCACCGTCACAAGCCCTGTCAACTGGCTTATCTACCATGGACTTTTGGCGCCCGGCGCCCTTTCCTGGGCAGGGTTTCCGGATCTTGACCTGAGTTTTTTAAAATTTATCACCTTTATTGCCGTCATTGCCGCCATTGTCCAGGCTGTGGAGATGATCATTGACAAGTATTCGCCCCTGCTCTATGCCACGCTGGGGGTATTTTTGCCCCTCATTGCCGTAAACTGCGCCATCCTGGGAACCTCGCTTTTCATGGTTGAACGCAATTACACCCTGATCGAATCCATTGTTTTTGGTGCGGGATCCGGAACCGGCTGGATGCTGGCCATCGTGTCCATGGCCGCCATCCGGAAGAAAACCCTTTATGCCGATGTTCCAAAAGGGCTTGAAGGATTCGGCATCACCATGATCATTGCAGGCCTCATGGCCATGACCTTCATGATGTTCTCAGGCATTACCCTATAAAGGAGACACGCATTGATTTATCTTATCAGCATACTGGTCTTTTCAGGCGTTATCTTTGCCCTGGTCTCGGTACTGCTTTTTGTGGAAGCCAAGGTCACAAGTGAAGGGGAACATGAGGTCATCATCAACAAGGAAAAACCCTTAAAGATTTCCGGCACCCCCTCCCTTTTGTCTGCCCTGTCCGCCCGGGAAATTTTTCTGCCCTCTGCCTGCGGCGGATCCGGCTCCTGCGGCATGTGCAAATGCGAAGTCGTTAAAGGCGGCGGCAGTATCCTGCCCACAGAGCTTGCCCATTTGAGCCGCAAGGACAAACTGGCCGGCAAACGCCTGTCCTGCCAGCTCAAGATAAAAGAGGACATGGAAATCAAAATTCCAGAATCCATCTTCGGTATTAAAAAAGTCAATGCCACCGTGGTTTCCAATGACAATGTGGCCACCTTTATCAAAGAACTGGTACTTAAGCCCGAGACCCCCATGGATTTCAAGGCCGGTGCCTATATCCAGATTGACGTGCCCGAGTATGATCTGACCTTCAAGGATTTCCATATTCAAAGCAAATATGTGAGCGAATGGAAAAAATACAATTTTCTTTCCCTTACCGCACGGGGCAAAAAAGCCGGGTTCCGGGCCTATTCTTTGGCCAACCCGCCCCATGACAACGAGATCATGATGATGAATGTCCGGATTGCCACCCCGCCGCCGGGGACCGAAGGTATCCCGCCGGGGTTCGGGTCTTCCTTTGTGTTTGGCCTCAAACCCGGGGACACGGTCCAGGTCAGCGGACCCTATGGGGATTTCATGGCCAAGGAGACAGACCGGGAAATGTGCTTTATCGGGGGCGGGGCCGGCATGGCCCCCTTGAGAAGTCATATTCTTAGCCAGCTGGACGGTCTTCACACCCAGCGAAAAATTTCTTTCTGGTACGGAGCCCGGTCCAAGCGAGAGATGTTCTATGACGAGACCTTCCTGGATCTTGACGCCCGGTACGACAATTTTTCTTATAATATTGCTCTTTCCAGCCCGGACAAGGAAGACAATTGGACGGGACTGACCGGCTTTATCCACACCCATTTGTGTGATTCCTATCTGTGCAGCCATGAAGATCCCACGGAAATTGAATATTATTTGTGCGGCCCCCCGCCCATGGTGGATGCCATCATTACTGCCCTGCACGATCTTGGGGTGGAAGACGACATGATTTTTTATGATAAATTTTAACCAGACCTATCCATCGGAGAAGTATGACCCTTCATTTTCTGGGTAAAACTTTAAAAAATCCCCTGGTGCTGGCCTCGGGTGTTCTGGGGAACAATAAGCAGATCCTGGAACGGGTCCACGAGAACGGATGCGGTCTTGTGACCATGAAATCCATAGGACCTGCCCCCAGAGACGGCCATAAGAACCCCACGGTCATTGACCTGGGATGTGGTATGATCAACGCCGTGGGGCTTCCCACCCCGGGATATGCCCACATGGAAGAAGAGTGGCAGGCCCTTGAGACACGCACTTTCCCCTTGAATGCCAGCATCTATGGCGGCTCGGTAGCAGAATACCAGACCGTGGCAAAATTTGTTGCTGCCAAACACCCGGATTTCATTGAAATCAATATTTCCTGCCCCAATTCCGAACAGCACGGCATGATATTCGGGGTGAGCGAACAATCGGCCTTTGATGTGGTGTCAGCCGTGAAACAGGTCATTGGGGACATCCCCCTGATTGCCAAGCTGACCCCCCAGGCCCCGGATATTGCCAAAATTGCAAAAGCCTGTGAAGCGGCCGGATCAGATGCCATCTGCGCCATTAATACGGCCGGACCCGGCATGGTCATTGATATTGAGTCAAAAATGCCCATACTGGCCTTTAAGAAGGGCGGACTTTCAGGGCCCATGATACGCCCCATTGCCGTTCGATGCGTTTATGATATTTTTCAGGCTGTGTCCATTCCCATCATAGGGCTGGGAGGCGTCACCACCGGAAAAGACGCTGTGGAGATGATCATGGCAGGGGCGCATCTTGTGGGCATTGGTTCCGGGGTGCGGTATCGGGGGATAGAGATCTTTAAAAAGGTCA
This sequence comes from Desulfobacula sp., assembly GCA_013792075.1. Classification (GTDB taxonomy): domain Bacteria; phylum Desulfobacterota; class Desulfobacteria; order Desulfobacterales; family Desulfobacteraceae; genus NBML01. The sequence continues at coordinate 8,506 of VMSR01000024.1, forward strand.
ACCAGGAATTAAACGCCTGGCTGTGCGCCCATGACACCACCCTGGAACAGATACGGGGCGCTGCCCATGGAAGGGATGCCGTAAAAAACAAAGGACAAGCCCAATGAACGCTATCCAGACCCCCGTTATGCTCAGGGTGGCCCAAAAAAAAATCCATGGCCCCTCTTTTGCCTCCCTGTATTTTGACCATTCCCTTGAATTTAAACCCGGACAATTTGTCATGGTCTGGATACCCGGCCTGGATGAAAAGCCCTATACCATCTCCCATCACAGCAAAACCGGGTTCGCCATCACCATCGAAGCCAAAGGAATTTTTTCCAAAAAAGCCGTGGCCCTGGAAGAAGGGGATCTGGTTGGATTTCGCGGACCCTTTGGCAACGGATTTAACATTTTATCCTCTCCGGATATTGCCGTTGTGGCCGGCGGTTGCGGCATGGCCCCCCTGGCCCCTCTGGTTGAAGCCCTGGACAAAAGAATTGTTTTTATCCATGGCGCCAGATCCAAAGACTTTATCCTGTATCCCGAAAGGTTTGACACCCCAAGACAAATCTGCACCGATGATGGCAGCCAGGGGCACAAGGGATTTGTCACCGATCTTCTGGAACGGGAAATCATAACCCGAAAAAAAGCCGGCACCCCCCCCTTAAAAATGGTCTATACCTGTGGTCCTGAAATCATGATGTACAAAATTTTTCTTGTCTGCGAATCCTTTGATATCCCCTGCCAGGTTTCTCTGGAGCGGTATATGCGCTGCGGATTCGGCGTGTGCGGGGCCTGTGTCTGCGGTCGCCAGGTGGTGTGCAAGGATGGGCCGGTCTTTGACTCAAAACATCTTCGTACCATGGAGGATTTTAATAAAACGGCTCTGTTAAAATCCGGAAAACCCGTGCAACTGGACCAGTATTTTTCATGGCGCTGCCAATGACCCGATTTTCGGAATACGCTTAGGATACCCCCTCATGCTTCAACCAACAAACAAGGAAAACCCCATGACATATCAGCAGGAATTCATTGAATTTTTAATTCACTGCAATGCCTTGAAATTCGGTGAATTTGAATTAAAAAGCGGGCGTATCGCCCCCTACTTCATCAATACCGGCATGTTCGACACCGGCAGCAAGATCAAGACCCTGGGCACCTATTATGCCCGGGCCATAAAAGAACACTTTGGAGAAAATTTTGACGGGATATACGGACCGGCCTACAAGGGAATCCCCTTATGCATTACGGCAGCTTCCGCACTGTCGGACATGGGCCTTGACAAGGGCTATGTCTTTAACCGCAAAGAGGCCAAGACCTATGCTGACAAAAGCGCGGTGGTGGGCATGCCCTTGACCGCTGCCACCCGGCTGGTGCTGGTGGATGATGTGATCACCTCGGGCAAGGCCATCCGGGAATCTTTAGAAGTTCTGAAGGCCTGCGGTTCTCCCAAGGTCGTTGGGATTGTGATCAGCGTCAACCGCCAGGAAAAGGGAAAAACAGACCTAAACGCCCTCAAGGAAGTGGAAAAAATCCTGGGCATTCCCATTTTTTCCATTGTTACCATTTCAGATATCACGGCCTTCCTGCATAACCGTGTCATTGACGGCCGGGTGGTTTTAGACGATGCCATGCTGAACAAAATTCATGCCTATCTTGAACAATACGGTGCGCCCACATAAAAGGAGTAAAATATGACCCCCAATCCCAACTTTACTTCCCCCTGCGGCCTGTACTGCGGCGTCTGTGCCATTCACATTGCAGATCGGGACAACAATGAAAAATTTAAGGAACGCCTGGTGGGGCTATACAAGGGAGGTGTTTCCGGCAAAGGCACCCTGCCCAACAGCCAGGAGTTGTCGACCGCCGATATCCACTGCCAGGGGTGCTTGTCCGACGATTTGTTCATGCATTGCAAACAATGTGAAATCCGGGACTGCACAAGCAGAAAAGGGCTTGCCGGATGCCATGAATGCGACGACTTTCCCTGTCCGCACATTGACAATTTTTCCATGGCTGTCGGGAAAAAAGTAATTTTGCGGTCTGTTGCCCACAGACGAACCTTTGGCACGGAAAAATGGGTTGAAGATGAAGAGGCACGTTATTTTTGTCCTGAATGCGGCAACAAAGTGTTCCGGGGCGTTGTCAAATGCAACCAATGCAAAACAAAACTGGATCTGGACTAGTCAGGCATCCAGAATAAAATCCGTGATATAGATATTTTCCCGTATTTCATCTGCCAGGGTGGACTGGGTTTTCGTTCCCGCATGGTGATGTCCGGGGTGGATGACGGTCTTTTTATCCAGCACCATGATCTTGTCCCGGATGGAGGCAATGAGCTGATCAAGATTTCCCCCGGGAAGATCCGTCCTGCCGGCCTCTCCGGCAAAGAGGGCATCCCCTGTGAACAAATGATCCTCCCATAAAAAACAGACAGATCCGGGTGTATGGCCAGGGCAATGGATGACGGACAGGCGTGTGCTGCCAATGGCGATCACATCTTTATGATAAAGCGTTATATCCGCAGGATAGGGCGGGGGAAGCCCCACCTCTTTCAGGGTCTGCTTTCTGACCCCGGGATCCTTAAAAAAGAGATCATCGTCTGCATGGAGGCAGCTGGGGATATCATGGGTTCGTTTAAACTGCTGGGTCGAAAAAAACGGGTCGGCGTGACCGTGGGTATGAAGGAGCCTTACGGGAATGATCTTCTTTTCTTTGATAAAGCCTATCACATTCCGGGCATCATCCCCGGGATCAATAATCACAGCTTGTCTTGTCCGGCGGCAGACCAGAAAATAGGTGTCCAGGTTATAGGGACCGGACATCCGCCGGAAGATCTCAATTTTATCCGGCATAGCGGTTAAAAACATCCAGGTTCCGGGTCAACATCTCTCCTTTGAGCAGGTCTTCCAGGGCTTTTGCATAATCTGATTTTGAAACCCCGGGGATAAGCCCGTGTTTTGCCACCGTCCCCACCAGGGCCATGTTCTGCATCCTTGCATCGGGCAACCCCTTGGGTTTTACCTCTATGCAGCGGGCATCAAACTGGCGGCAGGCCCCAACAATATCTTCAGCCGTTATTTCCGGACTTTGATTCAGACGAACCGGAAGGGGTTGCCAGGAAAGATCCATATACACAAGGGCGCCCCCTTGTTTCATGGCCGTATTCATCCCCCTCAGGGCTTCGTGGATCTCCATGCCCAGCACCAGATCACAGGTGTGGGACAGCGTCAGGGGTGAAAACACATGACTTCCGCAGCGGATCCGGGAGACCACCACGCCCCCCCGCTGGGCAAGTCCGTGGGTATCCACCCCGATGACCTTAAGGCCTGCATGGTCCGCCCCCCGCAACAAGGTCTGACTGAGCAGACCGATCCCCTGACCGCCGACACCGGTTAGATAGATATTGAATTCTTTCATTCTTCTTTCCTTTCAAACCCAAGGGCCTGTTCCGGGCAGGAGGGTCTGCAGGACCCGTCCCCTATGCAAAGATCCATATTCACCCCCACACTTTGATCCGGGTTCCGGACAAAACTGGGGCAGCCGAATTTTTCAACACAGGCATGTATCCGGGTGCAGGTTGAAGGGTCAATGGAAATATGTTTTCGAACATATCCTTGTTTTTTCTGCTGACTTCGCGTGAACTTGAGCATGCACGGATGCCGGGCGATGACCACACTGATCCCCTGGGTTCCAAGGGCGGTTTTGACATGGTCTGTCAATCGTTCCTGGTTATAGGTATCACAGGTAAGAATCTGCTCGATACCAAGGCCTTTTAACAAAGTTTCAATGTTAATGCTCCTGCCGGCATGGTCCTGGTGGCCGGTCATGGCAGTGGTGCCGTTTTCCATGATAATCAAGGTGATGTTGTGATGGTTGAAAATCGTATTGATCACTCCGGGCAGGCCGGCATGGAAAAAAGTGGAATCCCCCAGAAATGCCACCACCTTTTTTTGTGTGTTGTTCAATGAAAGTCCGGAGGCAATACCCGGGGAGGCCCCCATGCACAGGAGCACCTGTCCCACCTCATAGGGCGGCATATACCCCAGGGTATGACACCCGATATCGGCCACAGTGACGTCATTTTTCTTCAGGGCCTGTTTAACGGCAAAAAAGGCACTTCTGTGGCCGCAGCCGGGACACATCTGGGCCGGTCGCTCCGGCACCGCCAACAGGGGAAATTTTTGGGCCTTGTTTTTATCTTGGGCCGGCATCATCTCCGGCCAGGTGTTCAAAATTTTATCAAAGGTCTTGTCCGGGGTGAATTCACCGATAAAATCCGTGTCATCTGTTTTTCCAATGATGACGGTGCTAAGACCCTGGTCATAGGCCATGGCCTTGATCTGGTTTTCAAGGATATCATCCAATTCTTCCAGGATCAAAACCTGTTCGTTGGCCTTTAAAAAATCCAGGATCACTTCCGGATCAAGGGGATTGGTGAAGCCCAGCTTGAGAATATTGGGGCGATACGCGGCTTGTTCCAGGGCATCCAATACCGACAACCAGGTCAGGCCTGAGGTGATGATGCCTTTGCCCCGGCTGTCAGAACGGGTCTTCACCCGGTTCAGCCCGCTCTCTCGAATAAAGGACAGAACAGGAGCGGTTCGTTTCAGGGCAAGGCGTTTCATTTCCAGGGCCAATACTGTCAAGGGGATATAGGGGCCGTTTTTTGTGTCAAAATCCGTTTTATATCCTTTGTCTTGTTTGTATCCGGCAAAAGAGATCTTCTGCCGTGCATGGCAGACATGGGTGGTCAGCCGCAGCACCACAATCGTCTTCTGGGCGGCAGCCAGCCGGGCCGCTACTTTATAATATTCATAGGCTTCTTTGGGAGAGGCCGGTTCAAGGACAATGGCCTTTGCCATGCGGTAGATATTTCGATTGTCCTGTTCGTTCTGGGAGGAATTGGCGCCGGGGTCATCCACCACCACCACCACCATGCCGCCGATAATATTCAACAGCCCCAATTGTACGAAGCTGTCAAGGGCCACATTCAAGCCCACGCTCTTGAAAAAAACGCAAGACAGATTTCCATTGAGGGCAGCACCAAAAGCCACTTCAGTGGCGACTTTCTCGTTCACTGAAAACTCAAAATAAAAAGGCGTATGAGCCTCTGGGATATCCATGATGGCTGTTGCGATTTCAGGGGTGGGGGATCCGGGATAGGAGGTCACCACAAGGGTTTTGGTTTCAACCATGGCCCTGACAAGGGCCTGGTTGCCCATGAGAATTTCTTCAAAGGAATCTTCCTGGACGAGCAGTTCACCCAGCTTTTTCATTTGTCAGCCCTCCTGAGCCATAGGGTTCATCTGTTTGCGATGATATCTGATAGGTATTCTCCAGCCGTCGCCACATCTGCTGAAGCCGCATTTCAAGATCTGCTGCAGCGGCGTCAAACCGGGTCTGGGTTATTGTCTTTTGCCCCAGCTGCAATACCAGCATCTCATATTCATTGTCCGCCCATTTGTCCGGATCAAAATTATAGGTCATCTCATTGTTTCCCCCGAAAGACTGATTTTTTTTGGCTGTGCATCTCCGAAAGCCATACGCGTTTCTTCTGGGCATCCCCAAAAAAGGCTTTTGGCCCAAAGAGCTTTGCCCGATTGTTCATTATGGTTCAGATAAAAGACGGTGTCAAGTGCACTCAATTTTCGGAATTGACCGACTTTGCATGGGCCCCTGATAAAAATTTTAATGCGCCGCATTTTCTCATCTTGACAGATATGTACAACTGATACATATTGAATGTAACAATTGAACAAGAGGTATTTTATGACATCTTTAGATCCAAAAAAATGGTTATTGCTGATCCATCAGATCCCCCCCAAACCCAATGCCCTGCGAGTAAAAATCTGGCGGCGACTACAGCAGATCGGTGCTGTGGCCATAAAACAGTCCGTGTATGCCATGCCCTTGTCAGCCCAGTTTCGGGAAGACCTGGGCTGGACCCTTAAGGAGATCCTTGACGGCGGCGGAGAGGGGTCTATTTTGGAAGCATGTTTTGTGGAGGGCCTGACCGACCAGCAAATCATTGCCCAGTTTCAAAATGCCCGGAAAACCGATTATGAAAAAATTATCAAGGAGGCCGGCATCCTGATCGCCGACTGGTCTTCCCAGGGACCGGACCCGGAATCTTCTTTCACAAGAAACCCGGCCCTTCTTTCCAAACTGCAGGCCCGGATGAAAGACACCAGGGCCATTGATTTTTTTGAAGCCCCGGAGCGGGCAACGGCAGACATTCTGCTCAAAGAGCTGGCCGGACTTGTCCTTGACCGGAACCCCGCCAGGCCGACCTCCAATGACGGGTTGAAAACTCTCACAGGAAAAACCTGGGTTACCCGGGAAAACATTTTTGTGGATCGCCTGGCCTGCAGCTGGTTGATCAGGCGATTCGTGGACCAGAAGGCTGTATTTAAATTTGTGGCCGACCCCCGATATATCCCCAAAAAAGGGGAACTGCTGTTTGACATGTTTGAGGGTGACTTCACCCATAAGCAAGACAAATGTTCTTTTGAGACAATGATCGACCACTTGCAGCTTCAGGACAAGGCCCTTTTTTCCATGGCCGAACTGGTGCATGACATTGATCTGAAAGATACCAAATTTGACCGCGTGGAAACCCAAGGCTTTAAAGCTGTTTTAACCGGCCTGGTGGCGGCCCAGCCCGACGACGCCCAGCGGATATTAGAGGGCTTTTCTCTGTTTGAAAACCTCTATGCTTATTTTCACCGGCAGAAGGATTAAAAAACAACATGATCGACAACAACCGCATACCGGGCAGATTTGCACGTCTGACAGCCTTTCTGGCACTGCGGCCCAGCACTGTGGGCGTTCTGGCAATGGTGGTGCTGGTGGGAATGGGCGAACGCATGGCAGAGCGGTTTTTACCGATCTACATCCTGGCACTTGGGGGCGGCGCACTGGCCATCGGCCTGCTCCAAGCCATGGACAACCTGCTTTCGGCTCTCTATTCCTTTACCGGCGGCTATCTGTCCGACCGTCTGGGCACCAAGAGATCCCTCTTGATCTTCAACCTGGTGGCCATGGTCGGATTTGCCCTGGTGATAGTGATTCCCGCCTGGCAGGCCGTGCTTTTCGGAGCGGTTCTGTTCATTTCCTGGTCAGCCGTCTCTCTTCCGGCCAGCCTGAGTCTGATCTATAAGGTGCTGCCCCGGAACAAGAGAACCATGGGGGTAAGCGTGCATTCACTGGTGCGCCGCATCCCCATGGCCCTCGGCCCTCTCATGGGAGGCTTTTTTATCGGTATCTGGGGAGAGCAGGCCGGCGTCCGCATCTCCTTTGGTGTTGCCCTGGCCCTGGCACTTGTGGCCTTGATTCTGCAGCAGTGGATGATTGAAGAGGATACAAAAAAAACGCGTTCCCAGACAACACCTGCAATCCCGGGCCTGAAAAAAACCCGTTGAAATTGCTGGGACTGATGAATCCAGCAATGAAACGGCTGCTGGTGACAGATATTCTCATCCGCTTCTGCGAACAGATTCCCTATGCCTTTGTGGTGGTCTGGTGCATGAAAACGATCTCTGAGCCGGTATCGGCCATACAATTCGGTCTGCTGAGCACCATTGAGATGGGGGTTGCCATGCTGGTGTACATCCCGGTGGCATATCTGGCCGACACCGGCACCAAGAAACCCTTTGTTCTGTTAACCTTTGTTTTTTTCACCCTGTTCCCCCTGGTACTGCTGTTCACCCCTTCTTTTGAATGGCTGATCCTGGCCTTTATTCTCCGGGGGTTTCAGGAATTTGGCGAGCCCACCCGAAAGGCCTTGATCATGGATCTGTCACCGGCCCATTGCAAGGCTGCCATGTTCGGACTCTATTATCTGATCCGGGATATTTTTGTGGCTTTTGCAGCCCTTGGCGGGGCATTTCTATGGCAGGTCAGCCCCCGGGCAAACCTTCTGTCCGCCTTTGCCTTCGGCCTTGTCGGAACCATCGGCTTTGCCATGCTCACCACGGATATACCAACACCTTCTATTCAAAGGAGACCCAAATGAAAACAAGCACTTCCCCTGTTTCCTATAAAGACGCATTGAAATTCTGGACCAAGCTGGGGTTTATCAGTTTCGGCGGCCCGGCCGGCCAGATTGCCATCATGCACCAGGAGGTGGTGGAACGTAAAAACTGGATCACCGAGAACCAGTTTCTGCGCGCCCTGAACTTCTGTATGCTGCTGCCCGGTCCCGAGGCCCAGCAACTGGCCACCTATATCGGCTGGCGAATGCACGGCATCAAGGGGGGCATTACGGCCGGCGCCCTTTTTGTCATCCCCTCCATCTTTGTGATGCTGCTCCTCAGCTACCTGGCCGTTGCCCACATGGGTATTCCGGCAGTGGCAGCGGCTTTTTACGGTATCCAGCCCGTTGTGGTGGCCGTGGTGATTGAGGCGGTCCTGCGCATCGGTAAAAAAGCCCTCAAGCACGCCATGCTCTATGGATTTGCGCTCATTGCCTTTGTGGGCATCTTTTTTTTAAAAATACCCTTCCCCTATATTGTCCTTGCCGCTGCCCTGGGAGGTCTGATCCTGCAGCGCGTGTTCCCCGAAGTTTTCTGCAAAGGGGTATATGATTCACAAAGTCGTGAATGCAAAAGTGAAGTTGAGCCCGACTCAGGTCAAAAGAACATCCTGCCTTCTTTATCCCATGTGCTTAAGGTCTTTTTTGTCTGCCTTGGCTTGTGGGTTCTTGTGGTGGGAACCTTGTTGATCTTCCGGGGGTACGACGATACCCTGTCCCGGATCGCCCTGTTTTTCACCAAGGCGGCCTTTGTCACCTTTGGCGGCGCCTATGCCGTGCTCAGTTACATCACGGATGTGGCCGTTTCCAATGGATGGCTGACAACCCAGCAGATGCTCATCGGCCTTGGCCTTGCAGAATCCACCCCCGGACCGCTTATCATGGTAACCCAGTACGTGGGCTTTGTAGGGGCATGGAACCTTCCGGCAGGGCTCACACCGCTGACCGCCGCAATTATAGGGGCGCTTGTGACCACCTATGTAACCTTTCTTCCCTGCTTTTTCTTTATCTTTGCAGGGGCACCTTTTATTGAAGCCATGGCAGGCAACCAACGCCTGCAGGCGGCCCTTACGGGCGTTACCGCCGCTGTGGTGGGCGTCATTCTCAACCTGGCCGTCTGGTTTGGATACAAGGTAATCTGGCCCAACGGCGGCGAACTCGACCTCTTTGCCATCCTCTGTGCTCTCGGGTCCCTGGTATTGCTCCAGAAATATCATTTTCCCATACAATATCTCGTGCCCCTGGGTGCTGTAACAGGGGTGATCTGGCACCTTGCATTTTAAATAAAAAAACAATCAGGAGAACACCCATGACACCTTCCATCACCATCAATGAATTTAAAAAAAGCCTCCGCAAAAACGCCTGCCTGCTGGATGTGCGCCGCAAAACAGATGTTCAGACCTCTGGTGTAAAAATTCCGGGCGCTGTCTGGCAGGACCCTGAAACCATAGACACCTGGATCACACAATTGTCTGCTGACCAGCCCATACTCGTCTATTGTGTCAGGGGCGGTTCGGTCAGCCAGTCTGTGACAGATCGCCTTTGCCAGAAAGGGCTGAACGCCTCTTTTCTGGAAGGCGGCATCAACGGATGGATGGACAGCAACCAGGATATTGTTAAACTTCATATCCCCAACAAGGCCTATGAGATTTCCAGGGAGGACATGGACCTTTTGCACAAAGCCAAACTTTCCGATGAAGATATGGCCCATAGCCTTACCGTTGCCCGAAAAGCCCTGGAAATCGCCGGCAGAACCACCCAAAAACTTGATATGGAACTTGTGGGGCGGGGGGCGCTTTTCCACGACCTGGGCAAGGCCCAAACCCATGAGATACACCATGGAGAACTGGGGGCTCAAATGGGGAAATCCCTGGGGCTTCCCAAAAAGATAACCGATGTGATGGAAAAACACATCCGGGGGGGGATGACGCCAAAAGAGGCAATTGAGTTGGGTCTTCCGGTCAAAGATTACACCCTTGGAACCCTTGAGGAACGCATCATCATCTATGCCGACCGCCTGGTGGATATCATCACCGAAAAAATTGTACCCATCAAAACCGAAAAAGAAGCCGAAGACCGGTTTGAAGAAATTTTGAAAACCATTCCCAAATATGGAAAAAATGATATAACCTTGGAAAGATATCTGGGGTATCACAGGGAGATCCGGAATTTGCCAGGGGTTTGACCCCTTCTCCGGCAGGGGTGTACGGCCGAAACAATTCGGTTGCAGCCCTACCTCCCTTTGAAACACATAAAAATTTTTTGAAAGGCAGATGTAAAGACCATGACAACACCTGAAAACCAGACCCAGGACGATGGGTTTCCTTCGGCAAATCCCATACCCTTTCGTCATGTCATGGCCATGCTTTCGGAAAGCGTGGCTGTTCTTCGCATGGGACGGGTGATTTACGCCAACCAGGCCCTGTGTGAGCTGTCCGGAAAAAACCGGGGCGAGATCATCGGAGACTCTTTTTTGAACCTTGTGGTCGAGGGGGATCGCACCAGGGTATCAGACGCTCTGGAGCAACTTGACGGCCTGCCCATCAAGTTCGGGCTCCAGCGCTCAAACAGCGCCGGAAGAAGGGTTCGCATGAAAACATCTGCCCTGGAACTGCGGGGGATATATGCCAATGCCCAGGGCATCTGCTGCAGCCTGACCGATGTTACGGATTATGAAGACCTCATCCTGGACCTGCAGCGGGAAAACCGGCGCATGCGCAGTCACCTTGATGAGAGTGAAAGCCTTCTCATTGCCCTGGCCCCATATGACAGCAATGATATCCTGCTGGCAAACAAATATATTGAGGCCATGCTGGGCTGCTCTATGAAAGATGTGTTGAGCGGCAAACGCCACTTGTTCGACTTTGTTCATCCGGAGCACCTGCCCCGGGTAATGGATTTTTATAATGGCTTCCCCGATACCCACGAAGTTTTTGAAATGGAGTACAAAATCATCAGCAACGACCACAAAACAAAGTGGGTACGCGATATGGGCAACACCCTTTTTGTGGAGCACGGTTCCGGCATGCCCCGCCGCATTGACCATACCCTGGTGGACATCACCGAGCTGAAAAATAAGGAACTGGAACTTCAGGAAGAACGCCGGAAGCTTGAGAGCATCATAAAAAACAGCACTGAAATGATCTACCGGGTGAATAAGGAAGGTCATTTTCTTGAGTTGAATCCGGCCGGCATGGCGCTTCTGGGAATATCCGGCAATTTGCACCAGCACAACATTATCGACTTCTACGTGAACCAGGGCCAGCGTGTAGGGGTGCTGCAGCAATTGGAAAAACAGGGATATGCCCAACATGTGGTCAAATGGAAGGTCGCCGGCAACAAAATAATTGATGTGGTCATCAACGCGGTTGTAGAACAAACCGCCCAAAACGAAATTTTAACCAACCAGGGCATTGTTCACAATGTCACCCATACCCTTGAAATGCAAAAACTTGAAACCATCAAAAAACTGGCCGGCGGGCTGAGCGACAAAATTAACACACCGTTGATGACCTTCCAAATGAACCTGCAGATGATGCGAGAGGCGTTGCAGTCGGGCCAAAACGATGCCGGCACGCTCGAAGCCTATTTAGAGGAGATGGAGGAGGCCTACCGGGTCATCGCCGGGGCCATGGCCCTGGTGCGCAACAAAAACTGGGAAATCGAAGAAGTCTCTGATGGATATGGCGGCACAATTTATGAAATCGAGAAAAAAGCCTGATATTTCGCCCTGGCACCGGGGCAAGTTGTTGCATTGCGGACAAATGGGTGTTAGATTATATTTTTATCCTCCCATCCGGCAAAAAGGAAACTGCAAGTGAGCACTGAGATACCCTTTGGAGAGATGATTCCCTACACCATTACCCGGTACCGGGACGCGCACATGGTTGACGAAGAAACGGTTGTGGCCGTAGAAATCCCCTTAACCTTTGTGGTCAACGGCCATGAAATCGCCACCCTCATGTGCACCCCCTCCCATTTAAAAGCCTATACATACGGGTTCCTCTTCACTTCCGGATTGATTAAAGGTGCCGAAGATATCCTGGCCTATGACTGTGACAAAAAAAAATGGCGGGTGGACGTAACGGTAAAACATTTTGTTGATCCGGAGCTGCTGGGCCAGCGGGTATATACCTCCGGGTGCGGCAAGGGGGTTATGTACACCTCCATGATGGAGTTGTCGGCCCGGCACCCCATTGACAGCCAGGTACGAATCGACGGACAAAAAATTATTGCGGCCATGCACTGGCTCCAAAGCTGCTCAGATCTTCACAACCAGACAGGCGGGGTTCATTCAGCCGCCGTCAGCCGCAACGGCGACCTGCCCGAATTTCACATTGATGATATAGGGCGCCACAATGCCGTGGACAAGATCATCGGCACCCTGATGCTCAACCAAACCAATAGTGAGAACCTTATACTGCTCTCCACCGGCAGGATCTCTTCTGAAATTCTCCACAAGGCCCGCAGGCTTTGTATCCCGGTTCTGGCATCCCGTGGGGCACCCACCCACCAGAGCGTTTTGCTGGCAAAGGAAATGGGCATTACCATTGCCGGTTTTATCCGGCGAACCAATTTTGCCGTGTTCACCCATCCGGAAAGGATCGTTGCCCATGGGGACAAGACAGCCGGACAGTCCTGATGATATTTTTTTAAATCCGGCTGTTCCCAAACTTCCGGAATCACCTGTAACACAGGAGGAAATATGAACTCCCAAGACATTTTTAAAAGTGCACTGACCTATGAAAAAAAAATTCTGGATCTCTACCTTTCTGCCGTTGACACCATTGATGACAACAGGGGGAAAGCCCTTTTTAAGGCCCTGGCCGATGATGAAAAATCCCATGTGGATTTCCTGGAATACAGTCTTGACATTCTGGCCTCGGAAAAGGTGATTGATCTTGAGCGACTGGGCTCGGTCCTTCCGTCTGCCCTTGACGACGATATCAGGGGCATGAAAGAAAAAATTCCCGGAAAAATGCTGGGGGATATCAAACGGGTCTTGAATGCCGCCCTGGTCCTTGAGGTTGAAACCAGCCAATTTTACAAAAAAGCCTGTGAGAATTCCAGCGGCCCGATAAAAGCAGTTCTTAAAAAATTCCATGAGATTGAACAGCGCCATGTAGACCTGGTCCAGATCCAGCTGGACTACGCAACCGGAAACGGATATTGGTTTAATTTCATGGAAACAGATATGGAAGATTAACAGCCGTTCGTACTTGGGAGAAGATTTCATGGCACTGCCTGGCAATATGACATTGGATATGCTCATCGTTTTTGGTTTTTTAACCTTTGTCACCGGGCTGTTTTTATTTGAAGTTGTAAGGGTGGACATGGTGGGGCTGCTCATGATGGTGGGACTGCCCCTTTCCGGAGTCATTTCACCTGCCGACGCCATCAGCGGGCTGAGTTCCAATGCAGTGGTCTCGATCATTGCCGTGATCATCATGGGCCATGGCCTGGACAAGACCGGTGTCATGAATGTCTTTGCCCGTTATATCATCCGTTTTTCAGGGAAAAGCCGGGTGCGAATGATGGCCTTGGTCTCGGGCACGGTTGCCGCTATTTCCAGCTTTATGCAGAATATTGGGGCCGCCGCCCTCTTCCTTCCCGCCACCAACCGCATGTGCAAACAGCTCAATGTTCCCATTTCCCAGGTGCTCATCCCCATGGGATATTGTGCCGTCATTGGGGGCTGCATAACTCTCGTGGGTTCCAGCCCCCTGATCCTGCTCAATGACCTCATGGCCTCCTGGTGGTCCAACAACCAGGACCTCTTAGGAAATCAGCCCTTTGAAGCCTTTGGCCTTTTCAGTGTGGCCCCCATCGGTATCTCCCTGGTGATTGCAGCCATCCTTTATTTTGTTTTCCTGGGCAAATTCGTATTGCCCAAGACCAAGGTCCAAACCGACTCCTGTTCCCTCCTGAACTATGATCTGGAATGCACCTATGGCCGGGAAGTCAGCAAAGTGTTTGAGTTGCAGGTACCGGAAACCTTTTACACCCGACGGCTTGAAGAGTTGCGATTACGCCCCCTGTACCATGTGACCGTGGTCTGTATTTCCAAGCACAAAGGCCGGTACCGGGTGGATGTCCCGGGCCGGGCCGATGTCATTGAACCCAATGACGTGGTGGGCATTGTCGGCAACCCGGAACATGCCCAGACACTTGCAGCGGATATGGGATGGACCCTCTGCGATGATCTGAACATGCTCAACGAGGTCCTATCCGTGGGCCAGGCGGGTATCACCGAAGCCATTGTCACGCCCCGGTCCGAACTGGTGGGCAAAACCTTCCATGAATATGGATTTCGGAAAAAATTGCAAATCAATCCCCTGGCCCTGTACCGAAGGGATAAGGTCATTCTGGAGGATATTTCAGAAATCAAAATTCAGCCAGGGGATGCCTTTCTCCTCCACGGCAAATGGGAAAAATTCCATTTGCTCAAACACAAACCCATCCTGACATTTACCGAACACCTCCAGGGAGAGATCATGTATCCTGAAAAAGCAGGTCTGGCAACGATATGCCTGATCCTGGCCCTGGTCCTGGCCCTGGGATTCAAGATTCAATTGTCCATAGCGCTTTTGACAGGAGCCGTGAGCATGATTCTAACCCGGGTCCTGACCCTGGACGAAGCCTATCGGAGTGTGGATTGGATGACGGTTTTCCTGCTGGCAGGATTAATCCCCCTGGGGATTGCCTTTGAACAAACAGGGGGGGCAAGATTTCTTGCTTCCTTTCTTGCCGGCCTCATGCAGGGTGGGTTGACGCCCATAACCCTTTTTTTGCTCATCGGTTTTTTAACTTCTTTTTTCACCCTGGTCACTTCCAATATCGGTGCCACGGTTCTCATGATCCCCCTGGCAATGAACATGGCCGTCCAATGCGGAGCTGATCCCAGAATGGCGGCCCTGCTGGTGGCCATAGCCGCCTCCAATACCTTTGTGCTGCCAACCCACCAGGTCAATGCCCTGATCATGCGGCCCGGCGGCTACAAGGTAAAAGATTATGTCAGGGCCGGCAGCGGCATGACCCTGCTCTACATAACCGTGGTCATGGTGATCATGTATTTTTTCTACGGCATAACCGCTTGACAGGAGATCCTCATGAATACGACTGATTCCCCCTGTATTTTCATCGCAGATGACAATCCGCTCAATCTCAAGGTGCTGCGCGCCATGCTAGAAGCCAATGGGTATGCGGTAAAATCAGCTGTGGACGGAGCCCAGGCCCTGGCCTGTATCCGAAAGACGCCGCCGGACTTGATCATTTTAGACATCCACATGCCAAAAATGACGGGATACCAGGTGATTGAGGCATTAAAAGCGGATCCGGGCCTTAAAAATATTCCTGTTATTTTTATCAGCGCCCTGAGTGAGTCTGCCAACAAGGTTATGGGATTTCAGAAAGGGGCTGTTGATTATATTGAAAAACCCTTTCATGGAAACGAGGTCAAAGCCCGGGTGGAAACCCACCTCAAGCTTCAATATTACCAGCGGCAGCTCAAAGAGCAGGCCGCATCCAGTGAAAAACGGTTCCAGCTCACCTTTGAAAACGCAGCCGTGGGCATTGCCCATACCCGGATGAACGGTTCCTTTTTCAGGGTCAACAAATGTTTGTGCAACATCCTGGGATACACTGAACAAGAATTTGAAACCCTGACGGTTCAGAACCTAACCCTGCCGGAGGATTGGGAACAGGATCTTTTGACCATCAAGGATCTTTTTAACGATCGGATTAGCACCATCCGCCGGGAAAAGCGGTATATCCGGAAAGACAAACGGGTGATCTGGGGAAGGGTCACGGTTTCCATGGCCAGGGACAGCCGGAACGATTCAAAATACGGCATCATGGTCGTTGAAGATATCACCGACCGAATTGAGGCGGAAAAAAACCGGAAAAAAATGGAAGGCCAGCTTCGACAGGCCCAGCGAATGGAAGCCATCGGCACGCTGGCCAGCGGCATTGCCCATGATTTTAACAATATCCTGGGCGTGATCATGGGGCATACGGATATGGCCAAACGGAAACTGGCGAAAGGCGCTTCAGCTGAAAAAAATCTGGATGCGGTCAGGACGGCTGCCAACCGGGCCAAGGATCTGGTAAAGCAGATCCTCACCTCCTGCCGCCAGGCTGCCCAGGAAAAAACACCCATCCGGATTGACGATATTGTGAAGGAAACACTAACCCTTTTGGAGGCCTCATTACCCGCCACCATTGTCATTAAAACCGATATTCAAAAATGCGCTCCCATTCTGGCTGATCCCACCCAGATCCACCAAGTGATCATGAACCTGTGCACCAATGCCTTCCATGCCATGGAAGAAGGGGGCGGCACCCTTACCCTTGGACTCAAACACCTTTCCCGGTCACAAGACCTGTCTGTCAATGCACTTTCCCTTGCTCCGGGAGAGTACACGCTTCTGGAAGTCAGCGATACAGGCTCTGGCATAAATCCCTCTCTTCTTGAGCGCATTTTTGAACCCTATTTTACCACCAAACCCAAAAACAAGGGTACGGGCCTTGGCCTTTCCGTGGTCCACGGGATCATCAAAAGCCATGGGGGGGAAATTTTTGTTTCCAGTGAAAAAGAGACCGGCACCCATTTCAAGGTTTACCTGCCCTGCCTGAACCAAGGACCGGAAAGCCAGATAAAAGAGGCAGACGGTTCGCCTATCCCCGGCGGCGGTGAAACCCTCTTGATCGTGGATGACAACGCCCCTTACCTGGAAATGATGACAGATCTTTTAACAGAACTGGGGTATGGAGTAACCGCCATCCGCAACCCTTTTGAGGCCCTTAACCTTATCCGGGAAAAGCCGGGTCTGTTTGACTGTCTGATCACCGATTATACCATGCCTGACATGAAAGGGTTTCAGCTGGCCCAACAGGTGAGAAAAGCTTCCCCGGACCTGCCGATTATCATGTATACGGGCTTTGATGAAACCATTGCCAAAAAAAATTCTGCCGCCATGGGGATCAGCGCGTTTCTGGCCAAACCCGTGGTGTTGTCCGAGACAGCAGCCACCCTGAGAGCCGTGCTTGGAAAAAAATAGACAGCACCCCTCCTTTAACCTCTATTTTTTAATATGTGTTTTTTCACTAAACTGGGGATATCCGGCCAGTGTGGATGTCAATGGATGACCGTAATCCACGCTGTCCCTCCGAACAACACACTGGTTAATGTCAAACAAAGGATATACCATTGCATCATGGAGGATTCTGATCTGGGCCTGCTCCCAGAGACGAACCTGTTCTTTGGGGTGGATCGTATTAAGGGCATCGTCAAGGAGCTTGTCGACAGTGGTGGTGTGGGAAAAATTGGTGTTGGGTGTCACCCCGGTCATTACAATGGAATCAGAGTGAAAAAATCCCCTCAAATAGCTGTCGGCATTGGGACGAAATGTGAAATACAGCACAATGGGACTTCTATTTTCACGGATCAGTTGATGCATTTTGGAATGCACCACTTCCTGAATGTTTACCCGGATGCCAATTTTGTCCAGCTGGGATTTTAAAATTTCATAGGTCTTCCGGTAAATGCGTTTTTCAGACGTCACAAGGTCCATGGAAAACCCGGCAGCATATCCGGCCCGGGCCAACAACTGCCTGGCTTTTTCAATATTTTGGTCGACCTGCAGTCCCAGG
Source organism: Desulfobacula sp. (assembly GCA_013792075.1). GTDB lineage: Bacteria > Desulfobacterota > Desulfobacteria > Desulfobacterales > Desulfobacteraceae > NBML01. The sequence goes on from VMSR01000024.1 coordinate 26,171, forward strand.
AGAACTATTTTTTCATTGGTCATTCCGCCCGGTAGAAATTGTGAAGACATGGGCGCCAATATCGGCGTCACCAAACGCTGGCTACTGGCGGCCAAAAACGCCTCCCTGTCCAGGGCCAGGACAATGGCCTGCCGGACCCGGATGTCTGCCATGGGCTTTATGGCGGTATTAAAATGAAACAAACCCGTAAACCCCGGGCCAAAAACATCGACAATTGTTTTTGGCTCTTTTTCCATCTGTTCAATCCACCCGGGATCACCCACCCCGTATATCACATCCATCTGGCCTGACCGAAAGGCGGCCTCCCGTATTTTATTGTCCGGGATAAAAT
>VMSR01000008.1 GCA_013792075.1 Desulfobacula sp.
GAAGCCGGTATGCTGGAGATCGAAACCATACCGTTTAACCTGAATGTGACCCTGGATTCCTTTGCCGATATAATGGGCATAAAAGCCTATGAAAAAGGAATCGAATTTGCATGCCTGGTTGACGGGGATGTTCCGGTTTCCCTGGCCGGTGATCCGGGAAGGCTCCGCCAGATTCTCACCAACCTGACCGGAAATGCCCTTAAATTTGTTGAGAAAGGCGACATCTTTGTTGGCGTTTCCAAAAAACAGGAAACCCCTGAAACCATTGAATTGCTATTTACGGTAAAAGATAGCGGAATTGGCATACCCCAAGACAAGGTGGATACTCTGTTTGATTCATTTACCCAGGTGGATGCCTCCATTACCCGAAAATTTGGGGGAACCGGCCTTGGCCTGGCCATTTCCAAACAACTGGTGGAACTCATGAACGGCCGCATCTGGCTGGAAAGCCAACCCAATAAAGGTACTACCTTTTTTTTCACAATCGTCTTTGCCCGGTCGGATATGAAGGTCAGTCTGCCGGAACTTGCCCCGGACATCAAAGGGTCCCGCATACTGGTGGTGGATGACAATTCCATGAACCAAACCGTTTTCCAGGCCTATCTTAAAACAATGGAATGCCGCTGTGATGTTGCAAAAAATGGATTTGCGGCCCTGGAAATGATGCAGAAAGCCTCTTTGGATAGCCCCTACCAGGTGGCCTTAATTGACATGCAGATGCCGGGAATGTCGGGCTGGGATCTGGGCAATCAGATCCGCCTGAACAGCCGATTTAACAGGACACACCTCATCATGCTCTCGTCTGCAGCTGCCCGGGGAGACGGCGCAAAACTCAAGGCCGCCGGGTTTCAGGGGTTTTTAACCAAACCCATAAAAAAAGGGCAGTTGTTTGACTGCATTCGAACGGTCCTGGGCCTTAAAAAAGCCTTAGGAGACCTGGAGACAAATCCCTCTGATTCAGTGGGCCAGCCGCCTGTCACACCCCAGCTTGTCACCCGTTATACCCTGGAGGAAATCCGCCACCAGCAGGAAAATACCCTTAAGGGATACCGGGTTCTCCTGGCAGAAGACAATCCCATCAATCAAAAAGTAGCCTCAAAAATGCTCCAGGGCCTTGGTCTGGAGGTGGTCATTGTTGAAAACGGGAAACAGGCCCTGGAATACTTTCAGCAGGATCTGGACAGATTTGACCTGGTATTCATGGATATCCAGATGCCGGTAATGGGAGGGATTGAAGCCACCCATGCCATCCGCGCCCTGGAAAAGATGACCCCCTTCCACACCCCCATCATTGCATTGACTGCCAACGCAATGAAAGGGGATCGGGAAAGATTTCTGGCCGCCGGCATGGATGGGTATATTCCCAAGCCAATGAAAAAAAAGGATTTGATCAGGGCTTTCTCTTGTCTCTAAAGGGGATCGGCATTGCTTTAATCTTTTTCAATTGATTTTCCATCCAGAGGACCAAAGTCGTGTCGGTGGTGGATATCAGGCCAATGGGGGTGGGCGTGGGAAACCTTTTTGTGCCGATGCCAGTGGCCATGTAACTTTTTATTCTCCGAATGGGGGTGGGTATGGTGGTCGTCTTCATGGTGATGCCAGTGTTTGTGGCGTACAGGGTCATGGGCATGGACATGATTGTGCCGGTCAAGAAAAAGGGTAAACAGGGAAAGGGCAAGGATAAAGGCGGCTGCCATCTGGACGGGGGAAATGGTTTCCTTTAAAACCAGGGCAGACAAGGCCACCCCGAAAAACGGGGCAGTGGCAAAAATCATCTGGCTCCGGGTGGTCCCAAGATTCTGTGCTGCGGTGATGTAAAGGCTGATGCTGAATCCATAGGCAAATACCCCGACCAGAAGGGCTGACAGGATGGTTGAAACCTTTGTTCCGTAAGGCTCTGCCACAAAAGCAATGATAAGGTTCAAGGTTCCGGCAAAAAGCCCTTTCCAGAACGTGCTCTGGGAAGGGGTAATGGTATCGATCAAGGCTGTCAGATGGTTATCAAGGGCCCAGCAGATGCAGGCGCCCGTCACAAACAAAAGGGAGGTAACCCCGATGACGCCCTGGTTCCAGGACAATAAAACAGAGGCAAAAATGGTTCCGCTGACCCCCAGCCATCCGAACCGCCCCAAATGGTCCCGGAATATGAGGCATCCCAGGACGGCCGTGGCCATAAGTTCCAGGTTCAGCCACATGGACACGGACACGCCAGACCCTTTTTGAAGCCCCATCAGGAGCAGGACAGGGCCCAGGATTCCGCCAAAGCAGATGGCACCGGCCAGCCGAAATTTATTTTTCCGATCAGGGACAATGAGGCTGACAGGGGTGCGCCCCAGCACAAAAAAAGGCAACACCCCCATGGCCGCCCCAAGATAAAAAAGCCCCGCCAGTTGAAAGGGAGTGAGGGTTTGGAGCAATAGCTTGCCAATGGGGGTGGATGCGCCAAACAGGATCGCTGATACAAAGGCGGCCAGGACAAACTGCATGAAAGGCACCCCCCCCCCGTATCTAAGGCTTTCTCTTGTCCTTGAGAACGTGGTTTGAAATCACGATGCGCTGGATCTCGCTTGTGCCCTCATAGATGGTAAACACCCGGGCATCCCTGTAATATCGCTCCACATTGTAATCCTTGGTAAATCCGTACCCGCCGTGAATCTGGATGGCCCTTGCCGTGATCTTGTTCACCATTTCAGAAGCAAACAATTTGGCAATGGAGGCCTCCTTTGTATAGGGTTCTTTTCTGTCTTTCATGGAGGCTGCGGAAAAAATCAATTGCCGGGCGGCCTCAATCTGGGTGGCCATGTCTGCGATCTGGAACCGTATGGCCTGGTGCTTAGATATGGCAGACCCGAATTGTTTTCTCGTCTGGGCATATTTAACGGCTGCATCAAAGGCTGCCTGGGCCACCCCCAAAGACTGGGCCGCTATACCGATCCTGCCGCTGTCAAGGCCGGACATGGCAATCTTGAATCCATCCCCTTCCTTGCCCAGAATATTGGCACACGGCACCCGGCAGTTTTCAAATATCAGGTCTGTGGTATCCGAGGCCCGCAAGCCCATCTTGTCTTCCAGATGGCCCACCACAAGGCCGGGAGTCCCCTTGGGAACAATAAAACAGGAAATGCCTCTGTGACCGGCACTCTCGTCTGTCTTTGCCGTGACCAGGACCACACGGCTGTTTTCCCCCGAAGTGATAAATCGCTTGGTGCCGTTGATCACATAGGAATCCCCTTCTTTAACAGCCGTTGCGGTCTGGCTGACAGGATCCGATCCTGCATCTGGCTCGGTCAGGGCAAAGGCGCCGATAATGTCCCCGGATGCCAGGGGAACCAGAAACTTAAGTTTCTGTTCTTCGGTCCCAAATTTTAATAAACTTTCACAGACAATGGAATTTTGAACCGACATGACCACCGAAGTGGAGGCACAGGAATAGGCGATTTCAGACAGGGCCAGAACATAGGAGACGGCATCTGCCGCTTCCCCGCCATAGACCTCTGGAATCATCATTCCCATCAGCCCCAGTTCCCCCATCTGCCTGAAATTCTCCGCTGGAAACGCCTTTGTCTTGTCCCGTTCGGCGGCAGTGGCCGCAATGACTTTCCTGGAAAATTCCTTGACCATATTCTGGATCATCAATTGTTCATCAGTCAGCTTGAATAACATGGATCACTCCTTTCTCATTAGGGGGCATAGACGACCACGATCAATTCCGCATCAACATCTCCGGTATTGCGCAAATCGTGTTTGACCCCTGAATTAAAATGGAGAGAATCCCCTGGTTCCAAGACATTGACATGGTCCCCCACCTGAACTTCCACCCTTCCTTCCAGCACATAGACAAACTCTTCCCCTTCGTGGTGGAAACCCACACCGTCATGGCGGGTATTGGCATCCACCACAATTCGGAATGCCTTTAAATGCTTGTTCTCCGCCCCGGGTGTCAGGGGGGTATAGGCATAATTGTCCGTTCTTTTGGTATAGGCCTGGGACCGCTCCTCCAGGGTGCCTTCCTGTTCCTTGAGCAGGAACTCGGAATCCAGCTGGAGGGTTCTTGAAATCAAAAGCAGGTTTCCCACGGACGGTCTTTTGTCACCGCCTTCAATCTGCTTGATAGCCGCCTTGGACAATCCTGTCTCGTTTGCCATGGTATCCAGGCTCATTTTCTTGTCCAGCCGGGCCCGCCTGATCCGGGTGCCGATGGGGGTTATTTCCTTCTTTTTGACCATTATATCTCCAATAGTTTGAGGTCCTTCAAACTTCATTTTTGACTGGGCGTTCTGCCCATGGTTACTGCCCCTTTGCTTACAAAAGCCTATCCGATGACTTCAACCCAATTTTCAGTATCTTCTGCTTTTCCGTATTGGATAGCGGTCAATGCATCATAAAATTTCATGGCCGTCTTGCCGGGGGTGCCGTCCCCGATGTGAATGGTTTTTTCACCGTACCGGATCTCGCCCACCGGAGAAATAACCGCCGCCGTACCAGATCCGAAAACCTCGGTAAGACTGCCGTTTTCACTTGCTGAAAAAATTTCATCAATGCTGATTTTCCGTTCCGATACCGTCATCCCCCATTTTTGTGCCAGGGCAATGACAGAGTACCGGGTAATTCCGGGCAGGATACTGCCGGAAAGGTTCGGGGTTACC
>VMSR01000144.1 GCA_013792075.1 Desulfobacula sp.
CGGTTCAGGGAAACCAGTATCAAGCTGGTGTTGAATCTGATGAAAAATCCCGGCAATATTTTTGCGTCAAAGGACCAGTTGCGCCAGGTCTTTATCAATCTGTTTTCCAATGCCATGTATGCCATGCCCGATGGCGGCACCCTGAAAATCAGCACGGCTGCCACACCGGATATGCTCAAAGTCACCATCGAAGATACGGGAACGGGTATTAAGCCCGAGCATATCGGGAAAATATTTGATTCTTTTTTCAGCACCAAAACCGAAAATGTTCAGGGGGTAGGGTTGGGGCTTTCCGTCTGCTATGGGTTTATAAAAGACCATGGCGGGGATATCTCTGTGACATCCAGGGAGGGCGAATGGACACGATTTGTCATTTCCCTGCCCCTGCTCTGAACAAAATTTCAACACCGGAAATGCCGGGTGCTTCAGAAGAATCTGGACAGGGCAAAGCCCGCCCACACCCCTGCAAGGCCCAGGATCACCTGGATGCCCAGGTTGGCCAGGGCGATCCCGGTCTGGCCATTTCTGACCAGAAAGAAAATTTCATATCCAAAGGAAGAAAAGGTGGTGAACCCGCCCAAAAATCCGATAAACACAAGGGCGCGGATCTCGGGGGTGAAAATCTCCCGGGTTTCGGAAAGCCCTCCTAGAAATCCAATGATAAGGCAGCCTGAAATGTTGACCATCATCGTTCCCAGGGGCAACCAGGCACCCTTATATAAGAAGAGGGTGGCTTCATAGACAAGGTATCTGCAAACGGCACCTGCAAATCCCCCCATTCCCACCATTAATATCTTCAGCATAGCGCGTTCTTCCTGTTCAAGCATCGGCTGTTTCCCGTCAATCATTGTCGTTGGCTATCAAAGATATGCCGACGGGCCTGCCCTCTAATAATCGAAAAAAAGAAAGAATGCCAGGCGCTTTTTTAATGCCAGGTGATTTTTTTGAAAATCCATAGTGTTATTATATTTATTATAGTTATTATATTCGCTTGACAAATATAATTCCATGTAATAACTATAAAGCCTGTAATACCATAAATGCAAAAAAAAGGAGGCATTATGGAAGACACGTTGACTGTATTTACGGCAAGCAAGTACTGCAATGTTTCGTCAAAGACCATTATTAATTGGGTGGAGGCAGGTCACATAAAAGCTTACAAAACCGTGGGCGGCCACCGCAGGATTAAGAAGAGTGATCTTGAAGTATTTATGCGAAACCAGGGAATTCCCATTCCCCACGAAAAGGATGGCAGCAGCAGAAAGAAGATTCTGGTGGTGGACGACGACATGATTATTGTGGAATCCATTGTCCAGGCACTGGAGGAAGACGAATTTGACTACGAGGTTCTATCTGCTTCCGATGGATTTGAGGCAGGGCTTCAGGTAAACCATTTTCATCCGGATCTTTTGATTCTGGATATCATGATGCCGGATATCAAAGGCTATGAAGTCTGTAAAAAGATCAAGACCAATGAACTAACCCGGAATACAAAAATCATTGTCTTGTCCGCATACCTGGATGATGAAAAATTTGCACAGATGAAGGAAAACGGTGCGGATGTCTGCTTTTCCAAACCATTGCCGCTTCCCCAGCTCAAAGACGAAGTGGCTAAATTACTTGGACTAAAATAACAAGGAGGCAGATCATGAATTTAAGAGAATC
>VMSR01000193.1 GCA_013792075.1 Desulfobacula sp.
AAAAGGTGAGGGGTGTATATGTGGAAGCATTCATGAAAGCCGGATTTGGCACGGTTAACAAAGAGGTGATCATGACCAAAACACAGTCCTGGCTGAGGGGGGTTGAAATTCTTGAGATCCGCCAGGGTGAATATGATATCACCCAAGCCCATATGCAGTTGACCATTTATTTTGCAAAAAAAGGTATGGTGTGGTGGCCCACCGGGTTAGGATCCGGGGTGAAACCTGCAGAAGATCAGACAATTTTCAGTTCCCAGGGGAAAGCATCTAACAGCGGAATATAATGTGGAGGCGTCATAGAATGGCTAAAGGATATGGTTATATCGGTATGCGGATGGGAAAGCTGCTGATTTGTCTTGCTGTTTTCATGGGCATGGCATTTTTTGCAGGCCTATCCGGTGCCGGACAATCGGGCCCAAAGCCAAAGCTTTTGCCCGAAGAACGACAAAATTATGACAGGCAGATCTCTTTTGTTCGGTCAGAGATTGAAAAAATTCAACAAGATAAGCGGTGGCTCGCCAATAAGGTCAAGAGAATCGAGGCTTCTAAAAGAGTTGTACCCCAGCGGATGTATGATTCAATCGCCTTTAAGACCTCAAAAATAGTATCCCTGGAAAAATTGAAAAATCAGTACGAAAAATTATTAAATTCCGCACCTCCTCCACCCAGTAAGAAAAAGAGCAAAGCCGCTCCTGCCAGCAAATTTGAAGACACCCTGAAAAAAAGAGTAGTGGCATCCGGCCTGGAAGACTGGGTGGAACTCAGCGCAACCGGCACCTCCCTGAGGGTGGACAACAGACTGCCGATTATATTTTCTTCGGGAAGCGCCACCATTGCAGCCGGCTATGATTCTTTTATCAAAAAAATGGCAAGTCTTGTTAAAGGCTATAATGTCAGAATTATGGTTGACGGGTATGCGGACACAGACCCAATTCACACCAAAGAATTTCCTTCCAATTTTGAACTTGGGGCAGCAAGGGCTGCTTCCGTTGTCCGTTCTCTTGTGAAATACGGCGTCAAACCGTCTGTATTCAAAATCGGCAGCACCGGAGAACATCGATTAGATTCCCGGAAAAGGTCCGAGTGGAAAAATTTACAGCGCCATGCCAACATTGCGATTCATTTTAAGGACAAAGAATAAGGTCTATGGTTTAACCGCCCATTTTCAGGGTGAATTCATTTTGCTGTTCCCATAAAAAATTCATTTATTTTATCTTATGTTTGGGATATCATTCAAGTTGTTCCTGATGGATGACGATCTTTCTCGTATTTGGCTCCCATGGTAAATAACATGAAAGAGGTATGCAAAATGAAACAAACACTGCAATTATTTTTTCTAGGGTTGGTGCTGTCGGCGGTATTGGGGTGTAATACCTATACGACCTCTTCAGGGCCCGTGATTGAAACAGCACCGGAAAGCGCTGCGAATAATCGGATTGTTACCTTTACGGTTATCGGAAAGGGTGTTGAACCGGAAGCCGCCCTTACCAAAGGCCAGGCGCGATTGATGGCTGAAAGAGCCGCCGTTGCGGACGGGTATCGACAATTTGTGGAAAAAATTAAAGGGGTATATGTCCAAGCCTATAGCAAGGGCGGATATGGTGCAATCGATAAGGATTCTCTGACGACCAGTACCCAGGCAATTCTCAGGGGCGTTGAAATCCAGGAAATCACCCATGGAGAATATGGAATCGCCCAGGCCGTCATGCAGCTTCGGATTAATTTTACCCGCCACGGGATGATCTGGTGGCCCCAGGGCCTTGCGAACAATCTGAAAAATTATGAGACAGCCTCCCTCCCACGTGAGTCTAACTGATGGGGTGTGTTGAAAAAAAAGAGAATTGTTTTTTAGCCGAGCAACCAAAAAATAAATTCAACCGGAGAATGGTCATGGAATATTTTTTGCCCCTTGTCAGACGCCTATCAGGTGCTGCTTTTTTTATAGTGAGTGCCGTCTTCCTGGTATTTCCCGCTTATGCCGGACCCTCTTTGGGAAAAGAGCTTGTTTTGGCCGGAGAATACAGGGAAAACATTTCTTCAAAGACCCAGGAAATTTTTGACTTAAATGAAAACCTGACATGGCTGGAACATAAGATTGAAAGGCTGAAATCTCTGGAACAGCCGGTCCCCTCCTCTTTGTATCGATCTGTTGCCTATAAAATAGTGAAACTCAATTCCCTTGAAAAAGAACGGCAGGCTTACCAGGCAGCCCTTGAAGAGATTGAGGGCAGAACAACCGATCAACCCATTAAAACACAGACAATGAAAGCGGATATGATCAGACAGGACCAGGCAAGGTTAATGGATCAGATCAAAAAATCGGAAATATCCGACTGGTTTGAACTGATCCCCGATCAAGAGTGGGTAAAGATAAGAACCACCCTGCCCATCCTTTTCCCTTCGGGCAGTGCGGTTATTGCCGGGGAATATGATGATTTTTTAAAAAAGATATCCGCTTTTGTCAAAAATTACAAA
>VMSR01000010.1 GCA_013792075.1 Desulfobacula sp.
ATCATGGAGGCGTTTTTCGCTTCCCTGGCGGTTATAGATGGCGGTTAATTCCAAATTTTTGGTTTGTAGAACAATATAGGGAATCACCTGCTTTAGGGAAGGATCTTTTTCAGCTTCCCTGCGATTTACAAATTCAAAACCACTCAGGGCGCATTGGTGAACGAATGCCGACAGGGCAAGGGGCACGACGCTTTTAGGGGTTACCCAGGACAAGGGTAGCCGGTCTCGATGGATGCATAAAACGCTTTCATTTTTATTCACAAATCATATCCTTGCATAAGGGTTAACAGGTCCGATCTATCTATCACAATTTTGTCTGAAAGGAAAAGGGATCTGCTCTATTACGTGACGCTGTTTAACCGAAAGAATATCTGACCCCAAGTCGGAGTTTCCATGGAGATTTTTAAATTCCTATGGTAATTAAAAAACAAACCATAAACCATTCAAGGGAGATTCCATGTTATTCATAGGCAAAAAAGATATCCGAACAATTGGACAAGAGGTGATTCAATCGGCAGTTAAAAAGGCCTATGCGCTTGTTTTAAGCAAGGCCTTTACCATGCCCGACAGGACACATGTGCAGGATGGTGAAAATACCCTGCTGTTGATGCCCTGTTTCAGTGATGGGTTTTTTGCAACAAAACTGGTCTCCGTCTTTCCGGGCGCACTTAAATATGACCAGCCCGTTGTTAACGGCGTTTTGGTCCTGGCAGATAACCGGACCGGTCAGCCCCTGGCCATAATGGATGGTGCTGCCATCACCGCCGAAAGAACCGGTGCCGTGGGAGGGCTGGGTGTAGACCTGCTGACACCCAAGACACTTGAAACGGCAGGGATTCTAGGTGCAGGTGTCCAGGGGTTCAGCCAGGCAAGGTATCTTCTCTTTAACCGACCCATAAAGAAATTATGGATCGGAGATTTAAACCTTAAGGCCGCCGATAAAATGGCCCAAACCATTGAAAGCCAGTTTCCCAAGGTCTCCTGTGTGACCACAGACAATTCTGAGGAACTGGTGAAAGCATCCCAGCTTATTATTGCCGCAACCACCAGCCGCCAGCCGCTGTTTACAAATGATATTGCCCTTGTAAAAGGGAAAACATTCATTTCCATCGGGTCTTTTCGGCCCGATATGAAAGAATTTCCCGATGCGGTTATTTCAACGGCAGATCATGTGGTTGTGGATACGTTCTTTGCCGCCAAAGAGTCCGGAGATATCTGTATTCCCCTTGAAAATAAGGTTGTGGAATCCAGGAAGATTCAGCTGTTTGCGGATCTGCTAAAAACACCGGTTTCACTGGAAAACAAAACTTTCTTTTTTAAGTCCGTGGGCATGGCATTGTTTGACCTGACCGTTGCATCGGCTGTTTATCAGCTGGCGTTAAAAGAAAAACTGGGTCAGTCGCTTGATTTTTAACCATATACAAGTCTTGCATAAGAAGAGGAGAAAGCTGGAGCGGGAAACGGGAGTTGAACCCGCGACTTCGACCTTGGCAAGGTCGCACTCTACCACTGAGTTATTCCCGCTCAGCAAAAGTGTGCTTTTTTTACTTTAAAACCCTCTCTTTGTCAAGCATAGATTGAAAATTAATCATGGATTTTTTTGGTGGGTGGCTATTATTTGTGGAGTGAGGATGGTATCATTTTGTCATGCAGATAAGCCGGTTGCAGGATAGATTCTCCACAGGGGAAGCTAAAAAAAAAGATCGCCAACAAAGGTTAAAAAAAATGAAGATGGAAAAGGTATTGGTCACTGGAGGAGGCGGTTTTTTAGGAAAGGTTATCGTCAGGAAGCTGATCCAGAAAAAGGTGAATGTTACCTCTTTTTCCCGTCAAAGGTATCCGGAATTGGAAAGGATGGGAGTTTCACAGATTCAAGGGGATTTGTGCAATAAAACCGATGTGATGAAGGCATTTAAAGATATGGATACCATATTTCATGTGGCAGCCAAACCCGGAATATGGGGAGCCTTCCAAGGGTATTACTCGGTTAATGTCACGGGAACCCATCATGTGATTGAGGCCTGCCTGGCAAACGGTGTAGAGCGGCTGATCCATACCAGTTCTCCCAGTGTGATTTTTGATGCATCCGACATGGAAAATCTGGATGAGTCCGTTCCCTATCCTGAAAGTTATCTGGCACCCTATCCTGAAACCAAGGCCATGGCCGAAAAATTGGTTATCAAGGCTGGGCAAAAAGGGCTGGCCGTTATTATTCTCAGGCCCCATCTGATCTGGGGGCCTGAAGACAATCATCTGGTTCCGGAAATTATCCGCCGGGCCCATCGCTTAAAAATTATCGGGCCCACGGATGATCTGGTGGATACCATTTATGTGGACAATGCGGCCGATGCCCATATTCTGGCGGGTGAAAGACTTTCGGCAGACCCCTCCCTTTCCGGGAATATTTACTTTATCAGTCAGGATGCCCCTGTTTCCAAATGGAAAATGGCCAACGATTTTCTGGATGCTGCCGGGCTGCCGCCGTTGAAGGGCAGGATCTCTTCCCGAACCGCCTATCTGGCAGGATGGGTGTTTGAGTGGATCTATAAAATATTCGGCATAGAAACAGATCCTCCAATGACCCGGTTTGCCGCAAAGGAACTGGCCACATCCCATTGGTTTGATATTTCCAGGGCAAAAAAAGATCTTGGGTATGCGCCGGCCATCTCAACCCAGGAAGGTCTCAGAAGATTAAAAGAATGGCTGACAGCTGGAGGCAGATCACATTATGGACTATAAAAGACAAAAATTTCAGTGGCATTTAAAATTTGCCAAAGTCATTGTCTCCTCCATTCGGGGTTTTCAAAAAGATCGTTGCGGGTTGCGGGCATCTGCTCTGACCCTATACACTCTTTTTTCCATTGTGCCAATCATGGCCATGGCCTTTGGTATTGCCAAGGGATTTGGATTCCAGCAGTTTCTTGAAAGAGAGATTCTGGCCATGTTTGAAGGCCGGGAACAAATCATCACCAATGTGCTTGAATTTTCAATTAACCTTTTGGATAAGACCAAAGGTGGCCTCATGGCGATTCTGGGAATTCTATTGTTGCTGTATTCTTTGATAAAACTCATGGGACATATTGAAAATGCTTTTAACCGGATCTGGTGGGTGAAAGATGACAGGCCCATTCTCCGAAAAATTACCGATTATATCACCATTTCCATTGCAGCCGGTTTATTGATTATTATTTCAAGCAGTGCCACTATTTTTGTCACCACCCGCCTTGGAAACTTTTTGGTATTTCTCAAGCTGCCGGTCATTCTTGAACGCTTGATTTCATTTGGAATCAATATTTTCCCGTTTCTTTCCATCTGGGTGCTGTTTTTCTTTTTTTATGTGATCATTCCCAATAAACGGGTAAATGTCAGAGCAGCCGTTGTGGGTGCAATTATGGCAGGTACGATTTTTCAGTTTACCCAGATGTTTTATTTGAAATTGCAGGTGAGTATGTCCAGTTACAATGCAATTTACGGGAGCTTTGCCGCTCTCCCCCTGTTTCTCATCTGGCTCCAAACTTCCTGGGCTGTTTTATTGTACGGGGCAGAAATTGCCTTGGCCTGGGAAAATATCACAACACTTGACACAGATGAGCTGGAGTATGACCAAACCAGCATTCGTTTACAAAAGCTGATGGTTCTCAGAATTGTCCTGTTCTGTGTAAAGCGTTTCGCACAGGGGGATACGCCTGCCACTGATCTGGAGATATCAAAAGAATTGAAGCTTCCCTTGAAAATTGTCAAAGTTCTGTTGGGAAAACTTTTGGACTGCAACCTTTTGTACGGTGTCTCTTCTTTGTCGAACGATAAGGGGTATTCTCCTGCAATGGATATTGAATCATTAACCATCATGGATGTGATAACTGCCTTTGAGCAGCCAAAAGACAAGCGCCTGGAGGTGAGCGGTACCCTTGAATTTGAAGCATTGGAAGAGAGCTTGAATGCTTTTGTCCATGCGTCACGGGAGTGTCCCGGAGAGCGCAAACTTAAAGATATTTAGATTTTATTCGGTTGTGATCTTAAAAAATTCTTTAATGTCGTTTTCTTTTCGTTTGAGCTGGTCAATGGTAAGGCGCAGAACAGATTCGCTCACCCCTATTTTTTTAGGGGCATTTTTAATGGTCACCGGCACGGGATTTCCGCTGTGACCGATCCCTGCCTTCTGGGTCAGGTAGTCTGCAAGATTGATGATCAAGGCTTGATGTCGAAATTTTACAGGGGAGGATTCAGGGTTGTGATGGAATCTGCAGGGGACAATGATGGATTGGGGAAAATTCCACCGCTTCATCAACAGGGCGGACAATATGGAGTGGTCCAGTTTGAAAATTGCAGTTTCGGCAAAGTATAAGGGTTTCTTGTTTTCCATGGCAAATTGTCTGACCTTCATGTATTCCTGTTTAAAATACATGGTGAAAATCACCTTGCCCATATCATGGAGAAGGGCAGGGATAAATATTTTGCTTGCAATGGCCGGGTTGGTTCTTTTGGCCAGCTCTTTGGACACGGTTGCAACCCCTATCCCATGTATCCATAGTGCCTTCATGTCCAAGGTCAATCCTGCTTTATCGGTAACAGCAGATAAAATACCCATACCCAGGGCAATGCCGATGATCTCATCAAACCCGATGACGGTGATGGATCGTTTTATGGTTGCGACTTTTGTTTTTTGTGCATAATAAATTGAATTGGCAAGCTTTAACAATTTGTTTGTCATTCCCTGATCGTAGGAGATGACATCTGCGAGTTCTTCGGTGGTGGTTCTTTCATCGGAAGCCACACTGATTATTCTGTCTATAACCACAGGGAGTGTGGGAATATCACTCTCTCTTTTCTGGATCATTTCAAGAATTTGGGTTCTTACGTCCATTTAGTCCTTTTCGCCAAACCTATTTAAAAAAACCTTTTCATATTGCAGGCTTTCTTTGGGATGCCCTTTTTTAGCCTCGTCAGGATACCCTATCGCAATGATGGATTCAATCATTATATTATCGGGTATGCCCAAAAGTTCTTTAATATAGATATCTGCGCTTTTGGATGTACTGTGGTCCCGTTTTCTGATCTGGATCCAGCAACTGCCGAGGCTTAGAGATTGTGCAGCCAGATGGATGAAAATTGAGGCTATGGATGCATCTTCTACACAAACATCGCTGGTACTAGGATCTGCGCATACCACGATTCCCAGGGGTGCCTTTTTCAAAAAGCTTGAACCATGGGGCTTTGCCTCTGAAAGTTTTTCAAGAAGATCTGGTCGGTTAACCACAATAAATCGCCAGGGGTTGAAGCTTCTTGAGGAAGGAGACCTTAAGGCCGCCTCGATGAGCGTGTCAACTTTTTCCGGCTCAATGGGTTTGGTTTTAAATTTTCGAATGCTTCTTCGCTGTTCAATCAGTTCCAAAAACATATTTTTTTCCTTTTTGAATCAATGAAACCCGATCAATGAAATTCTATCAATGAAATCGGGTGATATTAATATTTCCCTTGGCCTGCAGTTCGTCAAATTTTTTTCTTAAAAACCGTTTAAATTTATTTCGTGTCACAGGCCAGAGCAGCATCAGTCCGAATGCGTCTGTCATCAGTCCTGGTGTAATGAGTACAAGTCCTGCGATGAGGATAATCACGGCATCCAGAAGATCTTCTGCCGGCATGATTCCCTGCTGAAGATTTGTCCTCACTTTTAACATGGTATTTATTCCTTCCATGCGGGCAAGCCAGGCGCCTGCAAACCCGGTAATGATGACAATCAAAATGGTATTGAACCCACCAATGAGTGTTCCCACTTTAATTAAAAGGTAAAGCTCAATTACCGGTATCAATGTAAAACATAAAAATAGTCGAAAGAGCATCTTTTCCTCCCAAAGGGTTTATATCGTTAAGATATAATGATGATGAAACCATTTTTGTCAAGGAGAACCCGTGGGCCGTTTGAATTGAAAGACCAGGAGTCCCAAGCCGGAAACCACCATTGCTGCGCACAAAATTTGACCCATGGTGAATATCTGCCAAAGATAATTTAAATGGGAGTCGGGTTGACGGACAAACTCAATCAGAAAACGGACGGTGCCATATCCCACAAGGTATAATGCACACATGCGATGTTTTGCCCAAGGATGGCATTTGACGCGCCACAATAGTATAAACAGGAGAACGCCTTCAAAAAAAGCTTCATATAACTGTGAGGGATGGCGCAGGGTATGGGTGGCATCGGTGGGGAAAAACATTCCCCAGGGCAGGGTGGTTGCTCTGCCGAACAATTCGGCATTCATAAAATTACCAAGCCTGCCAAAGGTGTATCCCAGTGGAACCGCAGGGATGATGAGGTCGGAAAAATCCCAAATGTTCATCTGGTGTTTTCGACAATACAAAAAAAACACCACCGCAACTCCCAGAAGGCCTCCGTGGAATGACATGCCTGAAATGCCGGTAAATTTAAATCCATTGGACAGATCAAAGGGAAGAAGAATCTCCAGGGGATGGTGCAGATAATATGAAAAATCATAGAAGACGACATAACCGAGTCTTCCGCCGAGAATGACCCCCACGGCGGCCCATACAAAAAAATCATATACGCGTTCCTTGTGGACGGGCCAGGTTTCGGTTCTGAGCCGGTATGCCGTAAGCCAATAGACGCTGGCAAAGGCAGCAATATACATGAGGCTGTAATACCGCACCTGGAAGCCATTGATTTCAAATAAATAGGGACTGATCTTATAAGGTAACCCTTGCCACCAGTTCATAAACAATCCTTTGATGATTCTTTGATAAATACTATAGGTTAAGCCAGCCTGTCATTGGAAATTCTGGAAATTATTTCCCTGGGCAGTTTGGCTGCCTTCATTGCGGTAACAATGGATCCAGAAGACGGGAAGGATCCCACATATCAGGGTTCATTCGTCTGGCAGTGGAAGGAATTAAGCGTTTAAGGAAGGCATCCCGCGAAATCTCGACCGCTCCCATATTGAGCAGATGATGACTGGTTACCTGGCAGTCGATCATATCAAATCCATGAAGCGTTAAGAAAGCTGTAAGGGCTGACAGGGCAATCTTTGAGGCATCGCGTTCATTGCTGAACATGGATTCTCCGAAAAATATGCCTCCCAGGCAAACCCCGTAGAGTCCGCCAACCAAAGAATTTCCATGCCAGGTCTCAATAGAGTGGGCATATCCGTGTTTGTGGAGTCGGATGTAGGCATCTATCATTTCCTCAACAAGCCAGGTACCATTATGGCCGCCTCTTCTTGGCTGGGCGCAGGAGACAATGGTTTGTTCAAAGTCATTGTCTACCGTGATTCTGAAAGGCGTTTGTTTGATTTTTTTTTTCAGGCTTCTTGAAATTTTGATGGCTTCAGGGAACAAGACCAGGCGTGGGTCCGGGGACCACCACAACAGGGGTTCATTTTTTGAAAACCATGGAAAAATGCCGTTTTGATAGGCAAGCAAGAGCCTTTCTATTCTCAGGTCTCCTCCGATGCAGAGAAGACCGTCGGATCTGGCAAGCCAGGCCGGCGGGAATTCGTTTTTTTCTGATAACCTGAAAAGGGGCATTCAGCTTTTAACGTTAAAGGTCAACTCATCCTTCTTGAGGCCGATGGAAAGTTTCCCTCCTTTTTCAAGTCTGCCAAAAAGAATTTCATCGGTGAGTTTGTCTTTAATGGTTGTTTGAATGAATCGGGCAAGGGGTCTGGCCCCAAATTTGGGATCATAGCCTTTGCGGGCCAGAAAGGTCCTGGCCTTGGCTGAATAGGTTAAGGATATCCCCTTGGCTTTCAGCATGGTTTTAAGTTCTTCCATGTTTTTATCCACGATCATCTCCATGACCTGTTTTGACAAATGATTGAACTGAACAATGCCGTCCAGTCGATTTCTGAATTCCGGGCTAAAGGTTTTTTCCACGGCCTTGAGCCCTTTGGAGTCCGTATCACCCGACTGGGAACTGAAGCCAATGCTGTTGGCACTCATTTCCCTTGCGCCTGCATTGGAAGTCATGATAAGGATCACGTTCCTGAAATCGGCAGACTTGCCGTTGTTGTCGGTCAATGTGGCATAATCCATGACCTGGAGCAGGATATTGTACAGATCCATGTGGGCTTTTTCAATTTCATCCAGCAATAGGATTGAGTGGGGATGTTTTCTGATACTATCGGTTAAAATACCGCCCTGTTCAAATCCTATATAACCCGGAGGCGCTCCGATCAGCCGTGACACTGCATGTTTTTCCATGTACTCGCTCATGTCAAACCGCAAGAATTCAATTCCCATATTGGCAGCCAGCTGTTTTGCCACTTCGGTTTTCCCCACACCGGTTGGGCCCATGAACAAAAACGAACCAATGGGACGGTCCGGAGCAGCAAGACCTGCCCGGGATCTTTTGATGGCCGTGGTTAGGGTTTTGATGGCATCGTCCTGGCCGTAAATAACCTTGAAAAGTCTTTCCGGCAGGGATTCAAGGTTTGCCTTGTCCGTTGATGTCACACTGGTGACCGGTACTTTGGCAATCTTTGCCACAATGGTTTCAATATCTGTTAAGCTGACGTTTTTACGCTTGCCGGCTCCTTTAAGGCGCAGATAGGCACCGGTTTCATCAATCACATCAATTGCCTTGTCCGGCAACAGCCGGTCATTGATGTATTTGTCGGACAGGTAGGCTGCCGCCTCTATGATTTTATCCGAATAATTCAGGCCATGGTGTTCCTCGTAATGGGGGCGGAGTCCTTTTAAAATCTCGCAGGTTTCAGCCACACTGGGTTCGGCCACTTCAATCTTTTCAAATCGTCTTGAAAAGGCCCGGTCTTTTTCAAAATGGTTTTTATATTCTTCGTAGGTGGTGGTACCGATACACTTGATATCACCCGAGGAAAGGGCGGGTTTTAGAATATTGGAGGCATCCATTGAACCGCTGGTGGTAGCCCCTGCCCCCACAACCGTGTGGATTTCATCGATGATCAACAGGGCATTCTCTTTTTGTTCCAAAGCATTGATCACATCTTTCAGCCGTTGTTCAAAATCGCCTCTGTATTTGGTTCCGGCAAGAAGGGCACCCATGTCCAGGGAGAAAAGCTCACAGTCTTCCAAAAGATCCGGCACCTGTCGGGCATGGATTCTCAGGGCGAGTCCTTCGGCAATGGCGGTTTTACCAACCCCGGGGTCTCCCACAAGGATGGGGTTGTTTTTTCTTCTACGGCAGAGGACCTGCATGACCCGGTCCATTTCATTTTCACGGCCGATGAGCGGATCTATTTTGTTATCCCGGGCTTTTTTGAGCAGGTCGCAGGTAAAGGCTTCAAGGGGATCTTTTTTCTTCTGGCGTTTGGTCTTGGGATCTGCCTGCCTGAACATTCTTTGGGAGAGATCCTGGTTTTCCGTTAATTTTTTTTCATGTTCACTGGAATGGGAGATATGTTTGAGAACATCCAGCCGGGTAATACCTTCAGACTCAAGATAAAAGGCCGCATGGGAATCTTTTTCCTGGAAGATGGAAGCAAGGATGTCTCCGAGATTGACCTCACTTTTCTCAGCAGATCTGGCATGGTTAATGGCCCGTTGAATCATCCGCTGGAATCCGATGGTCTGCTGGAGAACATATTCATCTTTTGTATCTATTTTGGTCAGTTTTTCATTAAAGAATTTTTCCAGCTCTTCTTTTATCTGTTCCGGGCTTCCGCCGCATTTTTCTATGGTTTCCAGGCCGGTTTCATGGTTAAGGATTGCATAAAGAACATGTTCAACACATACGTACTCATGCCTTCTTTTCTTTGCTTCCCGTACGGCAAAACCAAGCGCTGTACTCAGTTCTTTGCTTATCATGGTGCTACTCCTTTTCCATTGTGCTTTTTAAGGGAAATCCTTTATTACTTGCAAGGTTGTGTACGGTTTGAATTTTTGTCTCTGCAATTTCCAATGGATAAACGCCACACACTTCTCTTCCCTTATTATGTACATTAAGCATTATTTGGTTTGCTTTTTCAAGTGATTTTCCAAAAACATTGACAAGAATTTCCACAACAAATTCTATGGTTGTATAATTGTCATTGTGCAAAAGGACTTTATACATGGGGGGATGGCCTTCTTTGGATTTTGATGAGATCCCTGTTTGGGTAGTTGAATCCGTGGATGTCATTTTTTTCTCCTAGGACATACAGCATTTTTTATATTTCTTACCGCTGCCACAGGGGCAAATATCATTTCGTTGCACTTTGTCATGGTCTCGTACCAAGGGCTTTTTCATGGAAGGTTCATCGGAGTGGGAAAAGGTCAAATTCTGTGGTTCCTTTTTTTTTATCTCTTCAACTCGTTCCGGATTAGCGATCTGAATTTTAAACAGGATATCCACCACCTCTTCCTTGATCATTTCCATGAGGCCATGGAACATGGCAAACCCTTCTTTTTTGTATATCCGCAAGGGATCCTGCTGGGCGTAGCCCCTAAGGCCTATGCCTTCTTTTAAATGATCCATGGACAGCAAATGCTCTTTCCAGCGGGTGTCAACGGTTTGGAGAACAATAAACCGTTCCAGTTGCCGCATCTGCTCGTTGCCGATGAGGCGCTCTTTTTCAAGGTAATGCGCTTTTGCCATTTCAAAAATTGCTTCGGACACCTGGTCCCGGGAGTGGTTCTCTTTTTCCGCCAGGTCCAAATCAAGGGGAACGGCAAATAATTTTTTTGCTCTGGATTCAATTGCTCGGATGTCCCAGTCCTTGATGGGGGCTTTCTCATCTGAGTGTTCATTTACCAGTTCATAGGCCTTGTCCTCAACCATTTCCAGGATGACCGATTTTAAATTGTCTTCCTGTAATGCCTGGCGCCGCTGTCGGTAAATGACTTCCCTCTGCTGGTTCATGAC
>VMSR01000162.1 GCA_013792075.1 Desulfobacula sp.
GGTTTCCGTTCGGATGAGCCTTCCTGTGGCCTGCATAACCCGGTTGAACCCGGGCATCTGGTAGGCGATGAAGAATCCGTCTTCATTGCCCGCCTCATAATAGGCCCGTATCCGGTCCTGTTCCGGACAAATCTGGGGCAGGCCGACGCCCACCACGATCACCCCGATGAGCCGGTTTCCTGCAAGATCAATTCCTTCGCCGAAGATACCGCCCATCACGGCAAAACCGGTCACCTGACTGTCCTGTGTAAACTGGTCCAGGAAGGCCACCCGTTCGGCTTCTGCCATCTGGGGCGCCTGGACCTGGATGTTTTCCACCAGGCCCTCTTGCGCAACGATATCTGCCACATGGTTCATATAGGCATGGGAGGGGAAAAAAACCATATAATTGCCCTGCCGGCTGTTGATGGTCAGGGCAATAATTTGGGCCACCTCCTTGAACGACCCCTGCCTTTCACTGTAGGTTGTTCGGATGTCCCCTGCAATCAGGAGCTTGAAGTTTTCCCTTGGAAAAGGGGAGGGCAGCACAATGGAATAGGGGATAATCTTTTCAGATGCGGCTGTGTCGGTTTTTGAATCAAGCCCATTGGCCGCCTCTTTTGTGCCAAAGAGGATGGCCTGGTAATAGGCAGTGGGAAAAAAGGTGGCGGAAAACAGGATGGCGGAATTGCCCCTTTGAATCAGCCGGGAAAAGATCGGGGAGGGGTCCATGCAAAACAATTGGGTCCGGATATCATGGTCGCCCTGCCGCTGGATGAAAAACCGGTAGTGATCGCCAAAAAACCGGGCAATGGTCAAAAAGGCGGTGGCCGTGAAATAAAATTCAAGCAGATCTCCCCGGATGGGGGATTCCGGGTGGTTGTCCAGCCAAAGGTCTGCTTTGGCGGCAAATTGTTCGATTGCCGTGATAAAGGATTTTGGCAGGTCTGTCAATTCCCTGAAGCTTGACTCCTGGTCTGAATCAGGACCTGGCTCCGCCTGGTTTTTTTCCAATTCCCGTGGTTTGAGCCGGACAATCTCCCTGTGCACGGCAACCAGAGAAAGGCCAATCTCCGGGGCAATATCCCGGACAAGCTGCTGGGCTTTAAGAATATCGGATTTTAAGAGATCTGCAGAATACATGGACCGCAGCCGGTCGGGCAGGTTATGGGCCTCGTCGATGAGAAAGGTCAGCTTGTGGGTATCCTGGTCAAAATATCGCTTCAGATAGACCCGGGGGTCAAAGGCATAGTTCAGGTCGCAGACAATGACATCGCAGACAAGGGAAATGTCCAGGGAGAGCTCAAAAGGGCAGATCTGATAGGTCTGGCCCATGGTTTGGATCAGCTCCTGGTCAAAGAACTCATGTTTCACAACTTCGGCCATGACCTGGTCCAGTTTGGTGTAATAGGCCTGGGCATAGGGGCAGGTGTCCATGTCGCACCGCGTGTCCGGCATAAAACAGATCTTTTGCTTGGCCGTGAGGATGACAGACTTAAGCCTGGCTCCGGTTTTACCCAGGTCCTTGAGGGCTTTGCCGGCAACGGTTCTGCCCAGGGTTTTGGCTGTGAGATAAAATATTTTGTCAATCTGGCCCAGACCCAGGGATTTGATGGCAGGAAAAAGGGCGGCAATGGTTTTTCCCGTGCCGGTCGGCGCCCTTGCAAAAAGGATTTTTTTGTTTTTGATGATTTTATAGACAGCTTCGGCAAATTCTCTCTGGCCGTCCCTGAAGTCTGCATAGGGAAAACAAAGATGTTCAATGGATTGATTCCGGATACGTTTCCAGGCAGCCCGGTTTTCAAGCTGTGCGATATACGCTGCAAGAATTCGGTCAAAGAAAATTTTCAGGTCAAGGGCTGTATATGTTTTTGTTTGTTCTCTTGTTTTTTTTGACAAAGGGTGGGCATAGGTGAGCATAAGGTCTATGGTTTCAAGGCCTTTTTCTTTTACAACCATATACCCATAGCATTTGAGCTGGTCCTTGTGGGAAGGAATCGGGTTTTGGCACAGAAAATCCGGGTCCTGCCGGCAGGTCTTGATTTCTTCCACCAGAACCCGGTCTTCGGATACCATCATGCCGTCGATTCTCCCGAAAATATCCAGGACAAAATGATCATGGTCCACCCGGGTTGAAACAGAGACTTCCTTTTCATATCCCGTGGGCCGCATGGCCTGGATCCTTGTGTGCTCTTGGATACCGACAACGCCCCTTGTTTGGCTGACAAAGGCATTGGACAGGTCTTTTTTCTGCCCTGTGGCAGCCACAAGGTCCCTGACAGAAACCCGGATGGTTTCTTTTTTTAAGATCTTGTCTTTTTCCATACCGGGTCTTATAACAGGAAAGGGAAAATTATCAAGTGGCGGCTTCTAGTCCCGGGGTGACGCAGGGAAGCGTTTTGTTTGAGAAAAATATTTATTTTTCAGGGATCATCAGGCGCCCTTGACTCTTATATAACCCTCATTATCTTCAGCAATACTAGTGGAATGAGATTTTTTCAATCCGCTGTTTCAATCAAACTTATTGTTCAGGAGTCTTTTATGACGCTGTCTTGTATGAGTTGTGCCCAGGCCGGAACCTCTTGTTGTAAAAATTACCAGGTTAATTTGACAACAGGAGATATGCACCGCATATCCGAATTCCTCGGGCATCAGGATTTTTCAACCATCGAACCCCCGGTTCTTGAGGATATTGAGCCGAAATATGATCCTGACTGGCTGCCCTTGATCGTAAGACCGGACGGCATGGTCCGTGTGCTGAAAAAAGACCGGGAAAGATACTGCACAATGCTGACGCCGACAGGGTGTCAACTTCCCTATGACCGACGTCCCCTGATCTGCCGGCTTTATCCCTATACCTATACTGAGAAAGGGATTGTCGGAGTCGATTCGGCCTGTCCCATCTCAAAGGAAAGTGATTGCCAATCTGTGCTTGACAGGCTTGATATGCCCTTGGAAAAGGCAAAAAAATGTCTGGCCCTGATCTATGCTGAATTCAAAAGCGAGACATTTGAACAATAAATATATCTTTAATTTCAAAAGATCTTGACCGTTACCCAGGTTTTTACGGGACGCTGATCGGCGCAGAGTGCCCGTCAGGGCGTAACCCGGATCAGCCTCACGGCATCCAGGCGCAGTTCTGCCCGGGACAGGTGGTCGAGCAATTCTTTTATATTTTTTTGTGCCGCACCTATTTCACTTGCATGAATGTTCGGGTTTATTTTCTGCAATGCAATTAATCTTTTTGTTTCTTTGCCAAGGGTGGTTAAAATCTGTTCCCTGGCAGCGGCCATGATCCGGTCGGCCTTTTTGCGGGCCAGGGATTTGCTCCGGGCGAGCAGATCCGGAATTAACTGGGTTTTGATCTGCTCAAATTCCATGAACCAGCCCGGAACGTCCGGTTCAAGACGGGTATTAAAATCGGGGAAAGGCTCTTGTTCGCTAAGGTCTACACCTGTTTGGCTGACACGTATCCCAATGGGTTCCCAGGGAAGGAACCGTTCCATGTTCAAAAGGGCAGGGGCAGTACATTCCAGAACAAATACGGACTCAAGAAAAAGCCCGGGCAAAGCCTCTCCCTTTATGCAGGCGGTGGATGCGATGCCTTCTCCCCTGGTAACGAAAAAATCAAGCACCTGGTTTACAAACGGGTGGTCCCAGTTAAAAAACCCGATATCTTCCCTGGCAATGGCCGTCTGCCGGTCAAAGGTGATGAGCTCTCCATGCCGGGGAAGGGCGGGAAAGGCTTCGTCCAGGGGCCTTTCCATGGTAAGGCGGATGATTTTTCCCCCTTGTATATCAGCTGTTTTGTCCATGTCGATGCCGTAATAGTTGAACAGCCGTTCAAGCAATAATTCAAGACAGGGATCCTGGTCCATGTGCTGAATACTGCTGATTAATGCCTGCGCAGGTTCAGGCTTAAATGAATTGAGCTCCAGCAGAATGTTTTTGCCCAGGTCCAGTTCTTTTTGGGTTTTGGCAGTGTAAAGGGCAGCCTTTTCCAGCAAAGGGTCCAGCACGGTTAGGGGAATTTTTCCCAGGGCCCGGGTCTCCCGGAGCAAATGGTCCAGCCTGACTTCAAATTGTCTGTATATTGCATGGGCGCCGGTGATGTTTTTTTCAAATAAATTCAATCCTTTCATATACCAGTGCGCCAGGACCTCCCCAACCGAGTTTATGACAAAGGGAACATGGATACGGATCTCGTGTTTCTGGCCGATGCGGTCCACCCGGCCGATGCGCTGTTCCAAAAGTTCCGGGTTCTTGGGCAGGTCAAACAAAAAAAGATGGTGAACAAATTGAAAATTTCTGCCTTCGCTGCCGATCTCAGAGCAGATCAGAAGCCTTGCCCCGTCTGGTCTGGAAAACCAGGCCGCATTCCGGTCCCGCTGGAGCAGGGTCATGGTTTCATCAAATTTGGCCACATCAATTGACAGATGGGCGCTCAATGCCTTGTCAATGGCTTCCACCTTGGCTTTGGAGCTGCAGATCACCAGTATTTTTTCGGGCTTGATGCGTTTGGCCAGGGCTGCCAGGCAGGCAATCCTGGGATCTTCTGCCAAGCCTTTGGAAGGCAGGCAGTCCGGGTTTTCATATTCCCGGTTGACCTGTGAAATTATTTCGGAATCGCCTTTGAGGGGAATGAGGCGGGGGTTTCTTTTGGGAAAACCCTTGATAACAGAGCGTTTGTTCCTGAAAATAACCCGGCCGGGGCCATAGGTATCCAACAGGGGGCCGCACTCTTTTCCGGCCTTGATAAGGGCCGTAACCTGGGCTGCGGTTTCTCCATAGGCCAGGGTCTCTTGCTTAAAGGTTTTTAAATCAAAATACCGGTGGGGGTCCAGCAGGTGCAACTGGGAAAAATGGGTGGCAACCCCCATTTGTTCCGGGGTGGCCGTCATCAGCATCAGACCATGGGTCCTTTTTCCCAGGGCCTGCATGAAAAGGTGAAACCCTGTGTGGTCCAGAAGATGATGGGCCTCATCCATGACCACCATGTCCCATCCTGCTAAAAGAATCTGGTGTTTCCGTTTCTCACTGGCCTGGATAAAATCCATGCTGCAAATGCCTTGCTGGTCGTCGAGGAATGGGTTTGTCCCGGGATCGTTTAATTCTATCTGCCGGCAATGGTCTTCGGTAAAAATCCGAAAGGTCTGGTTGAATTTCCGATAGAGTTCGACAAACCATTGGTGAACAAGGGATTCGGGCAGAATGATCAGGATTCTCTGGATACGGTGGCTGATCAGCAGCTGGTGGAGAATCAAACAGGCTTCAATGGTTTTCCCAAGACCTGTTTCATCGGACAAGAGCACCCGGGGCTGTGCCCGGGAGATAATTTCCCTGGCAATGAAAAACTGGTGGGGAATCAAATCAATCTGGCCGCCCAAAAATCCCCGGGTCACGGATTTTTCATAGGCTGCCCGCTGGGTTAATATGGATAACCGCAGGTCAAAGGCCGCAGTTGTCCTGCCAAGTCCGGATAAAAGCCGGTCCTGGGGCAGGGAAAACCCCATGGTATCACACAGGTCGGTTTCGCAAACACAGCGCTCGCCCTGGCAATAGAACAAAAGGCCCTTGGATTCCCGGATGTGTTCAACACAAAACTCCCGGGTCTCCCGGGTCTGTATCCTGTCCCCGGGCTTGAAAATAACCCGTTTGACAGGGGCCGCGCTTCTGGAATACTGCCGAAGACAATCGCCTGCGGGGAAATGAATTTTGACGATTCTCTTGTCATGGAAAACCAGGGTTCCGATCCCCAGTTCAGGTTCTGTCTCACTGATCCACCGCTGGCCTGTTGTGAATCTGGATTCGGATTTCATGGGCATGATGGTATGCTTTTCCAGGTCAAATTGGAGAATAAATATAGGCATATGCCATGTTTTGTGCTGGAATGTCAAGCATTTATCCCCACCAAAGGGTGATAGAGTGGTTTGTAAAATTCAATTTGCTTTCTCTCCTTATCTATTATAAGGTTTTGCTTATCGAATTAATGAAACTATCAAATATATTTCACGATTCTGGAAAATATGCGAAAAATTTTTTTGGTGGCTTTAGGGTGTCTTTGTTTTTCAGCCGTTTTCTTGATTGACCAATGGCAGGTGACCCATTGGCGGGCTGAAAAGGCAGTGGAACTTGATGGCGTGCTTCAATTGTGCAAGGCGCGCCTGTTAAATTCCATTGAATCCCGGGTGAATACCATAGAAGCCCTGGCTTCCCTGTTTGTTTCGCATCCTGAAACAGGTGCTGGAGAATTTGAACGATTTGCCTTCCTTTTACTCGCATCAAACCCATCCATTCGCGCCCTTCAATATGCAGACGCCACAACCCTTGTCACCTATGTGTATCCGGCCAAGGGCAATGAAATTACCCGGGATAGTCCTTTGGTTTTGCTGTCTGACCCTTTGCGGGGGGTGTTTGTAAAAAAGGCCATTGAGCAAAGGCGGGCGGTTCTGCAAGGCCCCTTTGCATTAAGGCAAGGCGGTCAGGGGATAGCGGTCCGTCTGCCGATTTTTTCAGAAAGCCGGTTCACAGGGCTTGCCATCGGCATCTATGATGTAGATACATTGGTTGCTGAGGCCATTGAAGGAGTGGATTTAACGCAATTTGTATTCCGGTTAACAGATAATGACGGGGGTGTTTTTTGGGGGGGAGACACGATCAGAGACGGGGGGCTTTCTACATCCTTCCCGGTAGCAGATGTGACCTGGTCCCTTGCCGTAAATTTTCGTAGCAAACCCCATCCGCCTGTTTTTTCTCGCCTGCTGGTCGGCATATGCAGCCTGGGATTTTTACTGGCGGCATTGTTTGCCATACACATGTCCCAAAAGCAATCCCAGCGCCTTGAAACCATTGTAAAAGAACGCACCAAAGATCTCGTGCAATCCAATGGAGCCCTGAAAGCCTCCGAGGAAAAGTTTTTTAAAGTTTTCCAAAACGCTCCCCTTCTGATGGACATCAGTTCTGTTGAGGATGGACGCTATCTTGAGGTGAATGATGATTTTGTGGCTGTTACAGGATATAGCCGCAAAGAGGCCATTGGCGCCACCTGTGTCGATCTGGGGCTTATCAGGGCCCAGGACAGGCAACTTTTGGCAGAAAGGTTAAAAGACAATGGCCGGGTTCAGAATCTGGAAATTGAATTGTTTTGTTCCGATGGGGCAAAACTTATCTGTCTGTATTCCGGTGAGGTGATCGAAGTAAACGGCCAAAAACAGGTTTTATCCATTGTAAGCAATATCACCGATCGCAAAAAAATACAGGCCGATCGTGACCGGTTGCTTACGGCCATCGAACAGTCTGCAGAAGGGGTTGTCATAACCGACACGGAAGGCTGTATCGAATATGTTAATCCCTCTTTTGAAAAAATTACCGGTTATCCCCAGCAAGAATTGATGGGAAACAATTGCCGGGTTCTAAAAAGCGGAGAGCATGACCCATCATTTTATCATGAGATGTGGGAGACGATTCAATCGAAAAACACCTGGAAAGGCAGACTTGTCAACAAAAGAAAGGATGGTAGTCTTTATACGGAGGAAGCCACGATCTCTCCTGTTTCAGACAAAACCGGAAAGATCATTAATTTTGTGGCAGTGAAACGGGATATCAGCGATGAAATAAAGATGGGAAAAAGGATGCAGCAATCCCAGAAAATGGAAACCATCGGTACCCTTGCCGGAGGGATTGCCCATGATTTTAACAATATCCTTTTCCCCATTATCGGGCATGCGGAGATGTTGATGGAGGATATCCCTAAGGACAGTCCTGTCCGGGAAAGCCTGAATGAAATTTATATCGGAGCCCTGAGGGCAAAAGAGCTGGTGCAGCAAATTTTGGCTTTTTCACGCCAGGAAACCAGTGAACTGAGGCAGGTAAAGGTGCAAGACATTATCAGGGAAGCTTTAAAACTCCTGCGGTCCTCCATACCAAGCTCCATTGATATTTCCCATTCCATTGACACTGAATGCGGGTATATAAGGGCGGATTCCACACAGATCCATCAGGTTGTGATGAATCTGGCAACCAATGCATACCATGCCATGGAAGAAACCGGGGGAAAACTTTTCCTGAGTTTAAAGGAAGTTCAATTGGGCCGGTATGATATTTTATCCCCTGATATGTCGCAGGGTTCCTATGTGTGCCTGGTTATCTCGGATACGGGTGTGGGGATGACCAAAGCCGTGAGTGAACAAATATTTGACCCGTTTTTTACCACCAAAGAGCGGGGTAAAGGAACAGGAATGGGGATGTCTGTGGTTCATGGGATTGTAAAAAATATGGGCGGCGCAATTAAGGTTTACAGTGAGCCTGGCAAAGGAACCCAGTTTTATGTATATTTCCCTTTGGACAATACCGCTTCTGAAAAACAGACCCCTCTATGGATAGACCCACTCCCTGTGGGCACTGAACATATTTTACTTGTGGACGATGAAATTGCTATTGCCACAATGGAAAAACAGATGCTTGAACGATTGGGATATCAGGTGACGTCGCATACCAACAGTATGGCAGCCCTGAATGCATTTCGCTCCTGTCCCGATGCCTTTGATTTGGTGATGTCCGATTTGGCCATGCCGAATATGTCCGGAGACAAATTATCGGCAGAATTGATCAAGATAAGATCCGATATTCCCATCTTGCTGTGCACCGGTTTCAGTGACACCCTGTCTGAAGAGAAAATGGCATCCATCGGCATTCACGGTCTTATATTGAAGCCCATTGTGGGAAAAGATCTGTCCCGGAAGATCCGTGAGGTATTGAACAAAAAAGAGGCAAAATAATTTTTGAAAATAGTTTATTTTTAATAGAGAGAAACCCTATGCCGGATGTATTGATTATAGATGATGATGAACAAATATGTAAATTTTTGTCCACAATTTTCATGGGAATGGGGGTGAATACAGCCTATCAGCTGACCTTGCAAAAAGGATTGGCAACTCTGTTTACAAGCCCTGTGGATATCGTGTTTTTGGATGTCAACCTGCCGGACGGCAACGGACTGGAAGCCATTCACATCATCAAACAACATCCTGTTCCACCTGAAATTATTATTATCACAGGGGATGAAAACGTGGACGGTGCAGAGCTTGCCATACGATCCAAGGCATGGGATTATATTTCAAAAAAAGGGTCCTATAAGACCTTTAAATTTTCTCTGGACCGGGCCTTGGAATATCGGCGACAAAAGCAATCCAAACTTCCGGAAAAAGCCATTAAAAGAGAGGCGATTGTCGGTGAAAGCCGGTTGTTATCCATTTGCCTTGATAAGGTTTCCAAGGCAGCAAATACGGATTTTCCCGTCCTGATTACCGGTGAAACCGGAACCGGGAAAGAGATTTTTTCCCGGGCTATCCATGAAAACAGCCGTCGAAAACACCATGAATTTGTGGTGGTTGATTGTGCATCATTGCCCGAGCATCTTGTTGAAAGCACCCTTTTCGGCCATGCAAAAGGGGCTTTCACCGGAGCAGATTCCGATAAAACAGGACTCATGAAGATGGCAGACAAAGGAACCCTGTTTCTGGATGAGGTGGGGGAACTGCCCCTGGAAGTTCAGAAAAAATTTCTCCGGGCCCTTCAGGAAAAAAAATTCAGGCCGGTGGGAGGCAAAATCGAGGTCACGAGTGACTTCAGGGTGATCTGTGCTACCCATCGTGATTTGGAAGAGATGGTGAAACAAAAACGCTTCAGACAAGACCTTTTTTTCAGACTTTTTTCCATGCACATTCATCTGCCGCCATTGAAAGACCGGGAAGGTGATATTACACTTCTTGCCCGGCATCAATTGGATCATGCCCCGGATCGGTCAGAGGGAAATGACTGCACCATGTCCCCGGAATTTTTGACAGAACTTCGAACCTACGAATGGCCGGGAAATGTCAGAGAGCTTGTCAATACAATTGATTTGGTGTGCAGTGAGGCCGGTGGCGATACCACGCTTTTCCCCCACCACCTTCCGGAACACATTCGCGCATTTAACATCCGAAACAAAATAAAGGCCTATAAAAAAGAGCAACCCAGGCCCATTGATTCTCACAAGGCCCCAGAACAATCCCAGGGGATACAAACACTTAAAGATCATATTGAAAGAACAAAATCAGACTATATGCAGAACCTGGTATCCATTACCCAAGGCAATGTTAAAGATGCGTGCAGGGTTTCCGGTCTTTCCCGGGGCCATTTTTACCGTCTTTTGCAGCAATATGGGATTAAACCATTCTGAAAACTGTCATATTTTTATGATAGTCACAATTTTGAGACGCTTCCTAAACTTCACGATATTCTCTTTAAATTCAATCTGTTAAATTTTTTTAAGCGTTGCAGTTCTAACAATAAGTCATATTTTTACGACAGGTTATTCTTTGGGGTGAATTGTCGTAACTATCTGAAATATATTAATAAATTTTATTTTTTTGGCGTGGCATAAAAATTGTATTATTGAGGGTATCTTTCAATTAACAAATTGATATCTAAAGAGATCAAATGAAAAAATTACTTGTGTTCATACACCAGACCGCGGGTGAAAAAGGCAAGCGCTTTTTGAGTATTATCCAAGACAGAATAATCAATGCGACCATCGAAACGTTTCACACCCTTGAAGCCTTTGAGATAAAACTCAAACAGAAAAATCCGTATTTTGACCAACAAATCCTGGTCTTGTTTGTTGACACCCAAGTGCGTCTGGATCAATTTTATTTAAAAAAAGAAATTTTTCTGGATAAAAAAATAGTCATGGTTCTTCCGGACAAGACTGCTGAAACCATTTCCAAAGTACACCGATTCTTCCCGAGATATTTTACCTTTATAGAAGATGGATATGAAGATATTTGTGATGTCTTAAATAAAATGATTACCCATTAAAAATACAAAAAGACCTAAAATAACAGGAGAAAAAGAATGGTTAAAACAGCGGATGCATTAAATAAGGCAGTCCAGACCACAATTCTGAAAATCGGTAAATACCTGACCTTTACCCTGGCCAAAGAAGAATATGGTATCGGTATTCTCAAGGTCAAAGAAATCATCGGAATGATGCCCATTACTTCCGTCCCCAGGACCCCGGCTTTTGTAAAAGGGGTGATTAATCTTCGGGGCAAGGTCATTCCGGTCATTGATCTTAGAACAAAATTTGAAATGGCATCCATTCCCTATACCGAAAGAACCTGTATCATTGTGGTGGAAATTGATTCCGAAAGGGACATGGTGTT
Organism: Desulfobacula sp.; assembly: GCA_013792075.1. Lineage (GTDB taxonomy): Bacteria > Desulfobacterota > Desulfobacteria > Desulfobacterales > Desulfobacteraceae > NBML01. Next base: position 11,184 of record VMSR01000162.1, read on the forward strand.
GATCGGCATTGTTGTTGATGCCGTATCCGAAGTATTGAACATCCAGGAAGAACAGATAGAAGCCACTCCTGTCTTTGGCGCAAAACTCAACACCGATTACATCCTGGGTATGGCCAAGGTGGACGGAAAGGTCAAAATTTTGCTCAATATCGACAAGGTGCTTTCCAACGAGGAAATTTCAGCGGTTGAAACAGTTGCTAAATAGAAATATTCCCATGATATCAAATATTTTAATAGAAACAGTTAGGAGGAAAAAATGAACTGGAAAAATCTGACCATTGGAAAGAAAATTACATTGGGATTCGGGATTGTTATTATTTTGCTGGTAGTGCTGGGGGCACTGAGCTTTAGCGGTGTCGGCAGTATTGTGAAAAATGCTTCGGAAGTCATTGAGGGCAAAGCCCTGGATGGCGAACTTGCCCAGAAAGAAGTGGATCATCTCAACTGGGTTGGTGCGGTCAATAAGCTGTTGACCGATGAGACCGTCACCCAACTGGCCGTGGAAACAGACCATACCCAATGCGGTTTTGGCAAATGGCTTTATGGGGATGGCCGGCAACATGCAGAAGGACTTGTTCCCTCACTTGTGCCGCTTTTCAAAGAGATTGAGGAACCCCACAGGCACTTGCATGAATCTGCCCTTGCCATTGGTAAAACCTTTAAGCAGGCCGATATTCATTTGCCGGCATTGCTGGCAGAACGGGAGGTTGACCATTTGAAGTGGGCAGCCAAAATTCAGGAAGCCTTTGTCCGGGGCCATGATTCCCTTGGTGTCCAAACGGATCCTACCCAATGCGCCCTGGGAAAGTGGCTTGCTTCCGACACTGCCCGCAAGGTTTATGAAAACGGGGATGGGGATTTCAAAAATGCCTGGGATAAGATGCTGGTAACGCACAAAGACCTTCACCAATCGGCCATTGGCATTGAAACCCATCTGTCCTACGGGCAACTGGCACAATTGAATGAAGAAAAAAAACAATTGAATCTTGAATTTGAAAAAATAAACATCTCCCTCTTTACCGCATTGAAAGAGGGCATGGTAAAGGTGATAGATCCGGCTAGAAAACAGGCGGAATTGACAGGAAATATCAATGCCATGTCCCGGTGGAGTGCCATTGACATGGTCATGAATGAACAGGTTATCAGCCCATTCCAGGAAACGCGCCTGGCCATGGTCCGGTTTGAGAATGAAAAAACCCCTGAAACCTGGGATGACTATCAGTTAAAAGCAAAAAAAATAACAGCCGGACTTGATGCCTGGCATCAACTTGTCAAGGGAGAGCCTGTATTGGAAAAAACAGCAGATCATTTGACAGAGTTATTACAAACCTGGTCTGATAAAGCCCTGGCGTATCACACGGTGATTATGGGGGCAAAAACAGCTGAAAGCTCAATTGAAAAGGCGGTTGAGACCTTTAATGGCCAGACCATGCCCCTTCTGGAACAAACCATGTCCCATTTGCAGGAACTTAAAACCAAAGCCGAGCAAAACCTTGTCGGCATGGGACAGGCCAATCAAATTTATGCCGAGAAAACCGCACCCAGCCTTGTGAAGGTGCAAGCCCTTTTGGGGCAACTGAGAAAAGAGGTAAGCTTGCATATCCTGACGGATCAGGCCATGCTTTCCGCTGCAACCGGAACCAAAAGAAATGTGGCCATTATTGCTGTTGTTGCGATCCTGTCCGGCATTCTGCTGGCATTTATAATTGCCAGGGGCATCATATCGGTCCTTAGCAGAATCACCGACGGAATGGGAGAAGGGGCCAGCCAGGTTGCTTCGGCAGCAAATCAGGTGTCTTCATCCAGCCAATCCATGGCCGAAGGGGCCTCCCAACAGGCAGCTTCCATCGAAGAAACCTCTTCATCCATGGAAGAAATGTCCTCCATGACCAAGAAAAATGCGGAAAATGCCAACCATGCTGACAAATTGATGAAAGAAGCCAACAAGATTGTGAATACGGCCAATGAATCCATGGGCCAATTAACCCAATCAATGGCAGATATTTCCAAAGCAAGTGAAGAAACATCCAAAATCATCAAAACCATTGACGAAATTGCCTTCCAGACGAACCTGCTGGCCTTGAATGCGGCGGTTGAAGCCGCCCGTGCAGGAGAAGCCGGTGCCGGGTTTGCCGTGGTGGCAGATGAAGTGAGAAATCTTGCCATGAGAGCTGCCGATGCGGCAAAGAATACAGCGGCATTGATCGAAGGAACCGTTAAAAAAGTGAATGATGGATCTGCCCTGGTGTCAATGACAAGCGATGCCTTCAGCAAAGTTGCCCAGAGTTCTGTCAAGGTCGGTGAAATCGTGGCCGAGATATCCCAGGCCTCCAAGGAGCAGTCAAGCGGTATCGAACAGGTGAACATTGCCATAAGCGAGATGGACAAGGTGGTCCAGCAAAATGCTGCCAATGCGGAAGAATCGGCTTCGGCGTCAGAAGAGATGAGTGCCCAGGCCGAACAGCTTAGGGACTATGTGGGAGAGCTTATCATGCTGGTTACGGGGAAGGAAAATCAGGGCACTGGGAATGGTCACAAACCCAGGATAAAAACCGTTTCCCATGGATCGAAGAAAAAACTGGCCGGGAAAAATAAAATGCTGGGCCACAGGCCAAAGGAAGTACGACCGGATCAGGTCATCCCCTTTGATGATGATGAAGATTTTGAAAATTTTTAAGTGTGCAATGCTTTAGCAACCCAGGAGCGATACGATGTTGTATGAAAGTATTAAAACGCTAGTTGATCAGTTTTCCTGTGAACTTGTCATGGCAGATCCGGCAGATTCAAACAGTTTATCCGGTTTGTTGCCGTTTCTTAAACAAATTCACAGCAATTGTACAAAACTTTCCTTAACGGCCCAGGCAAACAAAATCCTAGAGATCAGAAATCTGATAAGGACGATGCTCCAAGAGGGTTCACAAAACAGGGATGGGGCAATGGTCGCCCTGGGAGATCTGGTCTCGGCCTTGTCCATCTCTGTGAAGGGGTTGGAGGAACCCGGTGCGCTTATGGAGAGGGCCCCCGACAAAAAAACGGAACAAACATCCAATGCAAACAACGACTATTTTGTAAAATTAGAAGAAAATCTTGAGAGATTTTCCTTACGGATCAGTCGCTTTTGTCCGGGAGAGTTGCCGGATTTGGGAGCGATACTAAACGAGCTGGAAAGCCTTGTTGAAGTTTCTAAAGCGGTTGAGCCGGACACGTTTTACAAAATCTGCATCGCCTGTCAAGAATATGCAGAAAACATGGGCCTGGAAAATATTTATAACACCAGACCCATTGAAGAGGGGTTGATTCTTCTTAAATCCATATTAAGTCATTTGAAACGGGAAGAGGCCTTTATCTTTGACTATTCAGATGTGCTTGCGTTATTGAAAATCGAATTTATGGAAGAACAAGAAAAGAAGATACCACAAGCCCAGACACCTGTTATAAGGACTGAACCTGAAAAAATATCAGACGACGATATGGAAATTCTGATTGATTTTGTATCCGAAGCCTTTGAAAATCTTGAAAACATTGAAGTCAACCTGATTGATCTGGAACAGGACCCGTCCAGTAAGGAGATTATCAACGATATCTTCCGCTCCTTTCATACCATAAAAGGGGTGTCAGGATTTTTGTCTTTGGGCAAGATCAACACGCTTGCCCATTCAACAGAGAATCTGTTGGACAGTGCCAGGAGCGGCCAGTTTTTAATCAATGCAATTGCCACAGATGCCATCCTTGAGTCAGTGGACACCTTAAAAAATCTTGTCGACAGGGTAAGCCAGGGAACGCATACGGGAATAATGGTACCGGATGATGATATTGACGTGAATGGGTTAAGGGATAAACTTCAAGCCCTTCAGGTTTCTTTGATAAAACAGGACAAGGAACCGTTGGGGGCGATTCTGATCAAGAAAAAGGAGGTGGATCAAGCATCCCTTGACCAGGCCCTTGAAATCCAGAAAACAAGACCCGGAAAGCGAATTGGAGAAATCCTGGTCGAAGAAAAAAAAGTTCAGCCAAGGCAGGTTGCATCTGCCCTCATGGAGCAAAGTGCGTCTAAAAGGAAAGTGGATACCCAGGTTAAGGTGAGCACCCAAAAACTGGATGATCTGGTCGATTATGCAGGCGAGCTTGTTATCGCCCAATCCATGCTCAGGCAAAAGACATTGCATGACCCTTCCTTGAACCAAAATGTTGCACACCTGGGGCAGATTGTCACCAATATGCAGAACATTGCCATGTCCATGCGAATGATCCCCATTAAAGCCACGTTTATGAAAATGATCCGGCTTGTAAGGGATTTGGCAAAAAAATCAGGTAAAGATGTCAATTTGGATATGTTCGGAGAAGATACGGAGATAGACAGAAACGTGGTGGATGCGCTATATGAGCCCATGGTTCATATGATCCGGAACTCGGTTGATCACGGCATTGAGGCGCCGCCTGACCGTCTTTCCCAGGGAAAGCCTTCCCAGGGCGAAATTTTACTTCGCGCCTATCATAAAGGCGGGCATATCATTATCGAAATAGAGGATGACGGAAAAGGGCTGGACCGGGACAAAATTATTGAAAAAGCAAAAAGCATAGGGCTTACCACAGGTGGTGAACAAATGACCGATGCCCAGGTATATGACTTCATCCTTCACCCGGGGTTTTCCACGGCCAAAGAGATCACCGATGTCTCGGGCCGGGGGGTGGGAATGGATGTGGTCAAGGACGGGATCGAAAAATTTCGCGGTCACCTGAGCATTGCATCAAAAAAAGGCAAAGGAACAAAGTTTACCATCAGCCTTCCCCTCACCCTGGCGATTATCGACGGGATGCTGGTCCGGGTAGACAATCAAAGATATGTGATCCCGACCATCTCCATTCAAAAAGCCTTTAAACCCGGCAATGAAGATTGTTTTACGGTTGAAGGCAAAGCAGAGATGGTCAAAGACCGGGGAAGCCTAGTTCCCGTCATCCGGCTTAATGAGATCTATGAAAGCAGTAAAGGGAAAAAGCCGATTCAGGAGGGTCTTGTGGTGGTGGTGGAGTCAAAGGACGAAAAAAGAGCCCTTCTCATCGACGAGCTCCTGGGCAAGGATGAATATGTGATCAAAAGTCTGGGAAAAAATCTTGAGGATGTGGAGGGGATTGCCGGCGGTGCCATCCTTGCCGACGGTAGGGTCGGACTTATCCTCGATATCCATGGGATTTTCAGTATCGTTTCCAAGGCCTAAGCTTTAAGGTGGGAACCGAAAAGGGATAGAAAATGAAACAGATTGTGGGTGTCGCAGATATGAAGGTGAGCAATAAGACTGAGGAGTCGATTGTCACGTATTCCCTTGGATCCTGCATCGGACTGGTTATATACGATCCGGTTGTTAAGGTCGGCGGGATTCTGCACTATATGCTGCCCGAGTCTTCAATTGATACGGAAAAGGCGGCTGCCAGACCCTATATGTTTGCCGATTCCGGGATACCCCGATTGTTTAAAACGGCCTATGCTCTGGGTGCTGTTAAGCAACGGATGATGATTTATGTTGCAGGAGGGGCTGAAATTCTAGATCAGGGCGGGTTTTTCAACATTGGCAAACGAAATTATATGGCCCTGAAAAAATTGTTTTTTAAAAACAACGTGATCATCCATAAGCAGGATGTCGGCGGGAACACAAACAGGACCGTCCGGCTTGAAATTGCAACCGGTGAGATTTATGTAAAAACTTCCGGGGCAAAGGAGGTGAAAATATGTCATCCCTTCGATTGCTTATGAAAGAAATCCAAAATTTAAAACCGATCCCGGCGGTGGTCACCCAGCTGTTGGCAGCGGTGGACAGTCCGGGCAGTTCAATGGAAGATATTGCCAATGTGATTCAATACGACCCGGTTATCACGGCAAGTCTTTTGAAAACCTGTAATTGCGCCTATTTCGGACTTAAAGTTCCGGCAGAATCCATTAAGGATGCCGTCAATATGCTGGGCATTGATCAGGTCACTGAACTGGCATTGATCAAATCCGGGGCCCAGGCGCTGTCCGGCCGTCATCAAGGATATGGTTTGGAACAAGGGGATATGTGGCAATATTCCGTGTCATCGGCCATGATCACAAAGATCGTTGCAGCAAAGCTGGGTCTGAAAAATAAAAGCACCCTTTTTACCTCTGCCCTGATCAAAGACATCGGGAAAATTGTTTTGGAAAAACATGTGGCAGATGCATCCGAAAAAATCACCCATCTGGTTAAAAATAAAAAGCATAGCTTCCAGGAAGCGGAAAAAAAAGTATTGGGGATCGACCATGCAGAACTGGGGGCCATGATCGCCAAACTGTGGAAGTTCAGTCCGAGAATGATTAAAATTATCCGGCACCATCATCTGGCAGATGAAAGCAGGGTCAGTGATAAGGAAATCGCAGCGGTTTATCTTGGGGACTGCATCTGCATGATGATGGGAAGCGGTGTGGGTGCGGATGGTCTGGCTTACCGGTTTAAGGATCAGGCGATGAAAACTCTGGGCGTAACGGCAACGGATATTTTAATGATGATTGCAGAATTCGGCATGAATATGCAAAAAGTCGATGCTTTTTTACATATGGCCTAAACACAAACACAGGAAAAAACAATGTCATATTCAATATTGATAGTGGATGATTCTCTGCCCATGAGATCTGTCATTAAGCGAACCTTGAAGGCTGCTGGGTATGGAAACGCCGAGCTGCTGGAAGCCGCCGATGGCAAACAGGCAATGGAACTGATGAAAAACAACTGGATTGATATGGTCATCACCGACTACAATATGCCTGTCATGAATGGTCTTGAGTTTGTCAAAGCCATTAAAAAGGAGGATCTGTCAAAGGACATACCGGTTGTGGTGGTTTCAACGGAAGGCAATGATGCTAAAATCAAGGAATTTATGGACTGCGGTGCTGTGGGCTACATCACAAAACCCTTTACACCTGAGGCAATCAGAGATTTAATAGTTAAGATTCTTGGAGAAGTCAATTATGAAGAAACCCTTGATGGCGGCGATACAGACTTCGATTTCTGAAGTCATGGAAACAATGTTTTTTCTGCCGATCGAATTTGGCCGGGAATCGACCCTTGCCCAGTCTGGAATGGATAAAAAAAACATGGCCTGCCAATTGGAGTTTACGGGGGATGTTTCCGGGCATTTGATACTGGTTGTGCCGGAAACCCTTGTGGCAGAGATGAGTGAAAATTTTATGGGAGAGCCCCTGGAGAATCTCACGCCGGAACATCTGGCCGGGACATTGACAGAAATGCTGAACATGGTCTGCGGCAATGCATTGCGTAAAACAGATGCAAAAACCCCATTTGAATTGGGGATTCCAAAAATGATGGATGGATCAAAGATTCCAAAAAAACAAGTGTTTACCATTGTTGAGACCATTGAGTCCCGAATGGCCGTTCTCTTAACAATCGGTGAATAAAGATTTCCGGAGATCTATCAATGGCCCAGGATATAAAAGTTCTGATTGTGGATGACTCGGCTGTTGTTCGAAAAATTTTGTCCGAGAAATTGTCCGGACAAAAAGGGATTGTTGTTATCGGAACCGCGCCAGACCCCTATGTTGCCCGGGACCTGATTGTTAAATTGAAACCGGATGTGGTTACCCTTGATATCGAAATGCCCAGGATGGATGGCATCAGTTTTTTGAAAAAGCTAATGAAGTATTATCCCCTTCCGGTGATCATTGTCAGTTCTTTGACAACCCAAAACAGCAAGCTTGCACTTGAGGCTTTGTCCATGGGTGCACTTGAGGTTATCGCCAAACCCAATGCTGCCTATTCCGTCGGTGACATGGGGGTGCAGTTGGCCGAAAAAATAAGGGCGGTACATGGGGCAAAAATACTTGCACCTTCCATGAACAATAGCAAAACCCAGGTCCTTACCAGAACCGCATCGAATGCCCTTGCAGAGACCACCCATAAAATCATCGCCATTGGTGCTTCAACCGGCGGAGTGGAAGCCATAAGAAAAGTGTTAACCCAAATGCCGCAAAATGCGCCGGGCATTGTCCTTGTCCAGCACATGCCGGCCCGGTTTACCAGCTCATTTGCCCAAAGATTAAATGATCTGTGCCAAATGCAGGTTAAAGAGGCGGAAAATGGTGATACCGTTTTGACCGGTCAGGTTTTAATCGCACCCGGAAACTTTCATATGCTTCTCAAGCGAAGCGGTGCCAGATATTATGTGGAGGTTAAAAATGGCCCCCTTGTTCACTACCAGAGACCGGCTGTGGATGTTCTGTTCAAAACCGTTGCCAAATACGCAGGTGCCAATGCCCTTGGGATCATCCTGACCGGTATGGGGAAAGATGGTGCGGCCGGACTGCTGGATATGAAAAAAGCAGGTGCCGTCACCATTGCCCAGGATGAAAATTCCTGTGTTGTGTTCGGAATGCCCAAGGCGGCCATGAAAATGAATGCAGTTGATTATATTCAAGATATCCACACCATTGCCCATAAAGCCATTTCAATTATAGATACATTCTAGGAATTTATTTGTTCTTAAACACACTCCGCCATCCGCCCATGGGGGTGTAAATGGGTTTTAAAACTGCGCTCATATCCCGTGCCTGTTCAATAATGTAAAATATCTGGTCATCCATTTTTTTTGCCGCCGGCAGGATCCATTTTAAATCACGACGGCGGCAGGCAATGTATAATTCACTGACAGGACCTTTCATCCCTTCACCGATAAAGATGGTAACCGGCTGTCCTTTCTGGCGCAGAAAATCCGAAATTTCCTGTCCGGCTCTTCGGGTTATGAGTTTTAAAATGATGATGCCAAAGGCCAGTTTGCGTTCAACAAGAATACCCACAACATTTCCCGTTGCATATCCAAAGGCATAAAATACGACCAGGATCGGGTTTTCCGTGACCTGGTTGAATACAGTGCTTGCCACCAGAACCCAGATTGTTATTTCAAAAAGAGCCAGCACAAAAGAGATGGCGGTTCTGCCCTGGACTGTCATAATGGTGCGGACCGTTCCGATGGAAACGTCGCAGATTCTTGCAAAAAATATGGTGAATCCGGTCACAAGCAAAGTATATTCCATTTTGAATAAAACAAATCCTTTTAATAGTTTGAATTGCGGTTATAGCCCAAGCGATACCAAGCGGCCCTATCGCACTTTTTTTTCAGACGGTCTAATTTGAAACAGACGGTTTCTCTTTTTTCGTTAGGGTTAGTTGAATTTTTGACGGACTGATATTCACAACCTGAATTCTGCTGTTGGGAAGATTGATATTGCCGGTGTTAACCGTATGAAAAGAGGTTCCGGCCCGGGCGGATAATAAATCAATGACCGAACTGGTATTGTTCTCATTTAGCAAGCTGACATCTTTTCTCAATCCCCGGCAGGTGATGGTGATTTTCGGGTCTGCCGGTTCTGATATCACAAGATTTGCCGGAATACTTTTGTACCGTATGGGCAGATCAATCGTCTTTTCAAAGTTCTGCTGGCCTGCAAAACTCAACCATAGGATAAAAACCGACACAAAAATGACAGCCTTGATCTTATACTTTCTTGTAAACCAGGATCTTATTTTTGCCGTGATGTCCAGGGCCGGTTCTTTTTCTTCCTGGGACATATCGGACAGAAGTTTTGACAATTCTTCCGGGGTTTTTGTTTTCTGGAATTTATCATGTGAAAAAAAAGAAACCTCCCCCCTTTCTTCCGAAATGATCAAAACGCCTGCATCACATTGTTCTGTCAGGCCCAGGGCTGCTCTGTGCCGTGTTCCCCATTCCTGGGGAAGGTCTTCCCTCACCGAAAGGGGCAGATAACAGGAAACTTTTACAATTTTTCCGTTTGAAACCAGGATAGCACCGTCATGGAGGGGAGATTCCTTGTTAAATACGGAATATAAAATTTCAGGCCGAAGGTCACATTCCATGGCAGTTCCCCGGGTGATCAACTCAAAGACCCGGTCGGATCTTTCAAAAACGATAACAGCCCCCAACTTTTTTTTGCCGGCTTCAAAGGCCCAGCTGACAAGACCCTGAATCCATCCGTTGGCGCCTGCCTCTTGTTTGATTCCAAAGGCTTTCATGGGATTAAACCGCTCAAGAATTTGCCGGATTTCTTTTTGGAACAAAATGATCAAAAGGATCACAAAGACCTGCCACAGGATCTGGAAGACCCATGTGGTGAGGAAAAGCCCCCATGCGTTGGCGATAATGAAGATCCCGCTCAATACAACAATGCCGATCAGGGCCTTGAAGGCCTGTGTTCCCCAGAACCAGATATAAAATTGATATGAAATGATGGTAATAAAAAGTATATCAAGCATATCCGGCAATCTGATGTTGGATAGTATGGCCATTAAATTCATCTATTGTTTCTCCTTAATTCATTACCGGACAATATCACGATTGGTTCTTGTTTGCCATTGAAAATGACCTTTTGGGAACGCTAATCAATATAATCCTCCGGACCGGGATGCAGATTAGCGCAGATTTTCAGGATTGTTCATCTGCGTCCCATGAGAGATAATTTATACATTGGACATGGGCATTCATGAAATAGGCGGCATGTTTTTTTATCGGACACCTTATCCGCTTACCCTGCCGATGCCTGGAAACCCTGGTTCATCATGAGCAAGCGCCCCCAAAGTCCTCCATATAATTTGTGCATGCTTTACAAGCTGATCAATGTAAAGCGTTTCCAAAGCCATGTTTTCAGGCGGGAATTGTTTTTTCCAAATAAGGTTACTTTAGAATTTTGGGATGAAAAAATTCGGGGTACTACATATGGTGGTTGGAAAAATTTGGATAGAATCCGGAATAACAGTGACAGTCCACTCCCGTTTTTAAAATCTCAAAAGGCCGGGCGATTGCCAGAGTTTGATCGGTCTGGCCTTTTCAAGGGAAACAATCCCATTCGAAAGGCTATTTGTCGACCCGATTATTTCCCCAGGAAGGATCATGGCATACCGCTCCAAAAGGATCTGAAAATTCATGAAAATCCTTAGCCTTTTTTTGGGTAAAAAATTCGCCACCATAAAGAATCTCCAATTTTTTTTATAGATACAACCTTTCCAATTATGAAAATCGCATAAATTTCATTTGCTTTTCGATACCACAATCTAATTGGACACTATTGAGTCTTTGTATGGTTTTTTTAAAGCATGATATGATTTATTTAATTTGATTTTTCTGTTTTATCAAGGTATTTTCAGTACTTCAGACATTTCTAAATTAAAATGGGATACATTGCTGAACAAAGGAGAACCAATTGTGAAACATGAGAACAGCACAATTGATTGTATGAATATTCTCGTCGTGGATGACAAACCGGAAAATCTTTTTTCCCTTGAAATACTTCTCAGAAAACCGGATTTGAATCTGGTCAAGGCCACATCCGGGGAAGAGGCGCTTCGCAAAGTGTTAAAGAATGAGATCGCGCTGATCCTCATGGACGTCCAGATGCCGGGAATGAATGGGTATGAAACTGCTGAACTCTTACGCAGCAATTTTGATACTCGATATATTCCCATTATTTTTGTTACCGCCATCAGCAAGGAAGAAAAGCATGTTTTCAAAGGGTATGAGTCCGGTGCGGTGGATTATCTGTTCAAGCCCCTTGATCCGGTTATTTTAAACAGCAAAGTTTCCATTTTTCTGGATTTATACCGGCAAAAAAAAATGGTTGAAGCACAGAATGTAAAATTAAATGAAGCAAATAAAAAAATACTGGAACAACAAAAGGCACTGATAGAAGAGGAACGGCTGAAAGTGGTGCTTCAGATGGCTGGAGCAGCTGCCCATGAACTCAGCCAGCCTCTGATGGTGTTGTTAGGGAATATTAAACTCATAGAGATGGACCCGGATGATCCTAAAAAGGCCTTAAAATATATATCCAGCATCAAAGATGCCGGTCAAAAATTATCAAAAATTGTAAAAAAAATTCAGATCCTTGACCATGTGGAAACCATTAGCCACGACAGCCGGACCCAGATATTGAATTTGGACCGGGAAATAAAAGTATTGTCCGTGGAAGATGATGATGCCGATTTCAACAGGATTGTATCGATTCTTGAAAAAGAAAAGGTCATGTGCCTTTTCCGGGAAAGAACGATAAAATCAACAATTGAAAGGCTTGCCAGGGAATCATTTGATATTATTCTTCTTGATTTTAGTCTTCCTGATGGAACCGGTTTGGATCTCTTAAGAATGATGAATCTCAGGAAAGATGCAACGCCGGTCATCTGCCTTACCGGCAAGGGAAGCGAGACCATTGCAACTACAATGATCAGGGAAGGCGCCTATGATTATCTGGCAAAGGCCGAAACCAACCGCGAAACCATTTTAAGCATCATAAAGAACACCCTTGACAAGTACCGGCTCAAGCAGAACATTGACACGGCAATGGAAAAAATGGCAGCCATGTCAACCAGAGACGAGCTGACCGGTCTATATAACCGGCGATATATGAATGAATTGCTCGAACAGGAATTTAACCGGGCGATGCGCTATGATACAAACCTGTCATGTCTTCTGATGGATTTAGATCTGTTTAAACAGGTTAATGACAAGTACGGTCATACCTGCGGTGATTTTGTTTTAAAAGAATTTGCTGTGCGTCTTGAGCAAAACAGAAGGGGCTCGGATTCCGTATTTCGATATGGCGGGGAAGAATTTCTGATGCTGCTCCCCCAGACCGACATCCATGGCGCCCACAAAGCAGGGGAAGCCATCTGCAATCATTGTCGAAACGTATTATACCCATTTGAAACCCATCAGCTCAATATCACAATAAGCATTGGCGCGGCTTCAATTGAATCCTGCAGACCATCAACCGGAGCTGATCTGATTGCATTTGCGGATAAAGCCTTGTACAGAGCCAAGGCAGACGGAAGAAACTGCGTCCGTATTTTTGAAAGAGAAAAAGA
>VMSR01000172.1 GCA_013792075.1 Desulfobacula sp.
CTTAATGGTAGTACCGAAAATAACCGAGGTCAGAGCAGTCAAGGAAAAAGGAAACTTTTTTCACGGGGAGGTGTTTTTTTTCTTGACTGGCCCTTTAATGGGTGACCCCAATTATTCAATTATTTACACTAAATATTTTATGCAAACAATAACCGCCCTTTGGCGCACGGAATTTCACGCCCCAACTCTTTAGCTGTTTTAATCCATTCACTTATAATAATTTCAGCACTCGCAATAGCTTCTTGATATGTTTTACCATCAGCCATGCATCCAGGTAACTCAGGAACCTCAGCGATAAAAGAATTGTCTTCATCGCTCCAATAAATAATTATCTCATATTTATTCATCGTTCCCTCCCAAATTTAATTTGTATTTTAATATTATTTTCCGAATTTGTTTCACCTGATAGGGTTTGGACTTCGAGCCTATTGGTTGTAGATTCAATATTTCCTCAATATCATTTTTTGTAAAAATATGATGGTCACCTCGTATTCGTTCATCAAATCCAAATACTTTCATCAAATTGCATAATTCAGAAAATAGAATATTAGCATCCGAAGTGCCCCGAAGTATCTTAATCAAAAATTTATCATATTTCCCCATATGTTGCCTTATTTTCAAATTTATTTAATGCTAATACATATCACTATTTATATGAAAAGTGAACAAACTTCGGTAGATAAGCTTATTAAAATGATCCCCCGTGCTCATCCCTATATCGGCCAATAAGCCAACAACCCAAGCCTGACCCCAATCATTTTCTTCTTGACATGAATAATACATTCAACTATTGTCGTAACTGAAAGGGTTACAATATTTCAACGGGAAAAAATTCCAAAATGATAAAATCATTCATCCACAAGGGTTTGGAAAACTTTTTTTACAAAGGGACTAAAAAAGGAATCAACCCAAACCATGCAGACAAACTGAGTGATATTTTAGACATGCTTGATGCCGCAACCAAAATACAGGATATGTCATTTCCTGGTTCGAATCTTCATATGTTAGAACCAAAGAGACACGAAATTTATGCGGTTTCTATTTCCGGTGCATGGCGGGTAACATTCAAAATGGAAGATGGTAACGTATATATCATTGACTATTTGAACTATCATTAAAGGGGAAAAATATGAAAACAAGACAGCCGGCACACCCTGGCCGTATTTTAAAAAATATGTATATTAAACCTTTGGGCATTACCATTACGATGCTTGCAGACACATTGAAAGTTTCCAGAAAAGCACTTTCAATGATTATCAATGAACGTAAGGCAGTGACAACTGAAATGGCGTTACGGCTTTCCCAGGCGTTTGATACGACTCCTGATTTGTGGCTGAACCTGCAAAAGAACTATGATCTTTTTTATACCCGGCAAAACTCAAAAGAATGGCAGGCAATTCCCAGGATTGCCTGCCTCGCTAAATAAAGGGGTGTTTTTCCCCCCACCTCAAGGTGGGTTTTGTGTTCCGGATGGCATAGGCGGTTTCCACACTGGCCCGAAGCCCTCACATCGGCGGGCAGGGTCTTTTCATCCACACTCAAAAACCAGCGTACCTGGCATTTTCAAGCTTGAATAGGATTCAGATTGCCAGAATAAGCCAACAACCCAAGCCTGACCCCATTCATGGCATTTCATTGACTTGTTTAAGTGCGAAATCAACAACCTTTTGACTTAAATAAATACCCTGAGATTGCATTCGATTTATAGCCTCACGCATCGAAAAATCAAAACCATCTTGCTTTGCACGGATCAGCACCCCAATTGATCCTGTCAGTTTGAGCCCATTCAATCGGGCGATTCTCCGCCCCATAGACTCGTCAATACAAACTGTGTGAATTTTTTCATCCAACGCAAGCTGAATAACAGAAGCCTCTCCCAAATCAAGTGCGTTTCCTAAAAATGGAGTTATTGTCAAAGGATTTGACCGTTTTTCAATAAAGCTTGATTTCCTGAACTCACTCACTCCAAAACCAGAAGTTCCACCCGCTTCAATTTCTTGACAAACCTCAAAAGAAACAAGAACACGTTTATAAAGCAGCTCCAGCAATGACAAATCACCAATGCCAGCTATTAAAGCAAGTAAAGGCCCTGTGTTAATGACAAGTTCTTCTGTTTCAGGCATTTTGCATGTCCGATAAAAGCTCATCTTCTTCAAGGTCAATCATTGGCACATTAAACCGATGAAGATTGAGTAAGAAATTAACCCTGTTAAGTCCGGCCAATGTAGCCGCCATTCCGGATGACAGCCTTTTCATCTCAAACAACTTTACCGCCATTGCCATTCTGGCCTCTTTCTCAAAATCTTTCTTTGTTGTTTGAAGAATATCCGGTAAATTTTGTGGATATTCAATAGTAAGTTGATTGGGCATATCTCACCTCCGAGCCATTAAGATTAACCTTGATCCATAATAGCAAATAAATATGAAAAATAGAATTATTAAATCTTCGTGCCCTTCGTGGTACCCATTTTTCTTCAAGGGCACGACTCAGCCTATAATTTTGAATCAGCGTTCATCAGCGCCAATCAGCGTCCCATAGTAATAAGCCAACAACCCAAGCCTGACCCCAACTATTTATTGACATACCTGCATACGTGACGTACCGTATTAATATATATATACGTCAGCTATCATAGGAAGGTGATATATGAATACAAAACTTACATTACGGCTTGATGAAAAGCTTATTAAGTCTGCTAAAAATCATGCAACTATTTCAGGCAAATCTGTTTCACAAATGGTTGCGGATTATTTTTATTTGCTGGATATAAAATCCCTGAAAAAGCCTGCGCAGCTTACACCTATTGTAAAATCGTTAAAGGGTTCACTTAAAGATACTGATCTTGATGAGTCTGATTACAAGCGATATCTGGAAAATAAATATTTATGAATATTCTCTTTGATACAAACGTCGTACTTGATGTCATGCTGGATCGGGCGCCTTTTTCTGAACCCGCAAGTCAATTGTTGTTACTTGTAGAGCAGGGAGATATCACAGGTTTTATCTGTGCAACAACAGTGACAAAAATTCATTATCTGGCCACAAAAAATCTGGGAAAAGACCACGCCAAAAATCAAATCAAAAATCTTATTACATTATTCAACATTGCCCCTGTAAACAGACCTGTGATTGAAGATGCCCTTAAATCAGACTTCTCTGATTTTAAAGACGCTGTTATTTATCATTCTGCCCGCCATGTTGGAGCAGCGGCTATTGTCACAAGAGATATTAAAGGTTTTAAAAACGCTGAACTCCCTGTTTATAGTCCAACAGAGATATTAAAAATTATCGATGCTATTGAGTGAAGCCAATAAGCCAACAACCCAAGCTTGACCCCGGCTAATCCGCGTTCACCTGCGCCAATCTGCGTCCCATCATAAACACCTGTACCAGAGCAAGTCCTGCAACGCCCCCGGAAAGATCTATCAGAAAGTCCACAAACAACGGCGTTCTCCCATCAATAAAAAACTGTACCAGTTCCGTACCCCCAGCCAGCATCAAAATGTTGGCCCCGATATATGCCGGGGACTTTCCAGGCATCAAAACACCCAGCACCAAACCCAAAATACCAAATAAACAAAAATGCCCGATCTTTCCGATGATCATCTCCCCTTCAGGACCCGCCATCCCATGGAGCAACTGAATCTGAACGATCACCCTTCCATAGATCTCTGTCTTCAAATCCCCTGGAATCATGGCCCCAAACAATATCCCCGCAAAACAGACAATCAGCACCCCCTGTACTCCGTATCTGCCCTTTACCAGGAACGACCCCAGAAGAAAGACAAAAAAGATCCCCCAGGCCCCAAGGACACTTCGTTGCGCCAATGTATACACCTTCGAGACCACAACCGGATACAGGCGTATATTCTTAATCTCCAGGCTCCCGGTGCACCGGCCCAACTGGACTGTCACCCGGAACTCTGAAGCCCAGGGCTGTATTTCAAACGCCTTCCTATAATGCTCCCATTCATGGGTCCCTTCCAGCGTTGCCGCCACATGGGAAACATCATACCGGGCAGTTTTCCCTTCATACTGAAGCAAAACCAGCCGCGCCCTGTCCCAGGGCTTCACTCCGGGCACAACATCCAGACTTCTGATATCAGTGGATAATTGCACTACAAAAGAGTGGCCCTGTGACTGAACTGCCTGCCCGATATTAACAGACTTGCTCGCATCAGATGAAGAAAGAAACAAACCATCCCCGTCAACCCGTGCCACCCTTTTTTCCGGCTTTTGAATCTGCCAGTTACCCTCTTTCAGCATACCAGGACCGCTTTGCACATACTGCTCGATCAAAAGAACAGCGCAAATCGTAACAACCACCAGAAAAAGACACCCA
>VMSR01000254.1 GCA_013792075.1 Desulfobacula sp.
CACCGAGAAGGTTCCCCATGCGGTCAGATCAATGTTCGTATCCTTTAGAACCGGACCGGATTCCACTCTCTGGCCAATGGCGGGGATGATCATGTCACAGTCAATGATATATTCGCTTCCCTCAACCGGAACCGGTCGCCTTCGTCCGCTGGCATCGGCGGGACCCAGTTCATTTTTAATGCATTCAATGCCGATCACACGGTTGTTTTCAATGACCACGCGTTTGGGGCCCACCAGGGTGAAAAATTGTACCCCCTCTTCCTTGGCACCTTCAATCTCCTCATGGTCGGCTGGCATTTCTCGTTCACTTCTTCTGTAAACAACCGCTACGGTTTCGGCACCGGATCGTATGGCAACCCTTGCCGCATCCATGGCCACGTTTCCGCCGCCGATAACCACCACCCGTTTCTTTGCAGATCCGGGTCTTTCCAGGTTTTCTTTACGCAAAAAGGGGACGGCATCCACCACACCGTCCGCCTCTTCATTTTCAATGTTCATTTTTACCGGCACATGTGCGCCGATTCCTAAAAATATGGCGTCAAACCCATCATCCTTAAGGCTTGCCAGGGTAAAATCAGACCCCAAACCCATGCCACATTTAAGTGTAACCCCCGTGGAAAGAATATGGTCAATTTCCTGGTCCAGTATGGCCGGGGGCAGCCTGTAATCCGGGATCCCTGTTCGCAGCATCCCGCCGGGTTTTTCCATGGCTTCGAAAATGGTGGGCTTAAAGCCCTTGCGCCTCAGATAATAGGCCACGGTGAGCCCCACCGGACCCGACCCGATAATGGCCACCCGTTTGTCAATCTCTTCAACCTCGGGCAAAGGAACATCTGCCAGGTTGGCATTATCCGCGGCAAATCGTTTTAAATCCCGGATGGAAATGGCCGAGTCCACCAACCCTCTTCGACAGTCACTTTCGCAGGGGTGGGGACACACCCTTCCCAGAACTCCCGGAAGGGGAAGGCGTTCCATGATGATATTTAAGGCCTGCTGGTAATTGCCGATTTTCACCATCTGTACATACCCCTGGACATTGGTTCCGGCAGGACAGGAGGTTTTACACGGCGCTTTGGTCCTTTTATCGATTACGTACCGGACGGGTACGGCCTGGGGAAAAGACAGGTAAATGGCCTTGCGCATTTTGGTGTTCACATCCCATTCATTGGGAAAATCAACCGGGCAGACCTTGGAACAATCCCCGCACCCGGTACAATTGGTCTTAACGTATCTTGCCTTATTATTGAGGGTAACCTTGAAATTGCCCACAAAGCCTGAGACATCTTCCACCTCACAATAGCTTCTCAACTCCACATTTTTATCCTGGCCCACGGCCACCATCTTGGGGGTTCCGATACAGGCGGTGCAATCTAAGGTGGGAAAGGCCTTGTCATATTGAAGCATGTGCCCGCCTACCGTTGGCTCTTTTTCAACCAGGTATGCCCTAAACCCGGAACTTGCGATATCAATGGCCGCCTGCATACCGGCAATCCCCCCCCCTACAACCAGGGAGTTTGAATTAACCGAAAACTCACTTGGGATCAGTGCATTCTGAAAAGAGACTCTTTTAAGGCCCGCCCGCACGATAATTCTGGCTTTTTCCGTGGCCTCATCTTCATTTTCCGTCACCCATGATCCGTGTTCCCTGACACAGACCATATGAAAGGCGTGGTAGGGATTTAAGCCTCCCCTGGCACAGGCAGCCCTGAATGTTTTCTCATGCATTCTTGGCGAACAGGAGGCCACCACCACCCGGGTCAGATCATGTGTTTTAATATCACTTTCAATGAGTTCCTGGCCGGGATCAGAACACATAAACAAATAATCCCGTGCGACAACCACCCCCGGGAAGGTGGCGGCATAGGCAGCGACTTCGGCCACCCGAACCCGGTAAGCGATATTAATACCGCAGTGACAGATATAGAATCCGATTCTTTCAGACATGACTATCCTCCTGCTCAAGGCATATGGTTTTGGTATCTAATTTTTTTTGGGGTTTTTCAGTTGATTTTTCATCTAAAAATTCAACTGAGGTTAACAGCAGTTCAGATATATCCTGAACCTTTATACGATTTTCGACATTCAGCTCGACAATGGCTTCATTGAGCATCCGGATACAATAGGGACAGGCCGTTGCAATGACATTGGCCCCTGTTTTCATGGCCTGGTTCACCCGCACAACACCAAACCTGTGGTCCGGCGGATACTGCTTCCAGGGCCCTCCTCCGCCGCCACCGCAGCACAGGCTTCTGGATCTGTTGTTATCCATTTCAACCAAGGTCAGCCCCGGGATGCTCTTGAGCACCCTTCTGGGGGCATCATAAATCCCATTGTGACGCCCCAGGTAACAGGGATCATGAAAGGTAACCTTAAGATCAATAGCCCTTGACGGTGTTATCTGACCCTTTGCGATAAGCCTGTCAAAGAGTTCAATATAATGCTCACTTTCAATGGTGTTTTTAAGTTCGCCATATAGTTTATTAAAGGTATTCATACAATGGGGAGAGGCGGTCAGAATCTTTTTAACCCCGGCAGCCATGAACAGATCGGTGTTTTTTCTTTCAAGATCTGAAAACACCTGTTTTACGCCAATGGCAGATGCCTGGTCTCCACAGCAGTTTTCTTTTTCCCCCAGAGACCCAAAGGAGACATCGGCATGGACCAGCAATTTTGCAAGAACTAGCCCTGCCCGTTCACCTGCCTTGGAAGGGCTTGTGTCGAATGCTGTGGTACAGCAGGTAAACAGGCAATACTCCAATTCCGGACTATAGGCGGGAATAATACCCCCCTTTGCCCAGGCCAGGCGGTCGCCAGGATTGCCGTTCCAGGGGTTGCCTTTCTTTTTAAGGCTGTTCATTGGTGCGGCAAATATTTTGGGAAGTTTTTTGGCCGCAACCGTCTGGGCACGAACCGATTTTACAAGATCGATTATTTCAATCCCCCTGGGACAATTTTCCACACAGGCGCCGCAGGTGGCACACTCCCAGACAGCCGTATCCACATTCTCCTGGGTACAGGTTTCAAGACTGATGTTCCGCAGTATCTGGCGGGGGCTGAAATAGGTGATCTGACTCCAGGGACAGACGCCTGAACAGGTGCCGCACTGCATGCAGCCCATAAAATTAGCGCCCACATCCTCGGTCACTGTTGCAAAATCAACTTTAGATTCTCTGACAACCTTTTCTTTTAAGGTGGTCAGAAAAATGGCAAGGGGCCTGTAAAAAAGATGGGATAATTTTCCAAAGGGAAGCATGATACTGAGCATGCCCACGACAATGCCCACATGGATGGCATAGATGGAATAAGTGGCAATGGGCCATCCGGCCAGGCGGAAAAAATGCACCAAAATTCCGGTGAAGGCCGTGATAAACAACAAAATTAGAAAAAAGACATCGGTAAAATCCGAATACCGGTGAAGTTTTTCTTCCTTTACGTACCACCGGCTGTACAGCATATTGCCCGAAACCAACATGATGGCGATGGTGGCATAGTAACCGAAAATGCGAGTGGGATGCCAGAAGGGATGGACAATATCTGTCTGAAAAACCTCCAGAAAACCAATGATCAGCACTTCCATGGTGATATAACCGGAAAACAAAAGAAAATGCCGCATCCATCGGCTAGAGGGCCCGGTTCCGCACTTACGCCACCTTTTTTGTGTCAGATAGTGGAGCAAAAAGACAGGGGCCTGGGTCAGGTAGAGTGTCAGTGGGATCTTTGTTCCCTGCATGATGCCTCTGTACATGAGAAATCCGTTGGATAGAAGCAGGGCCCCCAGAATCCCAAACATGATCTGGTCACCAATGTGGACCCAGTGGGGAGGCGCAAAGGAGTTCAGGACCACCCGGTCGGTAATAACCTCCCCGTGGCCGAGGGCAAACAAGAGAATAATGGCCAGGGTTACGCCCAAAAAAGCCCCGACCTGCCATTTGGGCGATGAATAGAACAAACGGGCAAGGCCGGTCCAGTCAAACTGGGTGGTCAGCCAGCGCCGTGTGGCCATCATGGTCTCGGCCGGCTCCGCCCCCCGGGGGCAGTCTGTGTTACAATCACCGCAGTAATAACACAGCCATGGTTCCGGGGATTCCAGCAATTTATCTTTCAATCCCAGCTGAAGATATCGGTATATTTTTCGCGGAAACGTGGTGGTACCGCTTGACAAGGGGCAGGCGGCAGCACAATTTCCGCACTGCATGCACAGCTCAATATCCCTGGCGCCCAATTTTTTTATTTCACCGACTAAGTCTTGATCAATGGTATTATTCCCCAAAACAATTCTCCCCATAATGCACAAAATGAAGGTGATTCTGACATCTGCTTAATAAATTACATTTGCGATACTTATTCTTCATTGGGTTTCCCATCCAGATGCCCTTTAGAAAGCTTGTTTATTTCCAATTCCTTAATAATGGTTTCCAAAGAGTCCACGGTAATTGGTTTCTCAATGAATTTATCAATTCCGGCCCGGGCAATTCCCAGGGCCATCTCATCATTTGTCATGGTGGCCATTAAAATTCTGGTCGCATTGGGATGGAGTTGTGCCGCCATGTTTAAAAAATCGATCCCATCCATATCCGGCAAAAAATAATCTGAAATTATCACATCTATATCCTGGTACTTAAGCGAATTCAGGCCTTCCAAGCCGGATTTGAAAATCAAAAAATCTGTCCGACTACCCTCAAAAAAAACATTCAGGGCATCACGCACATGTTTGTCATTGTCTACGAGCATGATGTGAAGGATTTTGTCTTTCATGTCTTTTCTATTCACCTTAAAAAAATTGAGTTCATCCATGGCACCCCATAAGAGCAGAAACCATGCCAGTCAAAACCCATAATGTTTTTCTATGTAAATACAATTAGTTACTATAAAAACCATTTTCCACATCCGTGTTCCTTTGGTTTTTTTTATGGAAAATTCAAAAACCCCTTAGAACGATTCCAAAATTTAGCAAAATTTATAACTTTCCATTTTTTTCGATCCCCACGGCACCCGGAATCTGATCTTTCTTCTTGTTCTGGTAATCCGACAGGGCAAGATAAAAGGCCCCCACGGCAAGCTCTGCACAATGGTAATGGTCATCGGGCAAGGTTTGCAGGAAAGAGGCCACATGATCGGGTGAGATATCCCAGGCCTTTTCCACACTAAGCCCCCGGGCCAGGCGAACCAGGGTATTGGAACAGGCAACCGTATTCAGACATCCCTGGACTTCAAAGGAGACCTGGGACAAAAGGCCTTTTTCCACCATGATAAAAAATGCAATGGTATCTCCGCAGTCCCCTGTTCTTTTACCGGTTCCATCCGGGTTTTGAATCCTTTCCCTGTTGCCTGTTTCAAAGGCCATTTCAAGATACTGCAGGGAATGCTTGTTCCAAAAATCATTCATTCCTTCCCCTCCTTTGCTCCGGACAATTTAGCAAATATCAGCAAAGAGCATGCCACTTCCATATTGGCTTTAAAAAAATGAAAGAAAGCATTTAAATTCAGTTTGTTGAAAAACAGACAGGAAAAACCATTTCTAAAATCCGTTTCCAAAGCACCAAAGATGCGACTTGCCAAAGTTGCAAAAATGCGACCGGTTCATGAAACCTGCCCACTAGGTCTGCCCACTGGATCTGCCTGGGATCTGCCCAAATATATTTGCAATTGCCGGCAATTTATGACAGATTGTTTTGTCACAGCTGTTTTCAAACAAATGCCGGGATCAAAGGCAACTCATGGAGAAAGGAAGTCGCGTGGTTCAAAAGAAAAGCAAAGGCCAGGTGGAGGCCGAAATTAGCGCTGCCCTGATCGCTTTTGAAAAAGAGCATATGGGACGCGGCCCCTCGGATGTAAGAAGCCATCTTATTGAGGACATGGTTCTGATTCGCCTGAAAGGGGTATTGACACCGGCTGAAAAACATCTGGCAAAAGATGGGGATGGCATTCAACTCATCAAGAAAATACGGGCAAAGCTGCTGGAAAATTCCAGCAAAATGTTGGGGGAAGTTATCATGAAAATTACAGGAATCCCCAGTATCAGTTTCCATACAGACATCAGCACTGAAGCGGGCGAACGGGTTATTGTCATAACATTTGAGCAGGATGTGGAAAAAAAGTTTTCTTCCTGAGACCCCAAAATAGTCGTTGACACCCTAAGTCAAATCTAATATTTCCCGGGACGGGAAGATACATCACTGGCAGATAAGAAGAGGATCAAAACCGTTTAATCGGTGATCAGCTTTGAATAGGCCGGCAGTGAAAGCGCTGCCGGCCTATTTTTTTTTATACTATCGGGTAGAAACCATGCATATGATGCCAAAGGATCTGCATGGAAAAAAAGGTCTTCGTATTCGGAAACCTTGGGGCGGGTATGTATCAAAAAAATAAAATCAAAACAATTAAGGAGCTAAAAAAATGGGTAAAGTTATCATCATAATGGGATCCAAGACGGATCTTAACTGGTGCCGGAAAATTGAAGAAACCCTGGAAAAACTGGGTGTGGAAAGCATCCTTCGGGTTGCTTCTGCACATAAAGTTCCGCTAAAGTGCTATGAACTGATCAAAGACTATGAAAAACAAGGAGTGGTTTTTATTACAGTGGCAGGAAGGAGCAACGCCCTTAGCGGCTTTACAGATGCACAGACCTGGTACCCGGTCATTGCCTGCCCGCCCTACAGCGATACCTTTGGGGGGGCAGATGTTTTCTCCAGCCTGAGAATGCCTTCCGCTGTTGCCCCTATGACGGTTTTGGAGCCGGCCAATGCAGCCCTGGCTGCAGCAAAAATTCTTGCCCTGTCCGACAACCGGATCAAGGAAAGCATCCAGGCATATCAGAAGACAGCACAGGAGGCATTGGAAAAAGATGATCAGGAGGTTTGCACCGGCTAGTGTAAAGGCGGTGGAATATTGCATGGATACGCCCCTGTTTGTCAACTGTTTTTAAAGGA
>VMSR01000055.1 GCA_013792075.1 Desulfobacula sp.
AGGCTGCCCCGCTCAACTGCCATGCCCAGGATAACGTTGCCGCAAAAGCCCATGGCGTCGCCCAGCAAGGTATCATTGTCTGCTTCAGCCATGGCCTGGTTCATTTCATCAAAAAAAATATGGCTGTTGAAATCAGTGGTGAGCAGGTTGAGTTGTGTAAAGGTTTTGGCAAGGGAGGCAATGGAACTGGCCGTTTTATTGTCTTCGGGTTCTGAAAAAATCAGGTCGAAGACAATGGTTCTGGCACCACTTTCCTTGAGCCGGACCAGCAATTGTGCAAAAACAGAACGTGGCCAGGGCCACCGGCCGTATGCGTGGATTGACTTGGCCTCAATTCCGGCAATGACAACATTCCCGGAGGGTTTTCGGCCCCCCCGGATATGAAATCGCAAATCCATGCTTTTGAGTTTGAGTTCTTCAAGAAAGGGCAGCGTATCAAAGGCCGCCGGCGTAAAGCATATGGCAAAAATGACACAGCACAGGGCTATATGAACCAACGTGATCTGTCGCATTGACCGCTCCTCCTTGGAAATAAAAAACAAAACCATGTTTAAAACCCAATGTCAAGACCTGCCCGCCAGACCGGGACAGCAAACAATATTCCATATTTTGCCTTTAAGAAGAAAAAGTTCACTTAATTTGGGAAAAAAATGTATCAAACCTTCCCTAATTTTTACCCATCTGCCCCTTTGATTTTTTTCAAGTTTTTTTTCAAGTTTTTTTTAAAGGGGAAAAGATTTGTTTTGGGTGGACATCGCGAAATATTGTGAAATAAATTGTCCAATTTTTTCGTAAACGCATCAGGGAAACCCCTAGAGGACGAAAAAAGCGACACAATTATTAAATAACCAGGCGACAGCCCTTTACAAAGAAAATGGAATGGCATAGATGTTGCTGAAAGATTTTCCACGTGCTGCCAAAAAATATGTGCCCGGCATCGGTTGTAACCGACAGGGCGGAGCTATCTATTTTAAACCAAATTCAGACAAACCGTGATCCAAAAAAAATATGACCCACCCCCTTGTAGACTTATTGGTAAATGATGAACAACACCGGGTATTGAAAAGACTGACCGCCTCCCTGCCGGATGTCATCCTCAATGACCGGCAGATCTGTGATTTCGAATTGCTGGTCACGGGTGTCTTTTCCCCCTTGAAAGGCTTCATGACCCAGATTGATTGTGAATCTGTCATGGACCGCATGCGTCTGTCTTCCGGTGAACTCTGGCCGGTTCCCATTTGTCTGGACATAAGCGAAACCTTTGCCGCGACGCTTGAGACAGGGCAGTCCGTGGCCCTGCGTGATTCCGAAGGATTCCCCCTGGGGGTTATGGCCGTTGAAGATATCTGGCCCGTTGACCCGGAAAAGGAAGCTCTTGCCGTTTACGGGACACAGGATCCCCTCCACCCCGGGGTGGATTATCTGTTCAACAGATCCGGCAAATTTTATATCGGCGGCAGTCTCCAGGCCCTCAATCTGCCCATCCATTCCGATTTCAGGCAGATCCGCCTGACCCCCCGGGAGGTGAAGGCCTCCTTTGCCAGACTCGGATGGAAACGGATAGTGGGGTTTCAGACCCGGCAGCCCATTCACCGGCCCCAGTTTGAAATGACCATCCAGGCCATGCGACGGGCAAAGGCAAATCTTTTGCTTCTGCCCATTGCCGGGACCCCGGGACCCGGAGATTTTGATCACTATACCCGGATGCGGTGCTACCAGAAAGTGGCGGCCCATTACCCGCCGGATGCGCATATGCTCAATCTTCTGCCCCTGGCCATGCGCATGGCAGGTCCCAGGGATGCAGTGCTGCATTTGATTATCGGGAAAAATTTTGGGTGTACCCATTTTGTGGTGGGCCATAACCATGCAAGCCCGGGCAAGGACGGCAACGGGTCGCTGTTTTACAATTCCGATCAGATGTCAGCCCTGGTCAAAGAGGCTGGAGATGAAATGGGAATAGAGGCGGTCTCTTTTGAGGAGATGGTCTATCTTCCCTTTGAAGACGAGTTCAGGCTGGCGACGGAAGTCAAAGAAAACCAGGACACGATTTCCTTTTCAAATGAAGATATTCGGAACCGGATCCGCCTGGGTAAAAAAGTTCCGGAATGGGCCAGCTTTCCTTCGGTTGTAGAAGAATTGTACCGGTCCTATCCGTCTCCCTCCAAACAGGGATTTACCATCTTTCTTACCGGCCTCTCCGGAGCCGGTAAATCCACTATCGCTAAGGTTCTTTATTCAAAGTTCATGGAAATCGGAACCCGTCCGGTGAGTCTTCTGGATGGGGATATTGTCCGAAGAAACCTCTCGTCGGAGCTGAATTTTTCCAGGGAACACCGGGACATCAATGTGAAACGCATCGGTTTTGTGGCAGCGGAGATCACCAAAAACCGCGGGATTGCCATCTGCGCCCCCATTGCCCCCTATGAAAGAACACGCAGGGATATCCGCACTGCCATTGAATCCCATGGCGGTTTTTTTGAAATCCATGTAGCAACCCCCATCGCAGAATGTGAAAAAAGAGACCGTAAGGGCATGTATGCCAAGGCCAGGGCCGGCCTTTTAAAAGGGTTCACCGGAGTGGATGATCCCTATGAGATCCCCCAGACCCCGGAACTGAGCATTGACACCACCCATATCACCCCGGACGCTGCTGCCCGGGAAATATTGCTGCTATTGAGCGAAAAAGGATTTGTATGATAAGAAAATATTTAGGGGTCATGATTCTGGCCGTATTGACGGCATTGTCTTTTTACCTGTCCGGCTGTGCTTCTGAAAAGGCTTCGGAAAAAAAAGAGATTGTGATCCAGGTGAACGCCAGCAAAATTTCTTTGGAAGAGTTCAACGATCTGATGAAGTTTGAAGCCTATGCTGATCCTGAAATGGATGTGTCCGATGAGACCCGGGAGCAGTTCATTCAATATCTGATCCGCAAGGAATTGTTGATCCAGGAAGCGGCCCGGCTGAAACTGGACACCAAAAAAGACTTTGTCCTGACCATTGAAAAATACTGGGAAGCAACCCTGATTCGCAACCTTCTGGAATTAAAAACAGTTGATCTGAAAAAAAAGGTATTGATCACCGAGGATGAGATTGAAGCCTATTATAGCAAAAACAAAGAGGACTTCGACCAGCCCCTTGACCAGGTCAGGGCCTCCATTAAAGACATTCTTGAATCGGAAAAACTGGAAGCCAAACTCGAAGAGTGGACCCAAAGCTTGCGGGACGCAGCCGATATCAACATCAATCAAACGCTCATAAGCGGAAAGTAGAACAGGGCTTAAAAGATGAACCCGAGAAAGAAAAATCCAACCGCCATCAAACGCAAACAGGTCTTTATCAACAAGAGCTTCCAGGCCCGGTTTATCGTTAAATTCTGCCTCATCCTTGTCCTTGGCGGCCTCATATCCATCGGCCTGACCCTGTTTAACACCCAGGATACCCTGACCTCGTCCTTTACCGACTCAAAGCTTGTGATCCAGAACACCTCCCTTGCCATCATGCCCTCGGTGATCTACACCACCCTCATCACCACAGCCCTGGTCGGTCTGGTCGTCATCATGGTCACGCTTTTGGTCTCCCACAAAATTGCAGGCCCCATGTTCCGGTTTGAAAAAGATATTGACAGGATTTCCAAAGGAGACCTCAAAAGCCGGATCAGTATTCGCAAAGGGGATCAGTTCAAGGAAGTTGCCACCTCCCTGAACGCCATGATCGAAAGTCTGAACAAGAATCTTTCCGATATACAAACGGATGTCACTGCCCTGGCGGAAAAACAGGACCTGCCCGAAGCCTTGCACCGGGAAATTGTTCACTTGAATGAAAAAATTAACACCCGTTTTAAACTGTGAGCATGATTTTCCCCAGAATTTTACGGCGGGCCCTGTGTCTGATTTTCTTTTCGGTGATTTTCGGGGTTCTTGGCCTGGTCCCTGCCCAGGCAGGACAATGGTATACCCTGAAAACAAAATATTTGACCCTGACCTATGAAAATCCCAGCGACCTAAAACTTTTCAATGATCAGATTGATTTTTCTCCGGACGCCAACAGCTTTTCAAGTTTTTCCAACTCGGGTCCGCCTACAGGCACCGGGGTCGAACAAGCCCTGGCAAGAAAGTTGGATGCCCTGATTGAAAAGGTTCAGCTGATCCTGGACATGCGCAAACCCATCAATATCATCGTTCGTATTTATCCGGACAAAACCGCTTTACATGAAGCCTATTTCAATATATACCAGCAGAAGAAAGAACTGCGTGCCTGGTATATCTTCGAGTACAACACCATATACGTCAATGTCCAGGATCTGTTTGCCGGAATGCTCGCCCATGAATCTGCCCATGCAATTGTTGACCACTTTCTGGCTGTTCGGCCGCCGCGGGCGACTGCTGAAATTTTAGCCCGGTATGTGGACAGCCATTTGAACGAGGAAGCAAAAATTTATTAAAAAATAATGGAAAACTAAGGGTTTCCCTGATTGAAGTATGTATAAAACTGTGATTTAAAAAAAGCATGCATTACCCAAGAAAACTTAGGAAAAAATGAAAAAATGATAGATACCCATTCACACATACTTGCCGAACTGGATGACGGAGCCAGGGATTTTTCCGAATCATTGGCGTTTATGGAGACTGCCGCCTCCCAGGGAGTTGAAACAATCTTTGTAACGCCCCATGCCTGTGACGGGGTGTTTAACTGCATCAAGGACCAGATCCTTGACGCCTGCTTAAACCTGGCCATGGCCCTCAAGGAGAACGGGTGCAAAACCCGGGTGCTGCCTGGGGCAGAGATCCGGGTGAACCATGATCTGGTTGCGGAATATGACAAGGGCAGTCTGCTGACCCTGAACAATGCCGGCACCCACCTGTTGATCGAGCTGCCAGCCATGTTCATGACGCCGGCCATCTCCCGGGTGATCCGCCAGCTCAAGGACCGGGGGGTGACCCCCATCATTGCCCATGCAGAACGAAATCCCATGATCATGACCACGCCGGGAATTGTGACCGAGTTTGTATACCAGGGGGCCGTCATTCAGATAACAGCCGGAAGCCTTTTGGGGGATTTTGGGAAATTTTCCAAGAAAGCGGCCAGGGATCTGGTGAGCATGGACCAGGTTTTCTGCCTGGGCTCGGACATCCATCCGGGCCGGAAATATCGCATGGCAGATGCCAAAAAGTGCTTGATTAAACTTGCCGGCAGGTCAAAGGCCTTTGCCATCATTAATGAAAATCCGTCTGCAATCCTGGAAGATCTCGGATTTTCTGACACTAAGTTATTCATGAAAAAAGCATACTAGGTGTATTTTTTTAAGTAAGGAGGGGAAGATGAGAAGTTCAAGAAGTTTTCAATTATGGACCATAATGTTAACCACCGCAATCTGGATAGGCCTTTTTGCAGGATCGGCCGCAGCCCAATTGACACCGGACCAGCAAGCCCAGATAGAAGCGGCTGTGGCAACCGGGGACGAAGCGCAGATTGAGGCCGTAACCCAGGAAATTGCAGCCGCTGCCATCGCAGCAGGTGAAGACACCACAGACGTGGCAACCCAGGTGGCCACTGTGGCTGTTACAGCCGCTGTTACCCAGGGTAAGAATCCTGCAGTTGCTGCCCGTGCCGCCAGCAGCGGCGCCACTGCCGGTGCCGTTAATGCTGCCGTCGCCAGCGGTGGGAATGTAGCAACCGCTGCCCAGGCTGCCAGTAGCGGAGCCAGTTCCGGTGCAGTAACCGCTGCGGCCGCCAGTGGCCAGAATGTCGCCTCCGTGGCCCAGGCGTCCAGTACCGGTTCCAGTGCCGGTGCCATCACTGCTGCTGTGGCCCGAGGCCAGAACGTAGCCGCCGTGGCCCAGGCGTCCAGTACCGGTGCGAGCGCAGGTGCTGTCACAGCCGCTGCCGCCACGGGCCAGAATGTTTCAACAGTGGCCCAGGCGTCCAGTAATGGTTCAAGCACAGGTTCAGTAACAGCCGCAGCAGCCACACGTCAAAACGTAGCCGCCGTGGCCCAGGCGTCCAGTACCGGTGCCAGCACAGGTGCTGTCACAGCCGCAGTAGCCACGGGCCAAAACGTAGCCGCAGTAGCCCAGTCGTCCAGTACCGGTTCCAGTTCTGGAGCAGTAACAGCGGCTGCCACCGCAGGCCAAAACGTAGCCACGGTTGCCCGTGCCTCCAGTAGCGGTTCCAGTTCTGGAGCAGTCACAGCCGCTGCCGCAACGGGCCAGAATACAGCCACGATTGCCCGGGCGTCCAGTCAAGGTGCCAGCTCGGGAGCTGTTGGAGCTGCCGCTGCAGCGGGTCAGAATACAGCAACCGTGGCCCGAGCCGCGAATGCCGGTTCAAGTGCCGGTTCAAGTGCCGCTGCCGCAGCAACGGGCCAGAATGTGGCAGCCGTTACCCAAGCCTCCCAAACCGGTTCCACCCAGGGTGCCCAGGCCCCCCAGGCCCCGGAAGCATATGAGCCGGCTGCACCCGTAGCCGCCGCACCAGCTGAACCAGCCGCACCAGCAATACCACCAGCACCACCAGCACCACCAGCACCACCAGCTTCGCCGGAAGCGATCGAACCACCCCCGACCCAGGATGCGCGACCTGGAAGCCCTGTTTGATGGACAGAACATATAGCCTAATTTGAGGAATTTTATAATGACATTCAAATACAGCCGATCAATGGTATTACGATTTTTAATAGTGTTATTATTGGCGTCTCTGTTCGCCGCGACGTCATCTTTTGCAGAAGGAAGGATGCTGATCAAGCCTTATGTCGAAACAGGCTGGCAAAGAGACACGAACTTTCATAAGTCAGAAAAAAACACCAAAACAGTGGATACCTATAATGTAAAGCCGGGTATTAAGCTGGGGTATACAACGGACAAAAGCACGGTGTCCCTGGACTATTGGTTTAAGGTGCTCAGATATACTGATCAGGATGAAAACCAGGTGGGACAGATCAATGCCGACACCTTTGATTATACGGCGCACAATGCTGATTTTACGGCCCAGTCACAGGTATCGGACCGTCTGCTCATCGGGCTGGACGACCAATTCATGAAGACACGGGACCCGGCCAATGCAGATGAACGTTCCAATGCAGTGGACCGGTACAAATACACCATGAACCGGGTTAGCCCTAGATTGACCTATAATTTTGCTGAAAAATTCGGTCTGGGATTGAAATACGCAAACCTGTACACAGACTACAGTGACGATGGCCCGGGTCAGGGTGAGGATTCCATGCAAAACAGGGGAACCTTTACCCTGTTCTATTATTTTACCTCCAAAACCGCATTTGACCTGGATTACCAGGTCTGGACCCGGGATTATGACAAGGCTTCAGTTGATTATACTTCCAATCAATTCATGGTAAACCTTAAGCATCAGTTCAACTATTTGACGTTGACAGCCGGCGCCGGTTACCATGACAGGACATTTGATAAAACAGTACCATCCGGTGATATTGAAAAATTTATCTGGAAATTTTCCGTTTTAGGCCAGAACCCCCCGGATGCCACTGGAATTCCAAAAAGTTCCATGTATTTTGCCGTTGGCTCCAACCTCAATGATGCGGGCAACGGGGATAGCTATTTTACTTCCCTCCGGTTTGATGCAAAATTTACCTATTTGCTCATGGACAAAATCAACTGGACTCTGGCCGGTTCTTTCCAGAATTCTGATTATGAAACCTCCAGCAGAAACGATGACCGCTACCAGGTGTCTTTGGGTGCAGACTATCTGATCAACGATTTTTTCAGCCTGGGCCTTTCAGGTGGCTTGGAAGACCGGGATTCCAATGAGGCAGGCAAAGATTTTGACAACAAATATGTTATGCTCAATGCCAAATTCAATTATGATCTGGGATCCAAATAGTTACACTAGTTTAACATTGTAGAACTGGGAAAATAATGGTACAAAAAAATTTTTTGTACCATTATTTTTGTGCACCCCTTTTCATGGGAAAAAATATGCCGCTATTTTCAAAGAAGTACTTGTTCTGTCTGCCGTTACTTGCCTTTCTTTTAACCATCATCTGGACCACTTCAGGGGTTTGTGAAATTGCTCCCAAGGATGCAGGCTACCGCCTGGGTGCCGAGGATGTCCTGACCATTTCCATCCTCGCCGGCGGTGAAGAACAGGTGGAGACCCAGATGGTGGTGGGGGGGAACGGTGATGTGAACGTCCCGTTCATCGGTAAGATAAAGGCGGTCGGCATGACCATGGAAGAGCTGGAAAAAGCCATCCTGGTTCCCCTGGAGCGGGACTTTTTCGTCAGTCCCCAGGTGCACCTGCAGATAAAAGAATACCACAGCCTCCAGTTTTTTATCTCCGGGGCCGTCAAAAACCCGGGCAAGTACGAGCTGAATTTTACACCCACCATCATGGATCTGGTGGCCAATGCCGGGGGTGTCCTGCCCGAACGGGGAAACCTTGCCTATATCCTTCGGGGGGTTGCGGGAACCCGGATCAGTGAGTCGGAAATAGAGGATACCATCGCCAAAACAGAACCCATCCGGGTGGATCTGATCAAACTGCTGGACGAAGGGGACATGTCGGAAAATATTCGCCTTCAATCCGGTGACACCATCTATATCCCCCTGGGCACCAACCTGAACCAGTCTGCCACCAAGGTCTATGTCCAGGGCGAGATCAAAAAACCGGGGGTATTCGATTTTCAGCCGGGCATGACAGCTCTGGCCGCCTGTATCATGGCCGGCGGGTTCGACAAGTTTGCCGCCCCCAACCGGGCCATGGTCATCCGCCAGACAAAGGAAGGCCAGGAAACCATCAAGATAAATCTTGAAAAAGTTATATCGGGTGAGCTGGCAGACCTGCCCCTCAAACCCGGCGACCGCATTCACATACCTGAGTCATGGTTGTAATCTGAAGGAGAAATAATGGAAGAAGCGATTCAGGAACGGGAGATTCATCTTTCCGACTATTTCATGGTGATGCTCAAGCGCAAGGCCCTGGTCATTGCCTTTTTTGTGATCACGGTTTCCGTCACCATGTTGTTTACCTTTTTGTCCACCCCGGTTTATCAGTCAACGGCCAAGCTGATCATTGACAAGGAGACCGCCTCCTCTCCCATCACGGGCGAGCGGACGGATTATGAAAACTATATGTCCCAGACCATGACCTTTAACACCCATTTCAAGCTGATCCAGTCTCTACCCGTGATCAACAAGGTCATCGAGACCCTGAAGCTGGACGAAGAGCAGGCCCTGGAGGTAAACCCCCTCAAAGAAATCATCCGCCAGTTCAAGGCCAACATAAAGCTTCTGCTCAAACTGGAAAGCAAGACCCAGTCTCCCAATGAAAAACGCCAAAATCTGATCGCCACCATCCAGGAGAAAATTACCATTAACCAGATCCGGGACACACGGCTTCTGACCATTGAGGTAAAGGACAAAAACCAGATCCTGGCCGCAGACATGGCCAACACCCTGGCCGCAAGCTATATTGAGTTCAACCTGGCCAATAAGATGGAATCTTCCACCCAGACTCTGGAATGGCTGAACAACGAATTGTACGAGCTGCGGAAAAAACTGGAAGATGCCGAAAAAGTCTTTTTCGAGTACAAGCAGCAGAACAAGGTGTTTTCCATTACCGGCAAGCAGAAAATGGCAGAGCAGAAAATCGAAGAGTTCAACAACAAATACCTGGAAGCCCGGAACAACCGCCTGGTGCTGGACGCCAAGCTCAACGAGCTGAGCAGCAATCTTCGTGGAACAAAAGAGATTGCCAATGTCAGGTCCCTGGTGGACAATCCCATGATCGACACGATTTACAGAAAAATTGTGGACCTGGAACTGGAATTGACCCGTCAGTCCAAGATATTCAAGCCCCTGCATCCCAAAGTGGTCCAGCTGAAAGGCGAATTGGAAAAAAGCCGGATCAGCCTGTCCGAAGAAATTAAAAAGGAGCTGGCCAACCTGAAATCCGAGCGCAAGGTTCTGGTTGCCAGGGAACAGGCCCTTGAAAAAACCATTTCCGAGTTTGAGTCCGACGCCTTGGACACCTCCAGCAAGGAGCTTAAATTCACCATTCTCCAGCGCAACGTCAACACCAGCCAGAACCTTTACGACCTCATGGTGTCCCGGGTAAAAGAGTCCAATATCCTCCAGACCAGCGACACCTCCAATATCCGGCTGGTGGAGCCTGCCATGGTTCCCGTGGACCCGGTATCTCCCAAGAAACGAAGAAACCTGCTCTTAAGTATTGTTCTGGGGATCTTCGGCGGTGTCGGCCTTGCCTTTTTTGTCGAATATCTTGACCAGACCGTCCGGACCGAAGACGATATCCACACCCATTTTAATCTTTCAGTTCTTTCAGTGATCCCCGAAGCAGACAGTTCGGAAATCAGCGGAGCCAGATCGTGATATTCTCAAAACCCAAAGCCAAGAAGATAGAGACAGACCGGGAAAACCTGCTGGAAAAGTATCCGTCCAGTTCACGGTATGCCGAATCCTATAGAACCCTCCGGACCAACCTTTTTTTCACGGTCATGGAAAAAGACCTGAAATCCGTTGTCGTCACAAGCAGTGTCGAAGGGGAAGGAAAGACCACCACCTCGGTCAACCTGGCCTTTACCATTGCCCAGGCCAACCGGCGGGTGCTGTTGCTGGACCTGGACCTGCGACGTCCCCACATGAGCTCCCTGTTTAACCTGAAAAATAAAACCGGGGTTACGGATCTTGTGGTCAAGGTGTTCGGCAACCACCTGACCCAGGGCAGCCTGGACACTTTTTCCGTCAATGACCTCATCCAGCTGGCAAAGCTCCAGAGCCGAACCTGCCGCCTGGACCTTACCAATGAAGAAACCCAGGTGACCATTTTTTTTGAAAAAGGCCGCATGCAGGATGCTTATTGGAAAAACCGGCCGGATTCAAAAAAACTTGCCAACACCCTGATCCGGGAAAAACTTCTGACGGAAAAAGAGGCCTACCTTGCCCTGGGCCACCAGAAAAAATCCATCCAGCGCCTGGGCACCATTTTATACACCATGGGATTTGTCTCCAAAAAAGATGTGTCCAAGGCCCTGTCCGTCCATACCATCGAGGCCATCAAGGCGGTCTCTTCCATGGAGACAGGTGAGTTTGCCTTTTCCAATATATCCGCAGACGAGGTCAAACGCTCCATCAGCCAGAGCGTGGATTTTGAAAAACTCTACGAAGAGTTCAATGTGGCAGGGGACCTGGGCCTGTATTTTAAAACCGCCATTGAAGCGGCCATCCGGCCCACGGGTGTTGAAAACCTGTTTATCCTGCCATCCGGGCCGGTTCCTCCCAACCCCTCCGAAATGGTGGGGTCGGAAAGAATAAAATTTCTCATCGACCAGCTGGAAAACATGTTTGATTTTATCATCATCGACACCCCGCCGGTCATGCCGGCAACCGATGCCATGCTGCTGGCCCCCAGAACCGACGGCACCATCCTGGTCATCCGGTCGGGCAACACAGACCGCAAGATCATCGGCGAAGTCATACATCAGTTTGAAACCGCCAAACAGCCGATCATCGGGACAGTCCTCAACCGGGTAGACATGAAAAAAGAAGGGTATTATCGCTACTACAAGAAATACTATTCTTCCTATTATGGACAATAGCCGCCTGAAAAAGATCAAGATTTTTGCCATCTGCTGCCTGTCCCTTCTGGTCATTGTCCATTGTTTTCTTTTCCGGTCCAGATTCCTTTACCAGCAAGGAATCAATCACATGAACAAAAACGCCTATGCCCTTGCAGAAGCGTCTTTTGCCAAAGCAGAAAAGGCAATCCCCCTTGGCCGGTATTTTGCCCCCCAGGACCTGTTCCGCATCTACACCCAGACCGGCATGGCCCTCCACGAGCAGGGGCTTGCTCTCTGGAAAGAGAAAAACGTTTCCCCGGCCACCCTGGCCTTTTATGAAAAGGCCAAAGCCAGTTTGACAAACGCCACCCGTATAGATGACCGGGATTATCTGAGCGCCTATTGGCTGGCAAGAACGGAAAACGCCCTGGAAGTCCTCTCCCCAAGCATTTTCCCTTCCGCACCCCAAACTTACAATGCCCAACCCCTGTACGAAAAGGCCACCCGCCTTCGGCCCAGCGGCATCACCGTCCATCATTCGTATATCCGCTACCTGTACGCAAAAGGCGACACACAAAAATTAAGCAAACTTGCCCAATACATGACCCAAATTTACCCTTCGTCCTATTACGACCTGAAAAAAGAACCCTTTTTCAACGACACCCTCCTGGCGTCCATGGAAAAAGGCCTTTTAGCCGCTATAGACGCCAACACCGACCCCAGGCTGGCCCTCCAGGCCCTGTCCGATATCCAGGTCACAAAACAAAATCCGGCAAAGGCAGTCGCCCTTTACCTTCAAAGCCTTGACATCCGACCCTTTTCCAACACTTCGGCCTCCTATCTCCACATGGGGCGCCTGTACTTAAAAACTCTCGAATTTGACAAAAGCATCATCTGGTTTGCAAAGGGCCTGGAAACCGCAGACAATTTTGATAACACCCTTGGCCAAATTTTTTCCATCCACAACCAGGAAAAAGCCCTGGCGGAGTTTTTAAAATTTTGCCGCCACGTGGAAGAAAATCTGGCCCACCCCCCCAGCCTGGACATCCTTGTGGCAAAGGCCTGGATGGAGATGGAAAACCCGGGGCTTGCCAGATCAAGACTGCTGCTGCTCAATGCAAAAAACCCCAAGGCCCAGGCCTATTACCTGCTGGCCCGGATTGCCGAACAGGAAAAAGACTGGGACCAGGTGGAAGTTTCTGCCCAGAAGGCCACCACCCTTGACCGGGAAAACGCTGCCTATTATCATTTGTTCGCCCGGGCCCTTTTGCACCAGAAAAAATATGCCCATGCCGAAGAAATGGCCGCAAAAGCCCTCAAGTACGCACCCAAGGAAAATCCCTGGTACTTTAACCACAGGGCCTGGACCCGGTGGCACCAGAAAAAATACCCCCAGGCCCTCACAGACTGGAAAAGGGCCTTCAGCATAAAATCCGACTACGCTGAGTTTCCCTATTGCATCGCCCTGGCCTATGAACGGGAAGGCTTTTTCAAAGAAGGCCTCAGCTTTGTACAGCAGGCCCTGGCCCTGACCCCGGACAACCCAAAATACAAAGAGCTTAAAAAAAGACTAAACACCCATAAATAGGACGCAGATGAACGCAGATTATCAGGATTTCAAGCATACAAATATGCGTCTCATAAAAAACATAGCCAACCTAACAAATCAATTTGTTTTGACTAATGTGTAAAAACACATTATATTTAATTCCGATAGAAGTATTTTAGAATTTTATTTTTTGGAATATGACAAAACTTGATAAAAAAAATCAAAAGATTAGAAGAAGTCAAAAGAATATT
The DNA here is from genome assembly GCA_013792075.1 of Desulfobacula sp. Lineage (GTDB taxonomy): Bacteria > Desulfobacterota > Desulfobacteria > Desulfobacterales > Desulfobacteraceae > NBML01. The sequence continues at coordinate 13,349 of VMSR01000055.1, forward strand.
AAATTCCAAGAGTTTGTGGCTTGGCTTGAAGATAATGGATTCTTACTTGCTCGGATAAGTGGAAGTCACCATATTTTTGTGCATCCGACTATTGAGACCCCTATAAATGTTCAAAAAAAGAAAGATGGAACAGCAAAAGCATATCAAATAAAGCAAGCCATTAATATGATTGATGGAGAGTAATCATGGACTATACCGTTAAAATTTTTCCTGATCCGGAAGGCGACGGAGATTATGTGGCTGAAATCGAAGAGCTTAAAGGGTGTTCTGCTTTTGGGGAAACGCCTGAAAAAGCACTGAGAGAAATAGAAATTGCCATGCGGTTGTGGATTGAAACCGCAAAAAAATATGGGAAACCAATTCCGAAACCGAAAAATAAGAAAATAAATGAACCGAAAAAAAGGTTTAATGTAATATTTCCTGAATCCCTTCTTTCCGATGTGGATGAATACAGGGGGAAATATGGCATGAAGCGTTCCGAACTCCTTGCTGCTGCTGCTGAGCAATTCATCTCATCAACTCGGGGTACCAACCTGGGGCATTAGTCAAAAGAAATTAATAATTATTTTCAATAAGAAACCATCTGCGTCCATCAGCGCAAATCTGCGTCCCATAAAATGAAAACAACAACCCCATACAGCAATGCAGCCTTTACCACCATCTGCATCCTTGTCGCCTTCACCCCCCTCGCCAGGGGGTCTGTCCACCCATGGGCCACCACCCTGATGCAAATCTGCGTCCTCATTGCCGCCATTCTCCTGATACTGGAGAGCCTGAAAGCCGACACCCAGCTAATCCCCAAAACACCCTTAAATTTACCCCTTGCCGCCCTGATCCTCCTTGCCGGAATATCAACACTAACCTCTTCCCACAAACCCCTGGCATGGGAAGGTTTCTTACTCCTGCTGACCTATATAGCCGTATATTTCATCACCCAGTCCGCCACCCGGACCCGGGAACACCAGCGCACCCTGGTCTATGTGATTATCGGAACCGCCCTGTTTCTATCCATATTCGGCCTGTTCAAACGCTTCGGCCTGAACCCCTTCCCCTTCTGGGAATACGGGGATTTAAAATACAATCCGGACTGGCTGTCCTCAACCTTTGGCAACCACAACCACATAGCCGGGTTCATTGAAATGGCGTTTCCCTTTTTGCTGGTCTTATTTCTGACCCGTTCCAGAAGTCTGGGCATGATTTTCATCCTGATCTACCTTGTCCTTATCCTGTTGACAGTCCAGGCCCTGACCCTGTCCAGGGGCGGCTGGATATCCACTGTTGGGGCCATTGCATTTATGATGCTGGTCCTTCTCTCCCAGAAAAGGTTTTACCGGAAAAAACTGATCCTGGCACTGGTGGGAACCACCCTTGTCATATCTGCCTTTATCCTGGCAAGCACGCCCATAGTGGAAAGGGTCATGACCCTTACTGAAAAAGACGAGTCTGCCAGCATGGAATCACGGATCAAGGCATGGACAGGCACCATGGAGCTGATAAAGGATCATCCCTATTTCGGCACCGGTCCCGGCACCTATGCAGCGGCTTTCCCGGAATACCAGCCTCCCGGGTTAGGCGTTTTATTTAGAAATGTTCACAATGATTATCTGCATTTTGCAGCAGATACGGGCGTGCTGATCATTCCTGTCATGCTCTGGATACTATTTGCTTTTTTCAGGAAGGGATTTGAAAATATGTCGGATGCCAGCCGTCAGACCCGGGGCTTTTCGTTAGCCGCTCTGGCAGCGCTGGTGGCAATACTGATCCATAGCATCAGTGATTTTAATCTGCACATCCCTGCCAATGCATTACTTTTTGTTGTCATTGCAGGAACGGTAACTCTCCAGCCGGCCCTTCAAGGTGAGCGATCCACAAACCCATCAGCGTCCCATAACCCCAATAACCCAAGCCTGACCCCAAAATGAAAATATCTGATTTAACATGGGATGAATTCATCTATCCAAGAGGGGCCAAAAGCCGGCAAACCATCACTGCCTATGCTGAAGCCCTTGAAATCGGTGCGCAATTTCCGCCCATCAAGATTCAAAGGGTCTTCAACTATCCCGTTGCAGACGGCAGCAAAACAACCAGGGCAACCATAATCCTGGACGGCAACCACCGCTGCGAAGCCTTCCGGGAAAAAGGCATCGAAGAGATCCCGGCCGTTGAATGGAAGGAGCCCCCCCTTGATTACGAGAAAAACAGAATCCCCCTTCTTCTTGAGTCAGCCCAAAGCAACATCCTCCATGGTGATAGGTTAACCGCAAACGATAAAAAACAGGTCGCCCGTGACATTGCAGCAACAGACCCGGAATGCACCTATACGGAAGATGCCCTTGCCCAGAAATTAGGGGTTACCCGGCAAACCATCAACACCTGGATTTCAGATATCCGTGCCCGGCAGAAAACAAACAGAAAGTCCATTATCATCCGCTTAAGCCGCCTTGGCTGGGCCCAGGAAAAAATTGCGGAAATAACGGGCATGACCCAGGGCAGAGTGGCCCAAATTATTAATAAAGCAAATATTTGCGAAATTAATAATTTGCTCAAGAAGGGCCATAACATGGACTATATAGCCGCCCATTACCAGATGGACCTTGCCCTTACCTGGGCCCTAAGATTGCAGGGAAAGACGGATCAGGAAAAATTCAAAGCGCTTGGCTGGGGCCTTCGCACCTGGGACCAGTGGAATTTTAACGAATGCGATGACCGGTTCGGGGACGCCTGGCCCGGCCGTATCCCGGCACAGCTCATTGCCCACACCTTGTACTATTTCACAAAACCCAACGACCTTGTCCTTGACCCAATGGCCGGCGGCGGTGTCGTCCCGGACACATGCCTTCTCTTTGAGCGGAAATGCCAGGCCTTTGATCTGGCGACCCGGGACAATCGCCCGGAAATAGAATACCACCACTGGGACCCCAAAAGAGAAACATGGCCCGTTACAAGAAAACCAGACCTGATCTTTTTTGATCCCCCTTATTACACCAAGAAAAAAAAGGAATACGAACAAAAAGCAAACACGGATACCCTTTCCATATCCTCCTACTCAAGAAAAGACTATAAACAATTTTTTAAAGAGTTTTTCACCCTGGCCCATAAAAACGCAAAACCAGCAACAACCCTGGCTTCCCTCAATGCGGACTGGCGTGATTTTGAATCCACACCAGCCGCAAAGGAAAAATCCGATAACGCCATCACCCTATTTGACTACCACCGCCTTTTATCAGAAACGGGATGGAAAACAACCCATCGCATAGAGTGTCCCCTGTCCTCTGAACGGCTCACGGGGAACCAGGTACAAAGAATGCAGAACAAACGTATCTTGGGAACCATCGGAAGAACATTGCTCATCGCAAAAAGAGTCAGAGAGACAGGCGTTCATTAAACAACTGACCCCTTAAAAAAAAGGAGGACGCAATGAAATTAATCGAATGGGAAGTAAATGAAGATAACTATCAGGAGCAGATTGTAATCCCTGAAACCCAGCAAAAGCTTGCGGCTAAAGAGGGGATCAGCACGGATAACAAACAGAAAGTCGCTGCCCGGATACAAAACCTGAGCACAGGAGAGATCTACACAGCGAGGCTTGCCATCACAGGTAACCATCAGCTCTATCTGCCGACAGAAATTCAAAAGATGCTGGAAGGCGCCGGCCGGATAAGAATACAGCTCCTGTAAAAAGATGTTGAACAGTGTCTTATCAAGGTCATGACTCGCATTATCATTCCCAGGGCTTTCTGAACAGGTTCCCAGTCAATGGTTTTGTCGAACTGACTAAGGTAGACCAGAGTTCTGTTTTTATCTGCATGTTTCTGGATAGCGATATCAGCGAAGGAAAGGTATTGTTCGATCATTTTGTATGCCATTATTGCCTCCCGATATTTGAATTTATAGCTGTATTTTACTAAAAATATATAATAATATTAGATATATAATGAATTTTGAGTTAATTTTTTGAATGAATTTTACAGAAAAAAAATTGCATGCCGGGTGCATCGCCCATGCTAAACTGGGGTGGTCGTGCAAAGATCTCTCTGAGAATTTAGAGGGATTTACAAAGATTGCGTTACAAGCGATATGAAAAAAGGTGGGTTGAATCGAAATTGGGTGGGTTAGAAATTATAGATTTCAAGCCACTTTTGCAGTATTAAACAACCTCAAAACGAAAAAAACAAGATAGCTGGCGAGCGGGTAGACCAAAATCGGGGTGCTCGTGTAAAGGTCACAGGCCAAAGCCTCTGGAATCTGGCTTGGACCATAGGTCCAGGGGTTTTATGTCATACTAAAAAAGGTAAACTGTAATTAAATTGAATTCACCTCGGTTTGCACACTATAAGGATTTATCCAATGTTATGTTCATTTGGATTTCGTCAGGTTCGAATATATTATTTGGTTTTCTAATCCAAGTCAAGCTGACCGCCATTTTGTCTATTGAACATTATGGACTTTTTAGTGCTTCTATGGGGGTGATCAACTTATTAGTTCCTGTTGCAGGTATGGGGGTAGCTTCTTTTTGGTTGAAAATGTACGGAAAACATTCTGCGTTGGACTCAAATGTTGTTAAGATTAGTATCCGACTAATAATGATTGTATTAATGTTTATTATTTTTTCTATTTTTATTTATGCAGAGTACTGTACTAACGATCCTTTAGAGACAAGAACGATTCGATTGTTGTCATTGACGATTGTTGGAGTGGTTTTTGTTGATTTAATTTCAACAAAGTTACAAATAGAGAATAAGTTTTTAAAATATTCGTTGTTGCAATCATCTACTCTACTACTGAAATTTTTATCATTAACAACGCTTTCTTTTTTCGTCGATGATATAAATAGTGAGGTAATAGCAATTGTTTGGTTTGTGATTACTCTTATCGTTATTTCGATTTACTTTAAAGACCTACGAATTATATTATTTGCTAGGCCTGGTGTCTCGATCATAAGTAAGACGCAAAGAGAAACAGTTTCGTTAACTTCAGTATTCAAAGGGTCTTGGTTATTCGCTGGTACTGGTGTGTTATATCTTGTTTGGAACCAGGGGCATATAGTTTATTCGCAGAAACTTTTTGGAAATTATCAAGCAGGTATTTATAATACTGCTATGGTCTTGTCAGCTGCAATTAGCCTTTTTCCTAATGTAGTGTTCTCTAAATTATTATTGCCACGTTATCATCAATTCATCTATAACAATATGAATGCTTTAAAAAAATACTTTTTTTGGGGTAATATTTTGTTGTTCTCCTTTGGTATATTTACCTCAATAATGGTAATCACATTCTCAGAATTTATTATCGGGCATTTTTTTGGTGAGGGATATAATGAATCAATCTATCTATTAAAGCTTATTTCATTAACATTTCCTTTCAGGTTTTTGGGATTCAACTCCGGCTCGATTATTTCAACAGGGGATCATATTAAGGTTAAGTTCAGGGCATTGTTAATTGTTTCATTTATTAACCTTCTATTGGCATATTACCTATCAAAAGTGTATGGTATCGTGGGCATGGCAATGAGTATTTCGTTGTCCGAATTAGTGTTAGTTGGGTTTTATATATTTTACGTTAAAAGGATTATATTGCGATGACGTATACAGATGAAAAACACGTTTTGATTTTATTGTCGTTATTAAAAGCACATGATATCAAAAAATTTATTATTAGCCCAGGTTCTAATAATATACCAATTTCTGGTAGCGTTCAGAGTGATTCTTATTTTGAGGTGTACAGTGCTGTTGATGAAAGGTCTGCTGCCTACATCGCTGTCGGAATGGCTGAGAATTCAGGAGAGCCTGTAGTCTTATCATGCACTGGTGCGACTGCGTCAAGAAATTATATGCCAGGTCTAACTGAAGCCTATTATCGCAAATTGCCTGTGATAGCAATCACTTCTTTTAATGGTAACGAGAATATTGGACACCTTGTAGCTCAGAATATTGACAGAACCCGCATTCCGAATGATGTGGCTATAATATCTGTTCATTTACCTGTAATTAGAACTAAAACCGATCATTGGGAATGTAATACACTTGTTAATAAGGCTCTTATCGAATCTAAAAGAAACGGTGGGGGACCTGTTCATATTAATATATCAAGTTTGTATACTGGACAGTTTAATGTGAAATCGCTACCAAATGAGAGGGTAATACATTATCTAAATCGTCATTCAAAAATAGAAGGATTGGGGAAAAAAAAGATTGGTATTTTCGTAGGATCTCATCGAAGGTTTACTGATAGAGAGACACATGCTATTAAGGATTTTTGTGAGACTCGAAACGCTGTAGTCTTTTGTGATCATACAAGCTCATATAAGGGTGAGTTTAGAATACAATCCGCTCTTGTATCAAGCAATACTGGGTCATGGAGCAGTAAATGGAAAGACTTGACGCC
>VMSR01000013.1 GCA_013792075.1 Desulfobacula sp.
CTTCCGAAAGGCAAGTGTCTGAAATGGGGCAGCCATGGCCGTCAATTGATTGAAAATTTTGGGATTTGCCAGCAATCCTTTGAATATCAGCTGCTTTGCAAAGGGAAGGCCTGAAAACGCTGCGATAATGGCCCGGGTCTTTAACATAATCCCAATGGTATCCACAGAACTTGGGCACTTGTGGGCGCAGGACCCGCACAAAAGGCACCGGTCCAGGCGCTCTTTCACGCCTTTTGTGTCATCAAACACCCGGTCGATGAGGCCGCCAACCAAGGCCAGCTTGCCCCGGGAAACATCAGATTCCTGTCTGGTTTTTGCATACAGGGGACAATAGGCCTGGCACATCCCGCACCGGGTGCAAAGGGCCAATTGTTCTTCAAGGGCCCTGACATCATGGGCCAATCTGTTCATTTCATCCATGGACATGGTGTTTAAACACCTTGGTTTGACTGCTTGATCTCTCTTTCATGGATACCGATCAGGTATAAAAGTCCGTCAAGCCCCATGGTGGAAATGGCATTGGACGCTTTTTCCCGGACAATGGGCTTGGCATTAAATGCCACCCCAAGCCCGGCGATGCTGATCATGGGCAGGTCATTGGCCCCATCCCCCACCGCAATGGTCTGTTCAATGGAAAGATTTTCTCTCTGGGCGATTTCCCTGAGCAGACTGGCCTTTTTCTGGCCGTCCACAATCTCGCCCAAGACCTTCCCGGTCACAACCCCCTCTTTTATCTCCAGGTCATTGGCATAGACATAGTCAAACCCCAGTCGATCCTGCAAATAGGTCCCCATAAAGGTAAACCCGCCTGACAATATCCCCAGTTTATATCCGAGATTTTTCAGGGTTTTGGTGACCAGGTCTGCCCCTTCGGTCAGGGGCAGTTCCCGGGTAATCTTCTCAAGCTGTTCCTTTCGAAGGCCTTTCAGCAGGGCCACCCGTTTTATAAAACTTTCTTTAAAATCCATCTCCCCTCTCATGGCAGCCTCGGTGATTTTCGCCACCTGTTCTCCCACACCCGCAAGCTTTGCCAGTTCCACAATCACCTCGGCCTGGATCAGGGTGGAATCCATGTCAAAGACCACCAGTTTCCTGTTTTTCCGGTAAATATTGTCCACATGGAAAGAGATATCAATCCCGATCTTCTGGGAAATTTCCATGAATTTGCCCCGCATTTTCGGAATATTGGTCGGGGTTCCGGAAACGGAAAACTGAACGCTGGCCTTGGGATTAATCTGGGGGTTTACAAAAGACCTGCGGCCTGTCAGCCGGGTAATGGAATCTATATTCAGGTCGTTTTCGGCAATCACAGATGCCACGGAAGAAATCTGATGGGCGGTCATGGTCCTTCCCAAAATAGTGATGATCCGCCGCTCCTTGCCCTGGGCATTAACCCATTTTTCATAGTCTTCAAGGTCAACCGGTTTGATATCAATGGTCAGTCCCGTCTTATGCCCTTCAAACAGAATATCCTTGAAAACCCGGGAGAAATCCTGTGAACAGGGGATCTCTGCCAGGATGCCAAGGGAGATGTGCGCATGGATGACGGCCTGGCCGATATCCAAGATGGTGACATTATACTGGGCAAGGATGGCGGTAAACTTTGCATCAAGTCCTTTCCTGTCCCTGCCGGTTATGTTTATCAGAACGATATCGCCCATTGTCCTGTCCTTAAAGTTCTTAAAAGTTAAAATCTGTTTTATAGCCCTGCCGGGTTGGGATTTGCAAGAAAATTAAACACCCTGCTTCAATAACTGCTCAAGAAGCTGCCGGGTATTCAGGGAAGGATCTTCCAGCACGCGTTCAAACAAGCGCTCTTTTATCCGGCCCACTTCAGGACCCGGCGCCATCTGGAGCAGGTCCATGATATCTGTACCGGATATATCCAGGTCATTGATGTTTAAGGCTGTCCGGCCGGACACTTCCCTCAGGATTTTTGCAAGCCGGATACGGATATCCGACAGGGTATAGGGCTGTTTGGCCAGATTCCCCTTTTTGTCTGCAATGCGCATGCGTAGAAAATCCCGAAACGACAGGCCGTAGCTGTCCAGCATGGCCAGAAGGCGCCGCACGGCTTTGGGCGTTGTCTTTTCCGTCAAAGGCCGCATATGGGCCCGGACCAGGGCAAGCATATGGGCCTGGTCCCGTGTGGAAAATCGCAGCGCTTCCAGGTCTGTCCGGATGGCGTCCACATGGGTCTCATGGCCGGCAAAGGTCAGCTGGCCGTCTTTTATCCTTGCTGCATCAAATTTTCCTGCATCGTGGACAAACCCGGCAAGCCTGAAAATTGGGCGATTGGCCGGAAGGGCATCCCCCACCATCAGACTGTGTTCAAACACGGTTTCTCCGTGGTGGGGGCCACCGTCCAGGACAGCGCACCGGTCAAGGCAGGGCAATATCCTTGCCAGAAGCCCTGTTGCACGGAGACTTAAAAAAAACCGGGAAGGTTTTTCCATGGCCATGGCCTTGATCACTTCCATCTGGATTCGTTCTCCTGCCACCTTTTCAGAAATCAGAGGGGCATACATCAAAATGGCGGCCAGGGTTTCACCAGACAAGGACCCGTCAAGCTGGCCTGCAAACCTGCAGGCCCGAACCATGCGCAAAGGATCTTCCAGGATTCGTTCCCCGGGGTCCCGGGTAAACCGAATGATTTTTTCGGTAAGATCCTTTTTCCCGTTAAAGGGATCGATCAGGGTTCCGGACACCAGATCCCAGGCCATGCTGTTGATGGTAAAATCCCGCAACCCCAGATCGGCTGCAGGAAAGCTGTCTGAATTTTTCCCTGCCCGGCAGGATGCCACCTCAACCCCGTTGACCAGACAAACGGGAAAGGTTTTGCCCACCTGCCGGGTTTGGGCAAACAGGGCTTTAATTACTGCGGCAGGGGCATCGGTCAGAATATCCGCATCCCCGGGCGGCCGGTTCAACAGGTAATCCCTGACAGCGCCTCCCACGATATAGGCTTTATATCCTTTCTTACCAAGGATGTGGATTATGTCCAGGACTTGTGCCCTTTTGCTGCCGAGATTCAAGATCCCCAGCGCGATCCCAGGTTATGGGCCACCCCGAGATGATCCATGATTCTGGCCACAATGGTATCCACAAGATCTTCAATGGTTTTGGGGAAGGTGTAGAAAGAAGGGGTGGGCGGCAGGATCACGGCACCGGCACTTGCCGCCCGGGTCATGTTTGAAAGATGAATGAGACTCAAGGGGGTTTCCCTGGGAACCAGCACCAGGGTGCGCCTCTCTTTTAAACTCACATCGCAGGACCGGGTGATCAGATTGTCTGCATACCCGGAAGCAATTGCAGAAAGGGTTTTCATGGAACAGGGAACCACGGCCATGCCATGGTGGACAAAAGAGCCCGAGGCCGGTGCCGATGCAATCTCGTCCTGGGAAAAAATCTCTGGCACCCTGCCCTTGTCAAAATCCACCCCGTATTGCCCGAGAAACGACAAAAAAGAGGTTTGAGGATCATATCCCATTTCATGGGCCAATACTTTCCGGCCGGCATGGGAAATCAGGATCAACACCTGGCAACCGTTTTCAACCAGGGCTTTTATAAGCCTGACCCCGTATATGGAACCCGAAGCGCCGCTGATGGCCACCACGATAGTTTTGCCCTTATCCTTTATATCTTTATTTTCCAGATTCCGGGCGCTTTTCATCTGACACCCCCTTCAATCACGATTCCGATAAAAAGAAGCACAGAGACCATGGAATTGATATGGAAAAACGCCAGATGGATATGGGTCAGGTTATCCGGCTTTACCAGCCGATGCTCGATCAGCAGCAGGATGGCAATGCCCATCAGAAAAATCAAAAAAACCGGATGCATCTTAAAACTTATGTACATGGCGCCAAGAAAAACCAGGGTCAAGACATGGAGCAGCGAAGAAACTTGCATGGCGCGCCTGGGCCCAAGTTTTGCCGGCAGGGAGAAAAGGCCCTGTTCCCGGTCAAAATCAACATCCTGGCAGGCATAGAGAATATCAAAACCGGCAATATAGGTCATAAGGCCCAGGCTCAAATAAACAATGCCGACGGACAGATTGCCGGCAATGGCGACCCATGCCCCCACTGGGGCCAGGGATATGGCAAAGCCCAGATACAGATGGCAGTATCGTGTAAACCGTTTGGTATAGGAATAAAACAAAAGGGAAAACAACACCGGAAACGAGAGAAAAAAACAAAGGGGGGACAACAATGCAGCCGTCCCCAGAAATATGACAGAAGAAAGGCCCACAAAAACAGCCGCCTGTTTTTGGGACACTAGTCCCGACGGGATTTCCCGAACAGCGGTTCTGGGATTTTTAGAATCGATCCTTGCATCTACAATTCTGTTAAATCCCATGGCGGCAGACCTCGCAGCCACCATGGCCACTAGAATCCAGACAAGGTCCCAATAGGATACGGCATGGGTCTGCCATGCAAGAACCACGGCGGACAGGGCAAAGGGAAGGGCAAAAATACTATGGCTGAATTTGATCATCCGCCCGTATTCCAGTATTTTTTCTTTCAAGGATTTATTTTTCAAAACACATTCCACGGTTCTCAAACCCAGAGGCTAATAAATGCCGAAAACGCCGGCATCACACACGGGGCAGGTTCCGTTCTCCTTTAAATAATTTTCTATGGTATAGCCGTGGCGTTTGACAACCAGGGCATCACAGCCCCGGCAACGGGTATTCTCAAAGGGCAGCCCCGGCACATTGCCGGTGTAAACATGGCACAACCCGGCCTTTTGACCGATCTCACATGCCCTTTCCAGGGCGGCAACCGGCGTAGGACCCATATGGGTCATCCGATAACTGGGATGGAACCTGGAAACATGCCAGGGGGTTTCGCACCCCAGATCATTTACAAGAAAGGCGGCCAGGCGGGCAAGTTCCTTTGGATCATCGTTCAAACCGGGTATCAACAGGGTGGTGACCTCCACCAGAATTCCGGCCTTTTTCATCAGGCGCAACGTTTGTTTCACCGGCTCAAGCCTGGCATGGCAGTATGTTTGGTAAAATTTTTCATCAAAGGCCTTGAGATCCACATTCACAGCATCCAGGAACGGGGCCACCAGGGAGATCAGATCCGCACTCATATATCCGTTGGTAACAAAAATATTGGACACATTGTTCTCTTTGGCCACTATTGCCGTTTCATAGGCCAGTTCAAAAAAAACAGAGGGCTCGGTATAGGTGTAGGAAATACTCTGGCAGCCTGCAGCCAGGGCCTGTTCCACAATCTTTTGAGGATGAATTTTTCTGCCCCGGATCACGCCCTTTGTATCGGCAGGCATCTGGGCAATATCCGAGTTCTGGCAAAAATGACATTTAAAATTGCACCCCATGGTGGCAATGGAATAGGAAAAAGACCCTGGTTTAAAATGAAAAATCGGTTTTTTTTCAATGGGATCCACACTGGTTGCGATTACCTGGTCATAAACCAGGGAGAAAAGAATACCCCCCTGATTTTTCCTCACATTGCAGATGCCCTTTTTCCCGTCTTTGATCTTGCAGAAATGATTGCATATCCTGCATTGAACGAGGTTTTTCTCAAGTTTCTCGTATAAAAGGGCTTCCATTATTCCTTGCGCCTCATTTCCGTAACAAGTCCAGGGGCCGGCTTATATATTTTCCTTCTCTGGACTTTTAATGCCAGGGGCCGGGTCATAAATTTGGGAACCGGTTTGATCTGCATGCCGATCAATGACCCGCCAACAGATTTTTGCACCAAGCTTAGGTTTTCGATATAAGAGGACCAGGTTCCCCTGATAAAGGGTAGCTGTGGGGTTGTACGCCATTTTACCGGCACATTTCCCAGGATGGCAAACAGAATCTGCCGCAGTTCCCAAATACTGAAAAAATGGGCATGGGTATAGATATTGGGGAAAAAAAAGCTTTTGAACCTGCGCAACATATTCTGGGGCGCATACCGGTTGAGCACCCCGATCACCACCCGGTCCTTGGCCACCCTGCAGGCCTCTTCAATGGCCTTGGCCGGTCGGTCTGTAAATTCCAGACTGGTGAACAGCAGCGCCATATCAAAGGAATTATCGTCAAAGGGAAGGTCTTCTGCCATCCCCCTGTGCAGGTCCACCTGGCTTCCCAGGCGTTTGTCCGCCAGATCCAGCATATAAGGGGAAGGATCCACCCCCGTCAGGCTCAACCCTTTTTCCAGAAGGGGCAAAAGGCTGATCCCCGTACCACAGCCGATATCCAAAATCCGCTGTCCTTTTTTAGGGTCCAAAAGGTCCAGGATCAATTTGATTTCAAGGTCCAGGCAATGACGGTTCTTTCCCTTGTCAAACCAGGCATCGTAGCTCCCTGCATCCTTGAAATCAAATACATATCCCATTTTACCCAATGACCTCTTGCACTTTTTCCATCATGCCGTCAATTGCCCGCACCGCCGGAGAATCGTCGGGAAGATCCATCAGAGAACGCTGGGCCATATCAAAGGCAAGCAAATTGGCATCATCGGGGATGGTGCACAGAATAGGCACCCCGATCCGTTCCACCTCATCCAGAAATGCCTGGCTCAATTCTTTGGGTGCCCGGTTGATGATCAGGCCCTTGTGTTTGATATCCAGCTTGAGGTCGCCCAGCATTTCATTGATCCGGCCCACGGCCCGAAGCCCTCTCAGGGCATAGTCCGAGACCATGAGAAGCATGTCCACACGGCCGCTGGTCCTGCGGCTCAAATGCTCCATCCCGGCCTCATTGTCCACCAGAAGATAGGCATAATTTTTTTCCAACTCGTCTGCAAACCGATTTAAAATATTGTTGACCATGCAATAGCAGCCCTGTCCCTCCTGACGCCCCATGACCAGAAGGTCAAACTCCTTCTGCTCGATCAATACCTGGTTCATCAGCATTTCAAGGTAGACAATCTTGTCCATGCCCGAAGGAACCCCCTGGGGATCTTTCATGAAATCCTCCCGGATATCCCCCACGGTCTTTTCTATCTTAAGCCCCAGGGTCTCCCCCAGGTTGCTGTTGGGGTCTGCATCAATTGCAAGAAGGGGATCCTTGTTCTGTTTTGCAAAATATCTTGTCACCAGTGCGGAAACC
>VMSR01000080.1 GCA_013792075.1 Desulfobacula sp.
GACTTGCATGTGTTAAGCACGCCGCCAGCGTTCATTCTGAGCCAGGATCAAACTCTCCAGTTATAATCCTTTGATAAAACTTTTTAGGTCTTTACGACCCGCTCTTTTCTTTTCTCACTGACCAATTTTCAAAGATCAAACACTTACAAAAAAAAACTCCCCTGGCTGAACTCTTACAGAGCCTCTCCCCGTGAAGATCAACGTATAATACCTGAAATTAATTTTATGTCAACATCTTTTTTTAAATAGGCTGAATAAAATTCTTTTCACGTGGGGTGCAGGGACAAAATTATCATTTCATCCGATAGGTATAGCTCATCATGATCTGATTTCTGTCCTCCATATTCAGGGCGGCTTCCAGGCCTGCACAGTCCAGGTTACAATTGATGGCCTCCTTGGTCATGCGGATTCCCATGGGGTTTTTTTCCACCATGGTTTTTGCAAGGCCTATGGCGGTCGGTATCATCTCAGCCTTTTCCACCACCCGGGATGCAAACCCCAGATTCAAAGCGGTTGCCGCATCCATCCAATTTCCGGTCAAAAGGTATTCATAGGCCCGCCCAGCCCCGATGAGCCGGGGAAGGAAATAGCTGGACGCCATGTCTGCCCCGCCCAGACCAATATTGATATAGGCGGCTGAAAACCGTGCGTCCTCGGCCAGTATTCTTAAATCCGAGGCCATGGCCAGGGAAAATCCGATTCCTGCGGCTGCCCCGTGGACACAGGCAATAATGGGCTGGGGAATCTGGCGCATGGCCAAAAAAAGCCGGCTCATGCGGACCTGGGCATTATAGGCCTGGATGGGTGTCATCTTAAAAATCTCCGGGGCATAGACCTTGGTGTCAAGGCCTGCGCAAAAACCCTTGGCTTTTCCCCCGTCCAGGATGATCACCCGGGTTTGCTCGTCATAGCGCAGATCCCTTAAAAATGTTTCAAAGGCCTCCACCATTGAATGGTCAAAGGCATTATAGGTTGAAGCCCGGTCCAGGGTCAGGTATCCGATGTGATTTTCTGTCCTGAACTTAAACGGAGGGGTCTCTTGGTCTGGCAGTGTTGTATCGTTCATTTCTTAATATCTCCTTATCCCATGGATTTCCCAAGGGGAACGGGTTAATCGGTAAACCAGGCATCCTGCAGGGTCAGTGTCATCTGGGCCGAATCCCCAAGGGTTTTGGCCAGCCCTTGCATCTTCGGCAGTTCATAGGCGAAAAAATAACGGGCCACACAAAGCTTGCCCTCATAAAAGAGGGTATCCTTTTTTTTGAGATTCTCTTGTTCAAGTGCCGACAGGGCTCCATCGGCCATGGTAAGCCATTGCCAGGCAATGACCAGAATGCCGAACATCTCGAGGAAAAGGCTGGCATCGGCCAGATAGGCCTCCGGCCCTTTTTCCATGGCCAAACGCCCCAAGGTCTGAAGGGTCTTTTCCAACAGGGCCATGCCATGGGCCAGGTCCCGGGCCATCTCTTCAAGTCCCCGGGCCGACTCCGGGTGAAGGCTTGCCGCCGCCATGGCCGCTTCCATCTCCTGCTTGAGCAAACCAAGGGCCCGGCCGTTTTCCATGACAAGTTTTCGGCCCAGAAGGTCCATGGCCTGGATACCCGTGGTCCCCTCGTGGATGGTGTGGATGCGCATGTCCCTGAAATGCTGCTCCACCGGAAAATCATCGCAATACCCGTATCCGCCAAAACATTGGATGGCAGCGCTGGTAGACAAAATCCCCATTTCAGACGGAAAGGTTTTGGCCACAGGGGTAAGCAGTTCCAACAGCAGATGGCAGTCTGTCTGGCCAGGGTCTTTGGCAAGGATGTCCTCGTACATGCCGCATTGGAGGATCAGGGCCAGGGCCCCTTCTGCCACACTCCGCTGGAAGAGCAGCATGCGGCGCACATCCGCATGCCCGATGATGGGGATGGGCGCTGCATTTTTGGGAGCCGTAACAGGCCTGCCCTGAACTCTTGTCCGACAATAGTCAAGGGCTGAATGATAGGCTGCTGTGGCAATGGCGGTGGCCCCCATGCCCACCTCCAGCCTTGCATTGTTCATCATCTGGAACATATAGGCGAGACCCTTGTGTTCTTGACCCACAAGGTACCCGATGCAATTGTCCTTTTCCCCCAGGCGGATTCCGGTAATGGGGGCACCGCGATACCCCAGTTTATGGAAGACCTGGGTTACAACCACGTCGTTTTCCACAAGATTGCCCTGGGCATCGGGCCTGAATTTGGGCACCACAAAAAGAGAGATCCCCTTTACGCCGGCAGGCGCCCCTTTTATCCGGGCCAGAATCAGATGAACCACATTGTCCACCCCGTCATGGTCCCCGGCGGAAATAAAGATTTTTTCCCCAAAAATTTTGTATTGCCCCTTTTCCGATGGTCCCTGTTCAAGGGGAACCGCCTGGGTACAAAGGTCCCCAAGAGATGTCCCGGCCTCGGGCTCGGTAAGGGCCATGGTGCCCTGCCATTTGCCTGCCAGCAGAGGCGGCAGGTAGGTGTTTTGCAGCTTGTCTGACCCGAAACTTAAAATCAGTTTTGCCGCCCCCATGGTCAGGCCCGCGTAGACCGAGGCCGAGTAATTGGCAGTGGCGAAAATAAAATTAATACACAGAAGAAGAGAAGAGGGCATGTTCTCCCCCTCCCAGGTTTCAGGGAAGGTGGCCGCTATCCATCCGTCCTGGCCCAGGGTTTCCAGCATGGGCCGAACCCCTTTATGGACGCAGACCCTGCCGTCGACAAGTTGTGGCGGAAAGCGGTCCATCTCTTCAAACATGGGGTGCAGAACCTTTTTGCCCAGGTCAAAGGCGGCCGCAAAAACCCTGTCAATGGTCTTGGGGGTGTGTTCATTTAAATAATCGGGAATGGCAACCTTGTATCGTGTGTTGCGCGAATGCAGGGTAAAGCCGAGGTTTTTCATGCTCATGAATTTATCTGCCATGGTGATTTCCTTTAATGATGATTTATCGGATACCTTCCATGAATCCGGGGTGTGAAAATGCCGCATGGGGATACTGGTAAAACCCCCGGCCCGTCTTGACTCCCAAATTTCCTTTTTCCACGAGTTCTTTAAGGAAGGCGGCATTGGCCTTTGCCTGGGAATCATTTTTAACTTCTGCCCAATAGTCGGTCACCTTGTAAACGGTTTCAAGGCCGATGGAATCCATGATACCAAAGGGCCCCACAGCTGTTTTCATGATTCCCATCCAGGCCCGGTCGATGTCTTCAACAGATGCCACCTGCCGCGAGGCAAGGGTCAGGGCCGAGGCCATCAGCTCGGACAGCATGGTGTTGAACACATACCCATGCTGCTCTTTTTTCAATTCAATGGGGAACTGGTCTATGGCCCGGCAAAAGTCCCGGACATCTTCCAGGGTCTGCGGGGCCGTGCCGGGATGGGGCATGATATCCACCACATTGGTAAGGAGAAGGTCATGGAAATGCAGGGCACAAAACCTGTCCGGCCTGCCCGTGGCCGAAGCAATCATGGAAGGAACCAGGGTGGAGGAATTGGTGGTAAAAAGGGTGTGATCCGGACAGATCTTGTTGAATTGGGCAAACACGGCCTGTTTGATTTTCGGATCTTCGGGCACGGATTCATTGATCAGGTCGACATCTTTTCCGGCCGATTCCGGGTCTGATGAAAAGTGTACCCGCGTAAGAGCACCTTCTGCCTGTTCCCGGCTCACCCGTTTGTGGCCGGCAAGGGAACCTGCCAATTTGCCCAGACGCTTTTTTGCCGTCTCAAGTGCCGGGTCAAAGGCATCATAGATGGTGACATCAAAATTCCAGGCCGCACATTGCAGACCGATCTGGAGCCCCATGGTTCCGGCCCCCAGAATCAGCACGCGTTTAATTTTTTTTTCCATTTTTCTTATGTCTTCTCCCTGTTCTCTATCATTATCTCTATTGGCCAAAGGCCTGGTCCGCCATATCCAGGGCAGCACTGGACAGCCCCTGGACAGACTTCATCCGCCCATGGGTTATGGGCAGTACGGTTTCTATATAAAAGGCTGCACAGGTGACGATTCCCTGGTAAAAAATTTTGTCCTTTTCCTTTGTGGCCGTGTCAAGGGAACGGCTTGCGGCAATGGCCCGCCACAGATGCATCCACCCTAAGGCCACATCCCCTGTGATCTCCAGAAAGGGGTGGGCATGGGCAAAGGCGGTGGCATATTTTTCCGACAGGGCCGCTGTTCCCAGACCCAGGGCGGTGTCGCCAAAGAGGTTGATGGTTTTTTCCAATGACGCTGCCAGGGGCGCCAGCAAGGAGATTTTTTTTGCTTCGGCAATGGTTTTGCCCATTTCGTCCACCAGGCCCTTAAAGACCCTGCCCTTTTGCAGGCCCAGTTTCCGGCCCAGAAGATCCATGGCCTGGATCCCGTCGGTTCCCTCATAAATGGAAGCGATTTTGGCATCCCTCACCAGTTGCTCCACGGGAAATTCGCTGGTATACCCATACCCGCCAAAAACCTGAACCGCCTGGACACAAACCTCAAAACCCCGCTGGGCGCAATAGGCTTTTACCACCGGGGTCAGAAATTCAATCATCTGGCCTGCAAACATTTTTTCTTCCGGGGGTGTGTTCAACTCTTTGATGTCAAACAAAGACCCCACATAATAAATCAGGGTTCGCATCCCGTCCACATGGACCTTCATCCAGGTGAGCATTCTTCTGACATCCGGGTGGCCGATAATGGAGATGGAGGGGGCAGAAGGATTTCGAAGGGTGGCAAGATCCTTGCCCTGGACCCGCTGCCTTGCATATGCCAGGGCATAAAGATAGGCAAGAGATGCTGTGCTGCTGCCCTGGAAGCCCACGTTCAGCCGGGCCTCGTTCATCATGTGGAACATGATGGCAAGCCCCTTGTTTTCCTCCCCCAGAAGGAATCCCCGGCAGTGTCCCTTTGTGCCCAGGGCCATGGAACAGGTGGCAGACCCGTGGAGCCCCATTTTTTCTTCAATTCCCACGCATGCCACATCATTGGGCTCTCCCAAACTTTTGTCTTCATTGACCCAGATTTTGGGTACAATAAAAATAGAGATCCCGGCGCTGCCTTTTGGGGCCCCTTCAATGCGGGCCAGAACAGGGTGGATGATGTTCTCGGCCAGATCATGCTCCCCGGCCGTGATAAAAATTTTGTTGCCCGTAATAGACCAGGTGCCGTCTTCAAGCTGCCGGGCGCTGGTGGTAAGGGCCCCCACATCAGAGCCTGCCTCGGGTTCCGTGAGCAGCATGGTGCCGCTCCATTTTGCCGTGTACAGATTTTCCAGAAACAAATTTTTCAGTTCGTCTGTGCCGAAAAGCGCAATCATCTTTCCCGTTCCGTGTCCCATATGGGTATAACCGCTCAGGGCATAATTGGCCCCCACCACATAGTCCATGACGGCAATGGAAATCTGATAAGGCAGACCGTGTCCTCCCCAGCAGGGATCTTCGGTAAGAGACGTCAGCTGCGCCTCCAGCATCATGGCCCTTGCCCTATGAAAGGAATCCGGCACTTTTACCTTCCCGTTTTCAAACCGCACCCCTTTTTTATCTCCATCGGCAAGGGTTGGCAGCAGCTCTTTTAAGGCAAGCTTCCGGGCTTCGGAAATGATCATGTCAAAGCTTTTTTTTGAAAAACCGGCAAAGCGTTCATCTTTGATCAGCTGGTCTGTCCTGAGCAATTCATACAAAATAAAATCAATCTCTCGTTGATCGGCAATCAATTGGGACATGCGTATTTCCCCCTAAAGAAAATTTTAATTTTCACCCGGATTTTTTCTATTATACCAACATTCCCCCGTCGCAGATAAGACTTGCTCCTGTGGTATAGGAGGCGGCATCCGACACCAGATACAGAACGGCCCCGGCCATTTCTTCGGGCTTTGCATACCGGCCCAGGGGAATCTGGGACACAACATGGTCGCAGATCTCTTCGGAAGAGATAATGGCCGATGCAAACTGGGTGTCGGTAAGCCCGGGCAAAAGAGAGTTGACCCGGATCCCCTTGGGGGCCAGTTCCCGGGCCAGGCTCTGGGTCATGTTGACAAGGGCCGCCTTGGTGGCCGAGTATACCCCCTGGAACAACCCGGGCCGGACTGCATTGACCGAGGAAACATTGACGATGGCGCCCTTGTCCTTCATCAGGGGGACGGCATATTTGATCATGAAAAACGGGCCTTTGACGTTCACATCAAAAGTTTTGTCCCAGATCCCTGCATCGGCGGTGATCATCTCCCCAAAATGGGGATTGGTGGCGGCATTGTTCACCAGAATGTCCAGGCGGCCGAACTGATCTTTAATTTTTTCATACATGGCCTGGATCTGGTCCGGGTACCCGGTGTGACAGGCCATGGCATAGGCCTTGCCCCCGGCCGCATTGATGGCGGCGGCGGCCTCTTCCAGACTTTGGGCTTTTCGGCTGACCAGGATAACCCGGGCCCCGCAGGCAGCAAGTTTCCGGGCGCAGGCAAGTCCAATCCCCCGGCTTGCACCGGTAATGACCGCCACTCTATCAGTTAAATCAAACTCTTTCATCGCGTTCTCCTTCATATTGATTGTCTTGGGAATAACTATTTTATAGCCGGGAGGATGCCATGAGGCGCCGGGCTGTTTTTTCAAGGCCGATCACCCCGAAGATCAGCATGGCAAACCGCTTGTTTTGGGTGATCCCCTGGTGATACCTATTGTAAATTTGCTGGGCAATGACGGCCAGACGGAAGAGGCCGAAGCAATAATAAAAATCAAAATTGCCCAGGTCCTGACCGGTTTTTTCAGCGTACCGGTTCAAAATTTCCTGCCGGGTCAGGGCACCGTCCATGTTCGTGGGCATGGTCCGCATCATCTGCATCTCTTGTGGGTCATTTTTTTCCACCCAATAGGCAAGGGAATTGCCAAGATCCATCAAGGGATCCCCAAAGGTGGCCATTTCCCAGTCCAGTATTCCGGTGATCTGTTCCGGCTGATCCGGATCCAGCACAAGATTGTCCAGCTTATAGTCATTGTGGACCATGGCAGGACGATTCGTGTCCTCGGGCATTTTTGCGGCCAGCCAGGCCATGACATCCTCAAAATCAGGGGCATCATCTGTTTTGGCTTTTCGATACCGGCTGCTCCAGCCGTCCACCTGGCGTTTCACATATCCTTCTGGCTTGCCGATGAAATCAAGGCCCGCCCCTTTCACATCAATGCCGTGTATATCTGCCAGGGTATCCACCAGGTTGACACAAAGCCTTCTGGCCTGGTCTGGTGAGAAACTTAGACCCATCGGCAGATCCTTTCGAAGGATGATCCCGGACAATTTTTCCATGACAAAAAACGGGGCTCCGATCAGGCTTTCGTCCTCTGAAAATGCCAAGGGACGCGGGCATTTGGGAAAAACCGGGTAGAGAGCCTCCAATACACGAAATTCCCGCCCCATGTCATGGCCTGCTTTGACATTGGCGCCTATGGGAGGACGCCGGAGGACCATTTGCCGATCTCCTGCCGTAATCAGATAGGTCAGGTTGGAAAATCCGCTGGGAAACTGGCGAATCTGGATGTCGCCGTCAAGCGCTTTGATCTGGGATTTCAAAAATAGCTTAACGGCATTGGCATCAATCTCTTCTCCGGGTCTGATGGTGGTTGCGGTGTCTGTTACCTGCATGGGGACTTCCTCCACTCTACTATAACAATCGGGTTAAACTAAAATATTCGTTTTTTTCCATTATCCTGCCAGGCAGAAGCCTTCCACCATGGCCAGTACATAATCGGTAAACTGATCCACACTAATTTTTTGCTTGGTGTATTTCCACCGCTTCAGGTACCATTCCTGCTGCATGGCCTTGATCATGCAGGCGGTAAGCTCATGGTTTCCGGGTTTGAACACGCCTTGTTCCTCTCCTTGAACCAGGATATCGCTTAAAATTTTCTGGGTGTGTTCTTCAATGGATTTAACCGCCTCAAACCCCTGGGGCGTCAGATTCCTGGCCTCCATAAAGGTAAAATAGAACCAGGGCCGAAACAATTCCGATAAAAAAATATGGGCCTTGATCACGGCCCGCAGTTTTGCCAAAGGCGCCTTGTGAACATTGGCAAACTCTTCCAGGACCCCCTTGACCATGGCCCGGGCCTGGGTCTGCATGATGGCCAGAAGTTCATCTTTCCCCGGAAAATAGGCATACAATGCCCCCAGGCTCATGCCGGTTTTAAGACTTAAATCCCGCATGCTCATGGCCTGGTACCCTTTATTATAGGTAATACTGAAAACAGCCTCAAAAATCTTGTCCAGGTTGGTCACGGCCGTTTCTTCTCGTTTAATGCGCATGACTTCCTGATTTTTCAGAAACACGGCCCGGGAGATATCCCGGCCGGAAGCTGCATATTGTTTTTTAAATTCCTTATAATCCATCTGATCCTTATGGGGTCCTTCTTTATGCGCGATAGGTTTTTAAGATCCGTTTGGCCAGGGAGGTCTTGTGAACCTCATCTGCGCCGTCGTAAATTCTGGCAGCCCGTTCGTGGCGGAAAAACCAGGCCAGAATCGTATCATCGGTCATGCCAAGGCCCCCGTGGACCTGGAGGGCCCGGTCCACAATCTGGTTCATGGTATTGGCCACCACAAATTTGATCATGGAGATGCTGTCCCTGGCCTGTGACGCCCCGTTCCGGTCAATCTGCCAGGCAGAGTTCAGGGTGAGCAGACGGGCGGCCGCAAGCTGGGCTGCCGATTCGGCAATCCAGTTCTGGACAGTCTGGCGGGTGCCCAGGGTCTTGCCCGAAGGGGAGATTACCCGGGAATTGGCCCGCTGGCACATGAGATCAAAGGCCCGCTGGCAGATGCCCAGCCACCGCATGCAATGGTGAATTCTTCCCGGACCCAGCCGGTCCTGGGCCATGACAAACCCCTGGCCTTCTGCACCCAATAGATTTTCCCTGGGCACCCGGCAGGACTCGAAAATAATTTCCCCGTGGCTGAAATAATCGCTGCCGGCGTGTCCCATGACCGGAATGTTCCTGACCAGGTTAAATCCCTTGGTGACCGTGGGAACCATAATCATACTGGCCTGCAGATAGGTGGGGGCTTCCGGGTTGGTGACAGCCATGACAATGGCAAATTCAGCGCCATCGGCTGCCGTGGTGTACCATTTGTGGCCGTTGATCACATAGTCGTCCCCGTCTTTTACAGCCGTGGTTTCAAGCATCACGGGATTGGATCCGGGCATGTCCACCTCGGTCATGGCAAAGCAGGACCGGATATCGCCTTTGACCAGGGGATTAAGAAATCGATCTTTCTGGGCCTGTGTTCCATGGGCATGAAGAATCTCGACATTCCCGGCATCCGGTGCCTGGCACCAGAACACAAAATGACCCAGGGGAGATTTTCCCAGGGCTTCGGAAACCAGGCCGTGTTCGAGCAGGGATAGCCCCATGCCCCCGCATTCCACCGGAAAATTGGGTGCCCACAGCTCCATTTTCTTTACCATGGCCTGTTTTTCCCGCAATAGGGGCAAAAGTTCTTTGAAATCTTTTACCATAAACTCGGGTTCCAGGGGGATCAGTTCTTTGTCCACGAACTCGTTGATCATGGAAACAATGGTTTGAATCTTATCTGACACTTGAAAATCCAATGGTCTCTCCTTTGAATAGGTTCGTGATATATGGGGTATATTAGACAGGAAACGCCATGGAAGTCAAGACCAAAAACGAACGAATGTTCGTTTTTATATTTTCCCCTGCAAGGCGTCTTCCTGTTCCAGAAATACCCGGATAAAATCAATGACATCTGCCACAATGCACACATCCGCATGGGAACAGATGGGAGCTTCGGGATGTTTATTGATGCTGACCACCCAATCCGAGCCCTTCATGCCGGCCAGGTGCTGGGATGACCCTGAGATTCCGCAGGCAATATAGAGTCTGGGCGCGACACTGGCACCGGTAATGCCCACCTGGTGATCATACCCGATCCACCCCATGTCCACCAGGGGACGGGAAGCTCCCAGGGCCGATGCAGAAAAATATTTGGCAAATCTTGCGACAGACTCAAGGTTTGACCTCTCTCCTATCCCCCGTCCGGCTGCCACAATGGTATGCGCCTTCTTCAAGGCCTGGTGTTCGTTTTCCCGCCTTGCTATTTTTTGATGAACCATCCGGACAGGCTGCTTTGGTCCAAAGGAGATTTCTCTTACCATAACTGCGCCAGGATCTTTCACCTGACAGGGTCGGGCAAGAAAAATTCCCGGCGTCAGGGTCAGCACCAGGGGAAAACCCGGCTCCGGTCGAAGCACCATATTCCGGGTATTGTTCATGCCTGGCCTGGAATACAAAAGCCCGTCACCATCCGACCGGATCTGGTTAACCCCGGATATGGAAGCAGCGTTCAGGCGGATTGCAAGTCCCGGGGCAAAATCCCTGCCCTGTGAGGTGTGAGCCACCAGGATATGGGAGGGGGCCAGTTCCTGAATCAAAGGAGCAAGGCACTCTTTATACGCCTCACTGGTATAGGCAACAAGGGTGGGGACCTTGAGGGCCAGGACATCCACTTTCGTGAGGGATGAAATCTCCCGGGCCAGGGGCACAGGATCCTGTGCCGGGACAATCACCGCAATTTGAGCAGCCTTGCGTTTACCCCCTGCCCTATTTGTTTGAATCAGATCCCTTATCACCCTGGCTGCTGCGATAAGTTCCCAGGTCACCGGCCGGATGCAGCCGTCCATAACTTCGGCAATAATCAGTATGGGCTTCATACCAGGTCCTTTTCTTGCAAAAATGCCTTCAACTGCCGGGCCTGGTCCAAAAGGGTTCCTTCAAGCCCCAGGCCGGCACGGGTCTTTTCCGGGCATTCAATGGTTATCAGCACTTCTTTTGGTTTGACAGGAACCGGAAAAAGATCCCCTTGGGCCAGGGTGGTGATAGATTTTTTTCCTGCTGCCAGCATATTGGACAGGGACGGATATCGGGGCAAAAGGCTTCCCGCCTGGATGGTCAGTACAGCGGGAAGCCTGATATCAAGACAATCCCTGCACCCGTTTTCCATCTCCCGCTCAATAGGCACAAGGCCCAGGGCGGGTGTCAGATAATTTTTCACCACCCCTGTTGCACAGGGCAGACCCAAAAGTTCGGCCAGCATGGGGCCGGTCTGTCCCTGCATCATGTCCTGGGACATGATCCCGGTAAAAATAAGGTCATAGTTCCCCTTTTCTGCCGCAGCCGCCAGATATGAGGCCGTAACAAAGGCAGACACAAATCCTGAATCCCGGGTAACAATATGGATACCCTGGTCCGCCCCCATGCCAAAAGCCCGCCGGATAACAGCCACAGCAGACTCCGGGCCTGCGGTAATCACATCCACCCGGGCCTTGAACCTGTCCTTGAGGACCAGGGCCTCTTCCAGGGCAAATTCGTCAAACCGGCTTATCTCTCCGTCCTCGGACCCCTGTTTTATACAGACTAAAATTTTCATATTTCCACCATACACGCAACCTGAGGGCAGATCAAGAGCAATACGAACGAACGTTCATTTTTTTAAAGAATCGTAAAAATCAACCCACACCCGTACAAAAAAGACTTGACAAGATTGAGGAATATTATAATCTTGAGTTTAATTATAATATTGAACTTGATTCAGTAACTACCTTGCTCCAGAACCCGGGTCTTTAACTCCGGATGTTGGGGAAAAACCCTGCCCGCATCCGGAAACCACCATAATAAGGAGGACAAAAATGAATCTTGCGCTTGAAAAAAACTTAATCCAACGCCTTGCCCTGGGAGACACGTTCAGAAGACGCGCAGCCAGCACCCCGGACAAGATTGCCTTAAGGGACTATAAATCCGACAAACAGGTCACGTATACGTTCAAGGAGCTGAACCAGAACATCAATTGTTTTGCCAGTGCCCTAAAAACCTGTGGCCTTAAAAATCAGGACCGCGTGGCCCTTCTGGGGTTGAATTCCGCTGAGTACATTATCGCCCTGTACGGCTGTGCCAAGGCCGGGATAACGGCTGTTCCCGTCAATCCGGGTCTGGCTCCCGAAGATATTGTCTATGTGCTCAATCACTCGGAAGCAAAAGCGATTGTGGTTGACTCCCTGCTGGTCCCCCTCATTGACAAGGTCAAGGCCAACCTGCCGGGCATCCTTAAAATGGTCTGTATCCGAACCGGCGAGGAAACCGTTTCCCAGGCCTATACCCTGTTTGAGGATTTCCTTGCCCAGGGAAGCACAGATGAAGTGGCAGATGTGATCATCCAGGAGCGGGATACCTTTGAAATCCTTTATACCAGCGGAACCACAGGAAAGCCCAAGGGGGTTCTCATTACCCATCTGGGGGTTTATCTGTCCGCTTTGTCCACGGCCATTGAATTTGGCTTGCGGCCCGGGTATTCTTCCACCATGATCCTGCCCATTTTCCATTGCGCCCAGCAGGCTGTCACCTATTCCACCCTGAATGTGGGGGGAGCTGTCTCTATTTTCCGGCAGTTTGATCCGGGCAAGATAATGGAAACCATGGTCAAAGACCGGGTGAACCTGATCTTCGGCCTGCCCATCATGTACCGGGCGATGCTCGGCCATCCGGATGTAAACATCCACGACTGGACCCACCTTAAAGCCTGCATCTTTGCCATGGCACCCATGGACCAGACCACCCTGGAAAAGGGCATTAAGGTGTTCAAGGCAGAATTTATGCTGGGCACGGGCCAGACAGAATGCTTCCCCCCCACCAATATCTTCAGGGCCTCCCAATTCCCGGACAAACAGGGAAACTACTGGGGCTCCTCCAACCTGGTTCTGGATACCGGCGTCATGGACGAGAAGGGCAATCTTTTGCCTGCAGGAGAGGTTGGGGAAATCGTCTGGCGGGGACCAGTGGTCATGGAGGCCTATTATAAGGATGAAGAGGCCACAAAGGAAAGCCGGAAATTCGGCTGGCACCATTCCGGCGACCTGGGATCCTTTGATGAAGACGGCCAGCTATTGTTTGTGGACCGCAAAAAAGACATGATCAAAACAGGAGGTGAAAATGTGGCCTCCATCCGCGTGGAACGGGCAATTTTAGAGGACCCCCGGGTGGACCAGGTGGCCGTGGTGGGTCTTCCCGACGATCGCTGGGTGGAAGCGGTTACCGCCTTTGTGGTCCCTGTCAAGGACAGCGGGCTCACACAGGAGGATATCCTCCACTTGTGCAAACAAAATTTGGGAAAATTTGAAGTGCCCAAGCGCGTCATTTTATTGGACAGCCTTCCTGTCACCTCAACAGGGAAGGTCAGAAAAAACATTTTAAGGGAGACCGCTAGTCCCAAAACAAGCTTGATTTAAGTAATAAAAAAGAGAGAAAAGGCTCGAAACGCCTGTTATTATAGTGTATAATTAGTTTACGAGAAAAAAAATACATCTAACAA
>VMSR01000217.1 GCA_013792075.1 Desulfobacula sp.
CGGTGAAAAATTATATAAATGAACATAACGATCCCGCGTAACCTCAAGTTCACCTTGGATGCGGCGCTTCATCTCTTCCTGAGAAAAATCGACAAGGGAGTCGTTTCCACCAAAGGGTGCTTCCAATGCCTCTTCGGCCCTTTGTCTGAGCTTGGAGATATCAGTCGCTTTTCTTTTTTCTGTGGACATGATCCCTAACTCAACGTTTCTTACATCAGTCTTAATTGTTCAAAGGCTCAACGATTCAAATTGTATCTGCAAACATTTTAAACTCAGGTTACATAAAAAAGAACTATAAATCAAAAAATATTCACAATTTAACATAAGTTTCCTCCTGAGCACTTATGGTATCATTAGGGACGAGTCAAATCAAATAAATTACCAAGCGCTTCTTTCGCCAGTCCGGGCTTTTTCAATATTTCCAAAATACTATATCTGGTATGGGCAAATTCTTGATCCTCAGATTTAAAATTAAATTATAAGGGATAGCCTGAAGTCAAATTTAAAAAGCTTGCTGTAAATTTTATTGGAGATAGAGCGGAATGAAAAAAGTGACTGATGCGGGGTGGACTATTATTAATAAGTCTCAGTTTCCTTGAGTCGAAGACCGGTACAATATATTGTGGTTAAGAAAAAAAGGAATCTGGCCGACAGAAAATCCGGATACTACATTAGAATCATTCCGAATCAGACTTTTTCTGAACACCACGCTATAAATATAGTAAAGGAACAATGATTGGATGCCCTTTTGATTAATTTCTAGGCCAATAAAAATCAGATAAAGGTTTGTCACTTTGGGGTATCCAAGGTTACTAGGCAGGTCAATGGGGGGCTGGTAGGAGCGGCGTAAAGGGTCTGGGCGTCAGGAGAGAAAGACCAGTCCCTTTCCCGCTTTCCAATCGATACGGACGATCGATTGGGAGTTAGCGCAGTTCCAGCCCCCCATTGACCTGCCGGGTCGTGGTTAAAATTGTAACCAAAACTTTGTTTACTTGCCTCCGATCTTTCTATTCTAATTCTAATAATATTCAGATCAAATTTTTATATTAGGACCGCAATTTATTTTATCTGCGGTCCTTAATTGAGATTTTGATTAAACATGGATTGTTTTCCGGGTACGGTACCATCAGTATCGGTTACCGAGAATCGCTGAGATATCTTTCGTTTTTTCATCGGGTGTGCCCTAAAGATGTTTGTCTTTTGCGCTTGACATAAGGCGTCTCCTTGTCTAAAAAATATCAGGAAAAATTTATATGACCCTCAACTTTTCCCCAAAGTTATAAAATTGTATGCGGTTGTTAACAGCACCACTGCCTTGCAAGGCGCTTAATAGTGATTTTTCTAGTGGTGGGTGTTTTTTTAAACCAGTTGGCCTTACCCTGGTCAGCATTAGAAATTTTACACCATAGATCAGGAGCAATTCATGACAGAATTTAAGGGTGTTTCAATTATTAAAAAGGCAAATATCTACTTTGATGGAAAGGTCACCAGCCGTTCGGTTATTTTTCCGGATGGTTCCCGGAAAACCCTTGGAATACTGCTTCCCGGGGAATACGAGTTTAATACCGATAAAAAAGAGGTTATGGAAATAATTTCCGGGGATCTGGAGGTGTTGCTGGAGGGCTCAAAAGGATGGAGAATAATGGGAGACGGAGAGGTATTTGAAGTGCCTGCCAACTCTAAATTTGGTCTCAAGATCAGACGCATTACTGACTATTGCTGTTCTTATATACGGCACCCGGATAAATAGATAACATCCCATCAGGGCCCAGGTGATTCGGGATTTTTGGATTTAACCCCGCTTGCACCTGGGCCCATCTGCATCCCATATTAAAAACGTGGGAAAAACCGAGGTGCTTTGATTTGAGACCGGAGGAAATGATGAAAATACGAAAACCTGACCTGGAAATCCGTCCCAAGGTGTTGGCCCTGCTTGTATCGGCCTTTCCCAAAAGCCGTTACGAGGCAGGATTGGTGGAACAATTCCATGTCAATGAAACGCCCATCCATGAATGGGCCTGCATCCATATCAACAGGGTGATTGCCTATATCGCATTCTCAAATGCTTACAACGGCAGTAAGATCTGCGGTCTTCACCTGGCTCCCCTTGCTGTGGCCCCACAGTTCCAGCGCCAGGGGGTTGGCTCGGAGCTGATGAAGTTTGCCCTGCGCCAGGAATCCATTAAAAACAGTCCTGTGTTTGTGCTGGGGGATCCCAAGTTTTACAGGCGATTCGGATTTGAATCCTGCACCATTCCCATCTGTCCATTTGACAAGAACAACAAACATTTTTTGGCAATTGGCAACCCACCGACATCTCGGTTCATTGTCGGCTATGAACCGGAGTTTGGTCCCAGATGACACCTATTGGGTGATCAAATTTCAGCGGGCAGTTCTCCGGGTTATTTTTTAACCGGAAATTGGCAGTTGGGTTTCGGCTTTTGCCTTGTAAGATGCACAAACAAATGCTAAATGGAAAAACAAATTCAAAGATGCATTCAACTTAAAAAAGAATGAAGCATAAAATAAGGGTAATTATCTGTGGCTGAATCAAGATTTGCAGAGCTCAAAGAAAAGGAAAAACAGGCAAGAAAACAGATCGTGATCGAATCTGCCCTGGCATTATTTGCTAAAAAACCCTTTTATGAGGTGGGAATGAGGGAGGTGGCCGATGAAGCGGGAATCTCTCCTGCCACCATATACCGGTATTTCCCCAGCCAGGAAGAATTGTTCAACGAAGCCTTTATCCAGGATATCTCCTCTGCCAGCAAAGAGTTCGAGAGCATGCTTGAAAATGAGGAGCCTGTGGGGATTGAAGATTTTGCCATAAAATTTGTGGAACATCTTATTGAAAATGAATCCACTTTCCAGATGATGGCCTACCTGATGCTCAAAGACAACCTGGCCCGCCCGGTCATGGGGCAGTTTGATTCTGTTACCAAAATATTTTTTGATCTGTTTACAAGGCTTCTCAAGCGGCACGGCTTGAGTGCTGAAAGTGCACGGATTTATTCCCATTCATTTGTGGCGTCCATTACCGGTATCCTCATGACCTTCAGAAATCACCCGTTGAAAAGTCGGGCCTCTGCCAGGGATCATATACTCAAGATTGTCAAAATAACCTCTTCCCTGTATTCAAAACAACTCCTGGGCAAGTAAGGCTTTTAAACCGAGTCCTTACCTGTGTCCGTTTCTTGACAGTTTAAAAAACCTTATTATTTTATTCAAAAAATTTGTTGTTGGTCCCGTGTCTGTCTCATGGGATAATTTTTAGCGTATTGGATGGGAATATATGGAAGATATTAAAGAAGCCATTGAGCAGAGCCACCTGTCGATCAGCCGGATCCGGAACGAAATATCCAAACAGCTTGTGGGCCAGGAAAAACTGGTGGACAGCCTTTTAATCGGGCTTTTAACCGGGGGGCATGTTTTGATTGAAGGGGTGCCGGGTCTGGCCAAGACCCGTGCAGTAAAAGCCCTGGCCGCTGCCGTCCAGGCAGATTTCAAACGGATTCAGTTTACCCCGGACCTTTTACCGGCTGATCTTACGGGCACCGAGATCTACCGGCCCAAAACAGCCGATTTTATCACCCGGAAAGGCCCCTTGTTCAACCAGATTATCCTGGCAGATGAAATCAACCGGGCTCCGTCCAAGGTCCAGTCCGCTCTGCTGGAGGCCATGGAGGAACGACAGGTGACCATTGGAGACGAAACCTATGGTCTGCCCTCTCCTTTTCTGGTGTTGGCCACCCAGAACCCCATTGAACAGGAAGGCACCTATCCCTTGCCCGAAGCCCAGGTGGATCGTTTCATGCTCAAGGTTCTGGTGGATTATCCGGACAAGGCCCAGGAACTGGAGATTCTGAAAAAAAACAGTTTCCAGAAGGCAGAACCAATCCAGGCGGTGATCAATTGTGAGCAATTGGCAACCATGGCAGGGCTCATGGAACAGATCTATGTGGATGAAAAACTTAAAGAATATATTGTGAACCTGATTATTGCCACCCGGAACCCCGGGGACTATGGCATGGATCTGGGCCAATACATTGAGTTCGGAGCCTCTCCCCGGGCCAGTATTTTTCTTGCCAGGGCGGCACGGGTCACAGCTTTTCTTTCGGGACGGGCCTATGTCACGCCCCAGGATATCAAAGGGGTGGGGCCGGATGTGCTGCGGCACAGAATTTTGCTCTCCTTTGAAGCCGAGGCCGAAGATATCTCCAGCGATCAGATTATTGCCACCCTTTTTGACTCTGTTGAAGTGCCGTAATTTGCCATGATACCAGCTGACATCATAAAAAAGATCCGGCGGGTTCATATTAAATCCCGGAGAACCGTGAACAATCTTATGGCCGGTCAGTACCGGTCGGTATTCAGGGGGTCTGGCATTGAATTTGAGGAAGTCAGGGAGTATTGCCCGGGAGACGAGGTCAAGTCCATTGACTGGAAGGTCTCTGCCCGGCTGGGCAAGCCTTTTATCAAACGCTACAGAGAAGAGCGAGAATCCATTCTTTTGCTGCTTGTGGACATGAGCGCTTCTTTGAAATTCGGCACATTTTCAGGGCCCAAACTGGAGAAAGTGGCTGAATTGGCATCCGTTCTGGCCTTTAATGCCATTAAAAACAATGACAAGGTGGGGGTGATTTTTTTCACGGACCAGGTGGAAAAATATATTCCCCCTAAAAAAGGGTCCGCCCATATCTGGCGGGTGATCAAAGAGATCTTCACCTTTGTACCCCAGGGAAAGGGAACCGATATCGGCGCAGCCCTTGACTTTATGTCCCGGATATCAAAGAAACGCTCATTTGTCTTTATCCTGTCTGATTTTCTGGGGAAAGGCTATGAAACCCCATTGAAAATTGCCCGGAAAAAGCATGAACCCATCGGTATCCGGATTTTTGATGAGAATGCCTTTCACCTGCCCGTTAAGGGGATTGTGAGGGTTTCCGATTTTGAAACAGGGCAAGTCCTTGTCTTTGACGCCTTTGACCGGCGAACAAGGGATGGCTTTTTACGGATAAAACAGGAAATCCACCAGGAGACCCAGGATATCTTTTCAAAGGCAAAAACAGATCTGGTAAATTTGAAAACCAGTGATTCCGTGTCCGATACCCTGACGCACTATTTTCGGCTGCGGGAAAGAAGGTTCCGGTAAATGCAGGATATCCACCCCATAAAGGCACCTGTCATGGTCGGGCTGGACCCGGCCCAGGTCAGACTGATGCTGCTCATTGCAGGGGGGCTGGCTCTTTTGGCATTGGTTGTTTTTTTGATCCGACGGTTTCAAAAATCCAGAGCCAAAAAACAGATCCAGGAGTTGACGCCGGTCATCGGGCCCTATGCGGCAGCCCTTGGAGAATTGGATCATCTCTGCCGGGAACCCATAATTGACCCCAAGGCTTTTTATTTTGATCTGGGCGCTCTTGTCAAGCGGTATATCGGCAGGTCCTATGCCATGAATGCCGTTGAAATGACCACCCAGGAACTGGTAAAACAGATCCGGTTTACCGGTATGGACATGGCGCTTATCCTGGAAGTTTCCAAATTCTTAACGGTTTCAGATCCTTTTCGGTATGGACCGGTGGTGCCGGACCCTTGCCTGGTGAAGCAGGATCTTGCATGTGTGCGGCAAATGATCGTGGGTATGGAACAGGATCTTGAATCCAGACGCGCCGCATCCAAGGATGTGAAAGAGGAGACAGCCTGATGTTTCGGTTTGCCACACCCTGGTTTTTTCTGCTGCTGCTGCCTGCCTGGGGATTTTTGATGTATGCCATGAAAAGCCAGAAGGTCAATGCCATTCAGGTTTCCTCTCTCAGGGGCCTTGCAAAAATTTCGCCCACCCTTGGGACAAGGATTTCCTATTTTTTGCCCCTGTTAAAGGGGATGGCCATAACCTGCATGATCGTGGCACTGGCCCGCCCCCAGTTTGGGGATCAGAAAATCAATGTCATGACCGAAGGGGTGAACGTAATCCTGGCCCTGGATTTGTCCGAATCCATGCAAGCCCTTGACTTTAAACGGGACAACCAGATTGTCACCCGGCTTGATGCGGTAAAAGGCGTGGTGTCCCTGTTTATCATGAAGCGCCAGGGGGACCGCATCGGTTTGGTGGTGTTCGGTTCCCAGGCCTATACCCAGCTACCGTTGACCAGAGACTACAATACCATTGCCTTTATGCTGGATCGGTTGAAAATCGGTGCAGCAGGTCCCAGGACCGCCATTGGTGACGCCATCGGCATTTCTTTGAAACGGCTTGAAGATGTAAGGTCTGCTTCCAATATCATCATCCTGCTCACCGACGGCAAAAGCAATTCAGGCCAGCTCTCCTGGCAGGATGCCATTGAGATTGCGGCCCAAAGAAAAGTGAAAATTCATACCATCGGGGTGGGAACCAAAGGAGAGGCGCCGTTTCTGGTGGACGGGCTTTTTGGACAGCGGTATGTATACCAGCGGGTGGAGACGGACTGGGAGGCGCTTAAAACCATTGCTGACAAAACAGGCGGCAGTTTTTTCCAGGCAACGGATCTTGTGTCCCTTGAAAAAATTTACGAAATGATCGATTTGCTCGAACAAACAAAGGTAGAGGTCGAAAAATGGGTGGAGTACAAAGAGGCATACCCCAAATTTCTCATGGCAGGGCTTTTGATGTTTTTGGTATATCAGGTATTGATCAACACACGGTTTTTGAGGATTCCCTAAGGTGAAATCAGAATGAAATTTATGGATCCCACTATATTGTATCTGCTCTGGGCCGTCATTCCCGTTGTGCTACTCATGGGCTTTGGCATCCGGCAACGCAAAAAAATTCTGACCCTGTTTGCAGACCCCGGGGTATATCCATTCCTTCTGCCCGGGATGTATCCTAGCCTCCGGTGGATAAAATTTGTTCTGATTCTGGGAGCACTGATCCTGGCTGTTTTTGCCCTGGCCGGTCCCCAGGCAGGATTCCGGTGGGAAAAAACCCACCAGAAAGGGGTGGATATCATGATCGCCCTGGATTGTTCCAATAGTATGCTGGCACAAGATATCAAGCCCAATCGGCTGGAGCAGGCCAAAAGAGAGATCATTGACCTGATCCGATTGATGAAATCCGATAGGGCGGGGCTTGTGGCTTTTGCCGGCCAAGCCATCCTCCAATGTCCTCTGACCCTGGACCATGAAACTTTTAATATTTTTTTGCGGGTATTGACCCCAGACTATCTGCCCGTTGGCGGTACCAATCTGGCCGCTGCCATGGAAACCTGCTATTCCGGGTTTGAAAAAGGATCAGACACGGACAAGGCCATTGTTTTGATTACGGACGGCGAAAACACGGCAGGAGAGGGAACAGAAGAATTTGCCAAGAAGATGGCCGCAGAGGGGATAAAGATTTTTTGCATCGGGGTGGGTGATCCGACCGGTGCTCCCATACCCGATGCTGACGGAGGGTTTAAAAAAGACGGTCAGGGCAATATCATCCTGTCCCGGGTGGATGATAAAGGCCTTGAGAAGATTGCGGCCCTCACCAACGGCCGGTATGTAAGGTCTGTGGCGGGCAACATGGACCTGGATCAGATTTATACCCAGGACATTTTAAACACAATGGAACGTAAAACACTGACCCAGGGCAAAAAAAAGGTGTGGGAACAGCGCTTCCAGTGGTTTTTGTTTCCCTGTATATTGCTCCTTCTAATAGAAATGATATTGCCCCTGAAAAAAAAAATCGGCAAGGATCGGTCTTGTTCTGCTGGTTCTGGCTCTGGGCATGGGTCTTCGGGTTACACCCGCACGGGCAGAGATTTTTTCTTCCCCTGTTAAAAAGGGGCTTGCTGCCTATGAATCCAACAGCTTTGACCAGGCCAAAACCCATTTTATTGAAGCCCAGCTCCAAAGCCCGGATGACCTGAGACATTATTATAATATCGGGGCGGCCGCCTATATGAACAATGAATATGAGCAGGCAGAGAAAAATTTTGCCCAGGCAGCCGCATCTCCTGATCCGGATCTGCGCCACAAGGCCATGTACAACCTTGCCAATACGCGATACCGGCTTGGAAAACTGCCCCAGGCCATTGCGGACTATGAGGCTATTTTGGCCGCCTTTCCCGATGACAGGGAGACCCGGGAAAACCTTGAATTTGTAAAACAAAAACAGGAAGAAGAAAAAAAGCAAAAGGATTCCAAAGAAAAGCAGGATTCCAAAGAGGACCAGAAGGATCAGGAGGATCAGGAGGACCAGAAGGGGAAAAAAGACCCGGAAAATCAGAAAAATTCCAACCCGGACGACCCAGGCTCAGGGCAGAATCAAGACCCGGAAAATAAGGAATCGGGAAATAAAGGCCAGAACCAGAAGAATCAAAATAATCAGGGAGCCTCCCAAGAGAACCAGAAACCTCCTGATGCCAATACAGAAAAAGACCAAAACCCGCCGGGTGAGCAGGCCATGGACAAGGCTTCCGCAGAAAAAGAGGATGGAAACAAAGAAGGTCAAGGGCAATCGGCATTATTGGAAAGCCGGCTGAACCGGCTGGAGGACAAACCCGGCATGGGGTTGGTGCCCGTGAACCAACAACAGACCATTGAAAAAGACTGGTAAGCCATGACAAAAAAAAAGAGCTTCCCAAAGATAGGCGTCTGGGCCCTGCCAGTGCTGACCCTGGGCACAGCCTTGCTGC
>VMSR01000148.1 GCA_013792075.1 Desulfobacula sp.
ACCATATTGTTCAAGTGCTTGAACAGACCCGGTGGAAAGTCGACGGGAAAAACGGAGCTTCAGAAATTCTTGGGTTAAACAGGAGCACCTTACGCGCCCGCATGCGAAAACTCGGCATTCAAAAGCCGTAATCCCTCAATTTATATCCCCTCACCCGAAACCGGCCGTGTTCTGTAAGTGAGCAAATTAGGTCCCATATGGCCACAGGACCATATATGATCTATTTTTAAGATAGGTCTCTTCTCCGGCCATGGTCCATTGATGCAATTATTCTCTGACAATTTAATATAATAAGCCGAAAAATTAGATTTATTCCGTTTGGCATAAAACTTGATTATGCTTGATTATGAATGAAGCGATATACGACACTTATCGAGTTTAAAGCTCGCTACTTTAGATAAATTAATCGGTGCATTGGTAAAACAACAGAATGTGGAGGTTATTGTAAAATGGGAGAACATTCTACAAGAGTACAATCGATTGCCGAGCCGTCCCTAAACCCTCCTTTTATTATTCCGCAAAAGTGTAGAAAAAAAACCAACCACCTTCCGCATTTCATTCAAAAAATGAAAGCTGAAAATATGAATCCAGCAGTCATCGAGACCTTTCAGCATTACTATGCAAAGGTCCGCAACGGTGCCGATGGTATGATTGGGGAAGATGAAATAACCCGCATCAATCCAGTCGACCTTGTTCAGGCGGATCAGCTTTCCGAATTTTCCACGCCAGGGAAAAAAGCGCTTGATAAAGCCGTTATAATCGTACTCAACGGCGGCCTGGGTACCAGCATGGGGCTTGATAACGTAAAATCGCTGATCCCCGTCAAAAGCTCACGTTCGTTCATGGAAATCACCATCAACCAGGCATCTCAACAGGGCGTCAGGCTCTGCTTCATGAACAGTTTCACCACCCATAACGCTACCCATAATTTCATTGCTGCCAAAAATTTTTCCCGCCCCGTGATGCATTTTATTCAAAATAAATTTCCAAAGATTCTAAGAGATACGCTTGCCCCAGCCAACTGGCGGCAGGATCCAAGCCTGGAATGGAATCCTCCGGGACACGGTGATATTTATACGGCCATGCATGCGTCCGGAACATTAGGCCGACTGCTTGATGCAGGCATCAAATATGCTTTTATCTCCAATTCGGATAATTTGAGCGGAACTCTGGATGAATCACTGCTCGGATATTTTGTTGAATCCAGGATCCCTTTCATGATGGAAGTCTCAAAAAGAAACCCTTCTGATATCAAGGGCGGACACATCGCCAGAAGGAAAGACGGACGCCTGGTTTTAAGAGAAATTTCCCAATGCCCGCAAAAGGACCTGATAAATTTTCAGGATATTCTTCATCATTGTTTTTTCAACACCAATAATATCTGGATTGATCTTGAAGAACTCAATAAACGGATTAAAAACGACGGCTTGATTCGGCTTCCGATGATCCTTAATTCCAAAAGCCTTGACCCGAAAGATGGAACTTCTCCCCCAGTCTATCAGGTCGAAACTGCAATGGGGAGTGCAATTTCATTGTTTGAAGACGCCAGGGCCGTTGAAGTTGAGCGAAACCGCTTTTCCCCTGTCAAAGCCTGTAATGACCTTCTGGTTCTCAGATCAGATCGCGTTCTTCTAACCCATGACAGCAAGCTGGTACCAAATCCTGAAAACAAGTATGAAACGACCCATGTTCAGCTTGACCCGAAGTTTTACGGGAAAATAGACAGATTCCAGGAACGCTTCCCTTTTGGTCCGCCATCTCTCACCGGCTGCAGCTCTTTGACTGTTGAAGGCGATGTCCGTTTCGAACGTAACGTCGTCCTGAAAGGCCGGATTGCAATCTGCAACAAGAGGAAAAATCAGGAAATCATTAAAGCTGGATCAATTATAACCGGGGACCTTCAATTCGAACCCTTACCGGGGCATTTTTTGCGTGGCTCTAAGGATATTTTATGAAAGGGGCCGAAAACAAGGTCGTCATCGTAACAGGTGGCGCATTGGGAATTGGACGGGAAACCTGTCTTTTGTTAGCAAAAGAAGGTGCCAAAGTTTATGCGGACGTGGTCAAAGAATTTGGGAAACTTGACGCAACTGTAAACAATGCAGGAATAGCAGGCACTGATAAACCGACGCATAAATTAACTGAAAGGGAATTCAACCCCGTCAACGTGAAAAACTATCAGGAGGTAGACTATGTCTTCAGAAAGTGTTGCATCTTTTGTCTGGCCAATGGTTAATGGTACGGTTTCTATCGTTGCTCTTGTGCTGGCTGTGATGATTTTCATCTTTGGGATGTTCAGCGGCGCCCGGGCTAATAAGGTTCGCATGGTCTTTGCCGTGTGTCTCTCCACGGTGATAGGGTGGTTCACCATGCCCATGGCTGTCAAGTTGGTCTCGGTACTAAACATGTTGGATACGATGACAGGAATCGTGATTCTTATCACGGTAATGATGGTCTTTGTCGCTGCTCTTGCAACGACTATCTATGAGATCATCACAGTGACCCTCTCAGACATCGGCATGGCATCCAAGAAGTGAGTCAGGAAGTGAATTTTATGAATATACGCTCAATAAACTGAAAGGGGTTTTAAATGAAAGAGAAACGAAAAGCATACGAAGAAAAGCTCGATGCGCAGTTCGAGGAATGGAACGCGCAGATCGCGCTTCTCAAGGCCAAGGCGGACAAGGCAAAAGCCGATATGAAAATCAAATACTATAAAAACATCGAAGCGTTGGAGCGCAAGCAGGAAGTTGCAGGTACAAGGCTCCGCGAGCTGAAAAACGCAGGAGATGAGGCATGGGAAGATCTTAAAACAGGCGCGGAAAAAGCCTGGGAGGAAGTCAAGACAGCCTATCATAAGACAGCCTCAAAGTTCAAATAAGTTGGGATGCCGGACACTTCAGCCTGGTGTTTGATGCCGCCCTATGTTTCATGCTCTTTTTCACATCTTCCCCTTTAGTGGACACGGACAGGGTCGGGGATGTAGATGATCGAAACAGGTCATATATGGTCATATGGCCATATCCGACCTGTTTTTATGATAGTTCTCTTCTCCGGCCATGATCCATTGATGTAATTATTCTCTGATAATTTAACAGACTAAGACGAAAAATTAAACTTTGTTATGTTTGGCTCGAAACTTGAACATGAATGTAGAATGAATAGACTTCCGGAAAAGCGAAAAGAGGTTTTGAAAACACTTCTATCAATGGCCGAGACTATCCGTTTGGGAAATGGATACGCAATATATGACACTTATCGAATTTAAAGCTCACTACTTTCGATGAATGAATCGGTGCATTGGTAAAACAACATAATGTGGAGGTTATTGTAAAATGAAGGAACATTCTATAAGAGTGCAACCGATTGCCGAGCCGGTCTGGCTGGCTCGGAGACCTGCCATAAGTCCGCCCTTTATTGTTACGCCAAAGCGTAGAAAGAAGACCAACCATCTTCCGTATTTCATTCAAAAAATGAAAGCTGAAAGTATAAATCCAGCAGTCATCGAGATGGAGAGCACCTGGCCCATCTGCTTGCCTGGGCGATTGGATTCGGAATGCGGGCTAGGGATATTCTGTCAATGTCGTTGGGAACGGTAAAACTGTTTCATGACGCGGTATCAGGAAAGGTCTTTATGAAAATTGGCGCCTTAAATACGACACCCCTGACGTTGCTTATGATTTGTGCGTGTGTGTTGGGGATGTCCGGCTTGTGTGTGGCTGCCTTTGGCGTGCTGGGGCTTCTGGTGGCGGCTCCTCTGGTTGCAATTGTGAGTATTGTGCATGATGAACTCTATCGAAAGCGTTTTTTACCCTCGGTAACGGACGCAGACCTCGACCGCCTGGCAGGAATTGCATTGGATGAAAATCCTTCTGCCGGCAAGGCGAGATAGGTTTTCCGTATCGCTTATTCAAGGATGACCCCATTTCAAAAAACCGATTATCAATTGCCTTGAGCAATATCATACAGATCAGGCCATATATGACCTAAGGCTGAATATGACCTTTTTTATCTGATGGACCGAGGGAATCTAAAAATGTTTTTAAAGGCAATTGTTCTAATAAAATCAACAGAATGGAAACATGATGCAGGCTTATAAAACCCCGGCACAAATGTTGAAGAGACTATAAGCAGCCAGTGCAGGAACCTATCATCGGAAAACCAGGAGGGATTTAATCAAAAAAACACAGTCGGTTTAAATGTGGGGAGAGGAGCACAATGGTAGAAATTCTGACAGACCAGATATTCGAAGATATCGTAGAGACAATCCGTGAATCCCTTTTGGTACTGAATTCAGATCTGAAGGTTATCTCGGTCAGCCGATCCTTCTATGATTTTTTTAAGGTAAAACCCGAAGAAACCGTGGGGCAGCTTATCTATGACCTGGGCAACAAACAATGGGATATCCCCATGCTGCGGGAACTGCTGGAAACCATCCTTCCCGAAAAGACCAGCTTTGACAATTATGAGGTTGAACACGATTTTGCCACCATCGGCAAGCGAACAATGCTGTTGAATGCGCGTCAGATCGAACGGGAGGTAGACGAGGAACGGATCATCCTGTTGGCCATCGAGGACATTACCGAGCGCAAAAAGATAGAAGCCGGCCTGGGAAAAGCCCATGAAGAGTTAAAGGCGGTGACCACCGAGCTAAAACGTGCCGCTCAAGTAAAATCTGAATTTTTGGCCAATATGTCCCATGAGCTCAGGACACCGCTTAACTCTATTAACGGTTTTTCCGAGGTCTTATACGATGAGACCTTCGGGCCGCTTAATGAGAAGCAGAAGCAATACGTCAATAATGTTTTAACCAGCGGGAAGCACCTTCTCTTACTGATAAATCAGATTCTTGATATGGCAAAAGTTGAAGCCGGAAAGATGAAGCTGGCTTTATCCAGTTTGCCCATGAAAAGCCTGTTAAATGAAATTTCATTATTGATAGAGAATATGGTCGGTAAAAAAAAGATTAAAATGTCGCTTGAAATAGCCGAAGATCTGCCGGATATTGAGGCAGATGATCTCAAGGTAAAAGAGATACTTTACAATCTGCTTTCAAACGCAGTTAAATTTACCCCCGAGGGCGGTAAAATTGGCATGCGGGTGAAGAAAGTGGATTCCGAGATAGAAATCGTGGTCTGGGATACGGGGATCGGTATTGCATCTGAAAACATGGATAAAATATTTGAAGGGTTTTTCCGTGTCGACACCCCATATTCCCGGCTGACGGAGGGGACCGGACTCGGTTTGCCTCTTTCCAAAAAAATGGTTGAACTGCACGGCGGAAAGCTTTTGGTAGAATCAGAGGGGCTAAATAGAGGCACCTCGGTCCGGTTTACGTTGCCTATTTTATCCAGGATGGTGGTGTAACATGAAAAAGAAAGCATTGGTTGTCGATGATAATGCAAAAAACCTGATGCTGGAAAAAGACCTGATGGATGTCGCCGGTTTCGAAGTATTTGTAGCTGAAAATGCTTCCAGCGCAATTGCGATTGCCAAAAAAGAAAAACCGGATATTATAATTTTGGATGTGCGGCTGCCGGATATGCGCGGTACCGAAGCGGCCAGGATATTACGTCAAGACAAAGAGACCTGCGATATTCCCATAGTTTTCGTGACTGCCTCTGTAATGGCAGAAGGCAGAGAAGAATTAAAAGGCATAACCAACTCCGGATTTATAGGCAAACCGATAAATACGCGCACCTTTGCAAAAGAAATCAGTCGATTTATCAAGTGAGTTTCCAATCCGGTGAAAAGTCAAACTCAAAAAAGGCAGACGATGAAAGACAAATCCGTCATCCTGGTAGTTGATGACCAGCCACAAAATACTGAACTTCTCGAAGCACATCTTGTTCCCCAGGGCTATGAAGTAGTCAGGGCGGCAAGCGGTGAAGAGGCCCTGAAAATACTTTCCGATACTCAAATCGATCTGGTTCTGCTGGACATAATGATGCCCAGGATGTCCGGCTTCGAAGTGCTGGAGAAAATGCGCGCCGATAAAAAGACACGGCTTATTCCGGTAGTAATGGTCACGGTGCTGAAAGAGACCGAAGACAGGGTAAAAGCTCTTGAAGCAGGATGCGATGATTTTATCTCCAAGCCTTTTGACAGGCATGAGCTTTTGGTCAGGGTAAAATCGCTGCTAAGAATAAAGCGGCTGCATGAAGATGTAGAAGAAGCCCGGGAATACGCTGAGAACATCATCAACACCGTGCGAGAACCCTTAATCGTTCTGGATCAAAACCTCAGGGTAATCACCGTCAGCCGTTCCTTCTATGATTTCTTTAAGGTAAAACCCGAAGAGACTATGGGGCAGCTTATCTATAAGTTGGGCAATAAACAATGGAATATCCCAAGGCTTCGGGAACTTTTGGAAACCATGATTTTAATAACATTCTTTCCGCTATCATCGGGTATACGGAACTGGCGAAAATGAAGTTAGAATCCGATTCAGAAATTAATTACGATCTTAAGGCGGTGCTCACTGCCAGCGAACGCGCCAAAAACCTTGTAAA
The DNA here is from genome assembly GCA_013792075.1 of Desulfobacula sp. Classification (GTDB taxonomy): domain Bacteria; phylum Desulfobacterota; class Desulfobacteria; order Desulfobacterales; family Desulfobacteraceae; genus NBML01. The sequence goes on from VMSR01000148.1 coordinate 6,513, forward strand.
ACAGATTCTGGCGTTCAGCCGCCAGACCAAAGAAGAGAAAATGCCAATTCAGATGGGCTTAATCGCAAAAGAGGCCTTAAAACTGTTAAGGTCCTCTTTGCCGACCACCATTGGTATCCGCCAAAACATCCAAAGCCGATCCTTAATTATGAGTGATCCGACCCAGCTTCATCAGATAATCATGAATCTGTGCACCAATGCCGCCCATGCCATGCGGGAAGAAGGCGGCACCTTGGAAATAACCCTGACCGATGTCGAGCTTGATTCCGATTTTGCATCAACGCACCTGGAAATTCAGCCGGGGACCTATCTTAATTTAACTGTCAGCGATACAGGTCACGGCATACCCCCTGAAGTGATGAACCGGATCTTTGATCCGTTTTTCACCACCAAGCCTAAAGACGAAGGCACCGGCCTGGGCCTGTCGGTTGTTCACGGCATTGTAAAGGATTGCGGCGGAACGATTATGGCCTACAGCGAGCCGGATAAAGGAACCACATTTCAGCTCTATTTTCCGATCATTAAATACAAGGCTGCCGAAAAACTCGGAGATTATGAAATCACCCCCACCGGAACCGAACGGATTCTTATGGTGGATGATGAAAAGACCATCATTGACATAAACAAAAGAATTCTTAAATCCTTGGGGTATACGGTTGAAGCCAGAACCAGCAGCCTCGAAGCTTTGGAGTGTTTCAAAGCGATGCCTGACAAATTTGATCTGGTCATTAGCGATGTAACCATGCCGTTGATGACCGGCGATCTGCTGGCCCAAGAGATGATGAAGATCCGGCCGGACTTGCCCGTTATCCTCTGCACCGGTTTCAGCAAAAAGATCACCAGGGAAAAGGCTGAGACAATTGGAATTAAAGCTTTTCTGATGAAACCCCTGCTCAAAAAAGAAATGGCCCATATCATCCGAATGGTTCTGGATGAGGCCAAGCGCCCGGTTCAATGATAATCCTTTTTTCCCCATGATAGCATCAACAATACCGATTATCAATTGTCACCCGCAATATCATGCAGCTCATAATAAGGCCATATATGACCGAAGGTTGGATATGACCCTTTTTATCAGATGGACGGAATTGGCCTAAAAATATTTTCAAGGGCAATTATCCCGATAAATCAGCAGGATGGGTTGTTTGATGCAACGCCCATAACCCTGGCACAGATGTTGAAAAGAAGATTGATAAAGATGCTAAGCAGCCAGTGCTGGAACCTGTTATAAAAAAACCAGGAGAAAAATGAAACCAACTATTATTTTTGCCGCCATATTAATTGTCATAGGGATAGTATCCTTTGGCTATCAGGGGATCACTTACACGACCAGAGAAAAAGTGGTTAATATCGGTCCGCTGACCGTGACGGCAGATAAAACAAACACTATTCCGTTGCCGCCTGTCATTGGCGCAATTGCTCTGGTGGGTGGTATCGGGCTGCTGATTCTTGGAAGAAAATAAGTTTGATGTAAATCAGTGAAGGCATCCGAGAAAAATAGTTTAAAACGACAATATGAGGAAACCGCGCCATGAAAACAAGAATAGCCTCATGTTCCATATGGGGAGGTTACACAATGAAAAAGTTATTTTTTGAAACAATAGTTTTGGTGTTGATACTTGTATTTCCCATTCCAGTAATGGCCAATGGAGCAAGGGCAGATGTGGACGTGAGCATTCCTATGCCCCCAGCCATCGTATTTGCCGGCCCTCCACATCTGGTAGTCATTCCTGAGACCTATGCCTATGTTGTTCCTGACATAGATGTGGATATCTTTTTCTACAGTGGCTGGTGGTGGCGTCCGTGGCAAGGACGATGGTATCGCTCCCGGGACTATCATTCAGGCTGGAACCACCATCATCAAGTACCCTCTTTTTATGGCCATGTCCCACGAGGTTGGAGAAATGACTATAAGCAGCATCGTTGGAAAGGACATCAATGGAACCACCAACCGATATCCCACCAACAGGTTAAACAGAACTGGAACAGATGGGAAAAGGACAAACATTGGGAAAAACAAAATACTTGGGGTGTCCAAGACATGAAGCCCCGAAAAGACTACCGCCAACAAAACAGCAAGGTTGAACAAAAATCCAGGAATCAAGGCGGACCTCAACACACTCAACCGAAACAAGGGCAATACGACCGAGGGCAACAAGACCGAGGGCAATCCGACAGAGGAAAGCACGATAGAGAGCAATATGACAGAAGGCAATACGACCGAGGAAAGCACGATAGAGAGCAATATGACAGAGGGCAACAAGACAGAAGGCAATACGACCGAGGGCAACAGAATAAAAATTAGACAACAGATTTGCCTGATGGTTTGATAGAGAACAAGGTTATACACCCTCAATTTGCTCTTAAGCTGGCTGTTGTTAATACTATTGTCAAAAATCATTAAAAGGTAATTATGATTAATAATCATTATTAATTGGGTATAAGAGGAGATCAATTATGGATCTTGTACAGTTTGTAATCATCTTAATCGTTGTCGGGTTTCTGTTATGGATGGTAAACAATTACATTCCCATGGACAGGAAAATCAAGCAGATTCTTAACGTTGTGGTTGTCATCGCCGTTGTTTTGTGGGTGGGCAATCTGTTTGGAATATTTGATTCCGTGCGTAGCATTCATATCGGTAAGTAAAGGATGCGGGAGAAGTAAAAATCAAATGAAAATTTCAACATGGCTGAGAAAAAAAATAGCCGGCATTCAATGATCATCGTCAGAATTATCCTGAATGTTCTTCCCGATAAGCAATTGGAGATCACCCAAACCCTTGTTTCGCTGATCGAACCTGTGAGCCGGGAAAAAGGTTGCAAAGACTGTTCTATTTTTTGTGATATCCAGGACAAAAACCGTCTTTGCCTGATCGAGGAGTGGCAAGCCCGTGAAGACCTGGATCTGCATATCAAATCTCACCGGTTCGGGGTTCTGCTGGGAACAAAACCCCTTTTAAGCGAACCTTTGAACATACGGATTTACACGGTTTCCCATCTCCAGGGAATGAAGGCCATTGAAACGGTCAGGACCCAAGGCGTCCCATATGACGAATATTTCAACAAATCTTCAGGATGGAAGCATTCTGTGGATCTTGTAGAACCCTGGCGCAAATATTGAACAGCGGGATTGAATAGCGGATAAACAATCGATATCAACAGTTGTTGTCTAAGAAATTTTTTCCTTGACCGGCGTTTTTACGATTTAGAACGCCTTCAGATCTATTTTTAATCTTTTAAATAGGAATTAAAATCATGCAACGGTTTATGTTTCAGATGAGCCTTATACTGGCACTTATATTTGCCGGAATATGGTCAACAAGCCCGGCACTCGCAGGAAAGTCGGACTGGGCAGACGGCAAAAAGGGTAAGAACCACAAACACGAAGAAAAGAGTGAAAAGTACAGAGACCATAGGACTCCTGCTCATGGTAAATATGACCGGAGAAGTGCCCATGGAGACCATCGGAGAGAGTATTTCAGTGAACAAAAGCGAACATTCATCCACGGATATTATTCCGATCAATTTCGACACAAGCACTGCCCGCCGGGTCTTATCAAGAAGGGCAAACGCTGCATACCCTACGGCCATGCAAAAAAATGGAGCAAAGGCCGACGGCTTCCCAGAGAAGTCATTTTCTATGATCTCCCGCCAAGCATAGTTGTACAGTTGGGGCCGCCACCGCCAAGGCACCGCTTCGTGCGCGTGGCCCAGGATATCCTGCTAATTGCGATTGGAACGGGAATGGTGGTGGATGCCTTTGAGGATATAGGTCAACAGCAGGATCGATAAGGTCATATATTACCTTACTTAAGTCTTCAGCATAAGGCACTTGAACATGGAAAACTTAAAATAATTTTTTAAAGGAGAAACAAAATGGGATTTGCTATCGGCGTCGGCAGTTTCTGCTTTAGTGCCTATGGAATTTTCCTGGGTTTTTTATGTCAAAGCCAGGCTGACGCCAGAACCCTGGGCGTTATTTTCTATCTGCCCCACCTTCTTCCTTCTGCCTTATCCGAGTTTTCACAAAAATTATCAACAGTGGCTCCTTTTTTGCCGTCATATCCTCTTTTTGAATCCATCAGATCAATCCTGCTGGATGACAGGGCTATATCAACCTTGTTTCCGGCATGGATCTATTTGTTTTTTGTCGGATTATTAACCTTTTTCATGTCATATCTGCTCATGAAAAAACGCTGGAGAATGTAAGATGAAATCAAGCACACAGGACAAGTGAGTCGTAATCCCTTCCGTATACGGTCATATTTGACCCAAGGTTGAATATGACCCTTTTTATCTGATAGACAGAGCGGGTTTGAAATTGTTCTTAAGGGCAATTGTCCCGATAAATCAGCAGGATGGGTTGTTTGATGCAACGCCCACAACCCTGGCACAGATGTTGAAAAGAATATTGAAAAGACAGTAAGCAGCCAGTGCAGGAAAATATCATCAAAAAACCAGGAGAAAAATGAAACCAACTATTATTTTTGCCGCCATATTAATTGTCATAGGGATAGCATCTTTTGGCTATCAGGGGATCACTTACACGACCAGAGAAAAAGTGGTTGACATCGGTCCGCTGACCGTGACAACGGATAAAACCGAGACGATTCCGTTGCCGCCTATCATCGGTGCAATTGCTCTGGTGGGGGGGGTCGTACTGCTGATTCTTGGAGGGAAAAAAACGTGAGGGAATCCGTCGCGTTGTCTTTTGCTTTAATTTATATGTATTGGATCTAAGAGGAGACCAAATCAAATGAAAATTTCAACCTGGCTGAATAAAAAAATAGCCGAAAAGGTAGATGTATCAAAAATCGAATTGCCGGCAGATGTGTCCTATGACAATGATCCGGATGAAACTGTTTTTTTTGAAGAGCAGAATCCCTGCGGATATTTCTGCGCAGAAAATCATCCCTTTTCTACGGTGGAACGATTTGGATCATGGTATTACAGCAGAGGTCAAGACAAAAAAGCCGGCATTCATTCATCAGAAATGAAGTGGCATATATTTACAAAGGATAAAGAGCTTGCTGTCAAAACAGCCAAGGCACACCTGGAATGAAAAAAGGTCTTATGTGACCAAAGGTTGAATATGACCGTTTCTTGTGGTTTTCTTCGTCTGTACAACAAGGGGTTTTTAATTGAATTCCCCATATATATCAGCAGGATGATGACGATACGCCGGGAGATGAAAGCCTGGCACAAAAATTGAAATATAAATTGGGTACAATAGAAAAAACAACGACATCTCCCGGGATAACTTCTCCGGGAATTAAAAAAATCATACCATAAGTAAAGGAGAATTTATGAAAACAAAAAATCTTATCAATCGTTTTATTATTGGATTTTTCCTGTTTGCCTTTGTTGCCGGTTGTGCCGGAACACATCACAAGGAAAGCACGGGCGAATATGTTGATGATTCTGTTATCACCACCAAGGTGAAGGCACAAATATTTAATGACCCGATGCTCAAGGTGCTCCAGATCAATGTTGAAACATTCAAGGGAGAAGTGCAGTTGAGCGGTTTTGTGAATTCTGCAACAGCCTCTGACAGAGCTGTGGCAGTGACCAGATCCGTGAAGGGGGTCCGATCAATTAAGAACAGCCTTGTCGTCAAATAATAGTACGAATAAACACTAAAAAAGGAAAAAATCATGAAAAATTTTAGTACCCTGTTGGCATTACCACTAATTATCGTTTTGTTTTTATTCGGATGTGCTGCCCAGCAACCGGTCCAGCCCATTCCCGCGTTTACCCCAACCATGTTTAGTTCAGACGATTATGTTTCTTCTGTAGATAATTTTTTGATTATCATGGATGCATCCAGTTCCATGGATGATATGTATAACGGAAATAAAAAATTCGTCGTTGCCCGTGAACTTGTACAACGCATGGGTCTGACCCTGCCGGAACTGGGTCAGAATGCCGGTCTCAGGTCTTTTGGGCACGATCCGAAGGTATCTGATAAACCAACGGTTCTTTTTTACGGCATGGAAAAATACAACCAAAACGGTCTGAATGAAAAATTGGGTCTGATTACAGCCGCAGGTGGTACCAGCGCCCTGTATAAAGCCTTAGCCGGAGCCGGACAAGATCTTGAAAGTTTTTCAGGGAAAACAGCGGTTATTATTATCAGTGACGGCCAGGGAAAAATTGATTTAGAGTCTCCCATCACCCTGAAGGCAGCACAGGCACTGAAGGACCAAATGGGCGAAGGTCTTTGTTTTTATCCAATATTTTTAGGCGATGATGAAAAAGGCATGGTTCTCATGGAAGAAATTGCAAAAATCGGCAAATGCGGC
>VMSR01000153.1 GCA_013792075.1 Desulfobacula sp.
AACGGAAAAAAAAATATACAGGCCGGGGTGGCTCAGGTTCAGGCTTTCAACTGCTTTTAAGGGGAAGAAGGTCTGCCCGGTTTCAATGGTGATCCGTTTTTTGAAGTCTTTTTTAATGCTGCCGGTCAGGGCATCCCTGGCATTGACCACAAGGTTGGTAAATATCTGCTCAATCTGGGACCGGTCGGCAGAAATCGTACCGATATCTTTGTCCAGAATGGTGACCACATGGATATCTTCACCGATCAACCGGCGAAGTATCTTGTCCATGGAAGAGATGGTGGTATTGATATCAAGGATCTTTGGCGCGTATATCTGTTTTCGGCTGAATGCCAGGAGCTGACGGGTCAGGTCTTCGGCCCGGCTGCCGGCATGGGAAATGGCAGAAATCTTTTTAAATAAGGGATGGTCCTCTTCCATTTTGTCCAGGATCAGTCCGCAATATCCGTTGATAATGGTCAGAAGATTGTTGAAATCATGGGCAATTCCGCCGGCAAGGGTGCCGATGGACTCCATTTTCTGGGATTGGACCAGTTGTTCCTGGATTTCCTGTTTTTCTTTCTCTGCCTGCTTCCGGGCCGTGATATCCCGGGAGATTCCCAGGATCTGTCGTCCGGCCTTATCCCCACCGGACAAACAGGAGACCTTTGCCTCTATCCAGATGGCGGTGCCGTCTTTATTGACCTGTAAAAGTTCTGCTTCCGCGGCAGGTCGGGAACCTTTTTCCCGGCAATAGGGCTCTTTGATCTCCCTTGAGATCAGATCTGAAAAAAAGAGTGCATGGTCCGGTGCCAACAGGCGGGTAAAAGGCGTTCCTTCCAGTTCCTCTGAAGAAAAACCGCTCATGTTTTTAACGGAGGGGCTGATGTATAGGATGCTCAAATCAAGATCCAGCATCCAGATCACATCGATGATGTTTTCTGCGAGCAGCCGATACCGGCCTTCGCTCTTTTCAAGCTCCTGAATTTTTTTTTGAAGCTGGGGATAATAACTTTTTTGGACCGACCTTTCCCCCAGGCCCATGAGTTTTGCAATGGTGGTGTCCATCGGGCGCTTATCAGAGGGCTTCTTCATAAATGGTTTCAATATCCCGTTTATTGGTTTTTCTGGGGTTGGTCAGAAGACAGGCATCGTTGAGTGCTTTTTCAGAAAGGTCCGGGATATCCTGTTGTGTGACACGGACCTGGCCGAGGCTTTTTGAAATCCCCAGCTGGTATCTCAGGGAACGGATCTTGTCGAACAATGCGTTTTTGGTTTCTCTTTGGCCCCATCCCCGGGTATCCAGCCCCAGGTTTTGGGCAATAACCTTAAACCGTTCCGGTGCGGCAGAATAATTAAAGTTGATCACATGCTCCAGTAAAAGGGAGTTGCATTCCCCATGGGGCAGGTCCAGCAATCCACCCAGACTGTGGGCCATGGCATGTACCGCCCCCAGTACGGCATTGGAAAAGGCAAGACCTGCCTGCATGCTGGCCAGCATGATGTTTTCCCGTAAGGCCAGGTCATGGGGGCGATTTCCAATCCGGGGCAGATGGGTTGTCAACAGGCGGATGGCCTCAAGGGCATGGACATCGGTGATTTTGGAGGCGGCGGTTGAAGCAAAGGCTTCCACGGCATGGGCCAGGGCATCCATGCCGGTGCAGGCGGTCAGATAGGGATCCATGGAGGTTGTGGTTTCAGGGTCTATCAATGCAATATCCGGTATCACAATCTTGCTGATAATGGCGATTTTTACCAGCCTTTTTGTATCGTTGATAATACAGAACTGGGAGACATCTGCCGAGGTGCCGGCCGTGGTGGGGATAAAGATCATGGGCGGCAGGGGGGCTGAGATCCGGTCCACCCCCTCATAATCCAGGATATGGCCGCTGCTGGAGACCACAATGCCGATTCCCTTGGCGCAGTCCATGGGAGACCCGCCTCCCACGGCAATAATGGCATCGCACTTGGCTTGGTTGTAAATTTTCGCCCCCATCATGACTTCGTCTGCCCGGGGGTTGGGGGTGACCTGGGAAAAAATGACAGGGTCGATGTTTCGTTCAATAAGAGTCCGGGCCACCTGGTCGGTCCAGCCGGCGTCCATTACCCCTTTGTCCGTGACAATCATGGGGTTTTCAATATAAAATTTTTTGCAATATTCCCCTGCCAGGTGACGGGATCCATTGCCAAAGATGATTTCCGGGGCAACAAATTTCCTTAAAGTTTCAATGGATACGGGCATGGTATCCTCCGATTTTCACTTTGATGGGATGCTGATGTTAAATACAATAACAGGCCTGTTTTAATTATTCAAGGAGATAGAGGGGAAAAGATACCAAACTTCACCATTGTGTGTATGCCCTTGGGTCTATATAATAATCGGGCCTGACTTTTAAAAAACAAAGGGCCAGAAGACGGACATTAAAACACAGCATCAGAAACAATCAGGTGTTTATATGCGGTTTAAAATTTATATATCACCCTGGATGACCATCGGGACCAGCCTTGTTCTCATGGGGGTTGTGGCCTTTTTGGGGGTTGTCAACTACAACCGGGACAAAGAGCAGATGGGAACCCTTTTACAGGACAAAGGGGCGGCTTTGATCCGGTCCTTTGAGGCAGGGGCCCGGACCGGAATCATGGGGATGATGGGTGTCTTTGCCAACGAGATCCATCTGCAGATCCTTTTGGAGGAAACCGCTGTTCAGCCGGATATTTCCTATATCAGTATTGTGGACAATACCGGGACAATCCTGGCCCACAACGCCAAAAATCTGGTTGGGAAAATATTTTTAAGTGCAGATATTTTAAAGCAACTATCGCCTTCCCAGGTTCCGAAATGGAGAATTGTTGAACATAAAACCGGAATAAAATATTTTGAGGTATACAAGACTTTTTTGCCTGTCCCGGGCAAGTTTGACCATCTGTATTCCGATTGGGAAAATGGAATATCTGCAAAAAAGGTTCTGGATCCCGGCAACCGCCCCTATATTTTTATCGGGATGAATGTCGCTTCCTTTGAAGCGGCCATGGCCGAAGACCTGAAGCACAATATTGTTATGGCGGCTATTATTTTTTCCCTTGGCATGGCAGGGGTTGTCTCCCTTTTCTGGGCACACAATTACACCCGATCCAGAAAACTCCTTCAGGATACCCGGAAGTTTGCCGCTGAGGTGGTAACCCATCTTCCGGTGGGCATCGTTGTTCTGGGCTTAGACTATCATATCCTGTACACGAATCAGGTGGCGTGTACGCTATTGGGAACCATTGAAAATAAAATGCAGGGAATGAATGCCAAAGCATTGCTGCCGGGAAATATCTGGAGTTTGTACGACCGGATCAAATCGGGTCAGCAGGTGGCGGAAAAAGAAATTTTTCTTTCGGCCGGTTCCAATAAGCCCATTCCGGTTGCCGTAAGTGCGGCCCATATCCATGGTCAGGAGGGGGAATATATCGGGTTCATGTTTGTATTGAAAGACTTAACGGAAATACGGGAACTTCAACTCAAAACCCAGCGAATTGAAAAATTGGCAACCATTGGGAATCTGGCAGCCGGCATTGCCCATGAGGTGAGAAACCCCTTAAGTTCCATTCGAGGATATGCCACCTATTTTGGAAGCCAGTTTGAAGATGCCAGTGAGAACAGGAAAGCTGCAGAGCTTATGGCAGGAGAGGTCGACCGGGTGAACCGTGTCATCTCCGAACTCCTTGAGTTTGCCAGGCCCCCGGATTTTAAATACACAGAAATAAAGGTGGCGGATCTGGTGGATCATTCCCTCCGGATTGTCACCCATGAGGCCCAGACCGCAGGCATCTGTATTACAAAAAATCTGGAACAGGGTCTGCCAATGCTCAAGGTTGATCCCGACCGGCTGACCCAGGTCCTCCTAAATTTTTACATCAATGCCATCCAGGCCATGAAAAGCGGGGGGCGGCTTTCGGTTCAGGCCGGGCGCAGGGACGCATCGACCCTTGTTATTGATATCTCTGACACAGGAAGGGGAATTCCCATGGAAGATCAACCCCATATATTTGATCCGTATTTTACCACGAAAAAAAATGGTACCGGCCTGGGAATGGCCATTGCCCATAAGATTGTGGAAAACCACGGCGGTTCCATACAGGTAAAAAGCAGCCTGGAATCCGGCACAACAATCTCCATCCTACTGCCCATAAACAGAAAAGAGGCAAACGCCCGATGAAAGGACATATATTAATTGTGGATGATGATCCAGGCCACCTTGCCATGCTGAATACGGTTTTAAGCAGCCTTGGCCATTGCATTGAACAAGCAACAGATGGCCTGGAAGCGGTCCGGGCGGCACAAAAAAATCCCTATGATTTGATTCTCATGGATGTCCGTATGGCCAACCTTGGGGGTATAGAAGCCTTGCAAAAAATAAAGGGGTTTAATCCTGCCATTCCCATCATCATCATGACAGCCTATTCTTCCGTGGACAAGGCGGTAAACGCCATGAAACTGGGGGCCTATGATTATCTGACCAAGCCTCTGAACTTTGACGAACTCAGGATGACCCTCCAACGGGCCATGACCCATTTGCACCTGTCCATTGAAAATCGTGTGCTCAGGGAAAAAATATCCCAGGAAAGCAGTTTTTCAGAGATCATCGGTTCAAGCCCGGCCATGAAAAAAGTGATTGAAACGGCAAAGATAGCCGCGCCAAGTGAGGCGACCATTCTTATAACAGGGGAAAGCGGCACTGGCAAGGAGCTGTTTGCAAGGGCTATCCATAAAACCAGTGACCGAAGGGATCATCTGCTGGTGGTTGTAAATTGTGCTGCCCTGACCGAAACCCTGTTGGAATCAGAATTGTTCGGCCATGAAAAAGGGGCTTTTACCGGTGCGGACAGAAGAAGGGACGGCCTGTTTCTGCAGGCAGACAAGGGGACTCTATTTTTGGATGAAATCGGGGAAATGCCGCTTTCCATGCAGGTAAAACTGCTTCGAGCCCTTCAGGAAAAGGAGATACAAAGCCTTGGCAGTGACCGGACAACCAAGGTGAATGTCCGCATCATTGCGGCCACCAACCGGGACCTGGAACAGGACGTAAAAAACAAAACGTTTCGGGAAGACTTGTTTTACCGCCTCAATGTCGTGAACATAGAAGCCCCGCCCTTAAGGGCTAGAAAAGGGGATGTTCCGCTGCTTGCCCAGCATTTTCTGGACACCTATTCAAAGAAAAACAGAAAGGACCTCAAGGGGTTTACCCCGGCATCCATGGATGCCTTAACAAAATACAACTGGCCCGGAAATGTCAGGGAACTTGAAAACAGTATCGAGCGGGCCGTTATCTTGTGTATCGGACACTATATTTCAGAAAAGGATTTATTGCCCGGGATAATTGAAAGTTTTAAGGCCCCGGCAATTCAGCCCGGATCAAGTTCCCTTCATGAGGTTGAAACCCTTGCGATCATTGAAACCCTGGAACGGACAAAGGGAAACAAAAGCCGAGCGGCCGAAATTTTAAATATTACAAGGACAACATTGAACAACAAGTTAAAAAAATATGGGATACTTCCACCCAGGGACGGATATGAAGAAGTATCCCCCTGATCCGTTTGTTTGCAGTCGTTGCTGCTGAATTCCGGAACAGGGGGGAGGAGCGTTAAAACGTATAAATCAGTCGGGTTCTTAAATCGGTGGCATCGTTTGTGTTGTTTTCATACTCCAAAACTGAAAAATCGGCAGAGACGGTAAATCCTTTAAAATAGCCGCTAAATTTATAAAGCAAATTCAAGTTGTATTCCTGGAGATCGGCATTGGCAGCGGGATTATCAAAGTCAGTATACCGGAGCATGATGTCCAGGCCTTTGAAGGTATGGGCCGCCCCTAACTGATAGGCATCTGTATCTGCTTCAAAAGCCCCGGCTCCGGCTGTTTTTGTGGTGGATGTATACTGGTAGTAGGCCCCCTGGCCAACCCCTCTGAAGACCCTGGCATCTCCCATTGATCCGCCGGCGGCTGTGTAACCTGCAAACAGATCAACCCCTGAAATGTTCATTCCTACCTTAACCCCGTATAAATAGTTATCCTCACTTGCTGCAGCATCATAGTTTGTATAATAATACTGGGCTGCAAGATAAGGCTTTAAGGTTACGGGAAACTGATATTTTGCGTCTGCGTAAAATCCGGCAACAGCATCAACAACATCGGCATACTGGGCCTGGATCTCCAGATTTTCAACAGAAGTGTTTTTAAGGTATACAAGATACATCCCGTCCGCACCGATGTCATAGAATCCGCCCGGGGTCCCGGTGCCATTGTTTTCAAAGTCGACAAACCAGTTATCCCCGTAATTGGACTTGTCTGTCCGCGTTTGATATTTTCTTGCCCAGCCCGCCGTGATCTGTGTATCCGGCAGGTTTTCATTGCTGATAAAATAGGCCTCAAAGGATTCGTGAATCGTCCGGGAGCCGGAGCCCGCCAAAAGGGGCAGTTTGACAAATTGCCTGCCGCCCTTGAGTTGGGTTTCGGAAAGTTTGTATTGCAGGTACGCTTCCGAAAGCACAGCTCCGTGTGCATCCATGCTGCCGGCTGTTTTATTGTCCTTGTCATCCTTGGATCCCACAAAGGAGCCCTGGAAATTAGCCCCCAGGGAAACATTGTAAAAGTGTCCGGTGACATATTTTAGATTGCCTCCATAGGTCCAGATCTCACTGTCATTTTTACCGGCCCCGTCAAATGTCTGGGCAAAATAATAGGATTTTAGAGATCCACTGGCCGTCCCCTTTGTAAACATCTCCGAAAGGGATGCTGCTTCTTCACCCGTGGCGGTAGCGGCAAAGCCGGCGATGAGTAAAACAAAGACTGCCATTGCTTTTTTTACAAGGTTCATTTTTTTCCCCTTTTTTTCCCCAGGTGTCGTTCCAGGCCGTTGCACCCGGGCGTTAATCTTTTGCTTGCAGATTTTGAATAAAATTTACAAGATCCCAGATCTGTTCTTCTGAAAAGGCCTTTTCCCCATGGGCAAGGGTCCATGTCTTTTGTGCCCATGGGTCTTTTAAAAAACTATTTCATCTCATGGGTAAAGCTGTCCATGAGTTTGACATCCCCCAAAATAGCCTTTGCAGTGATGGTGTATATCCCTTTTTTCTTCATGTCCGCCGTAATCCCAAAGCCTTTGCTCATGAACATGGCCATGGTTTTTTGGGGATTGCCCTGGTCGTCCTTGATCACGAATCCGACCTTTCCCTCAAGGACCGGGGCATGGGTTTTATCCATGATATAAACCATGATGTGATGGGGTTTGTCCATGTCTTTTTTGGCATGGGCTGCATCCTTGGCATCGCCTTTTGGGTCCCGAAGATCCAAAAGGTAGTATGAGAGCATATAGCCGTCCACGGTTGACTCGTGGAAAAGGGTTCCTATTTTGTCCGATGAAGACATGTCATGGCCTTTCATATCACTGCCGGCAAGGGCGGCGCCGGTCAAAAATAATGTAGCAAACGCAATGGTAATAATCGAAGTTAAGATTCTGTTCATGGGAAAATTCCTTTCTTTAGGGTTATGTTTTATTCATTTCTGAGGTTTTCCATAAATCATAGATCACCGGGATGATGATCAAGGTCATAATGGTCGAGGAGACAAGCCCCCCGACCATGGGCGCTGCAATTCGTTTCATGATTTCCGAGCCGGCGCCGGTTCCGTACATGACCGGCAAAAGACCGATCAGGGTTGTGGCAACGGTCATGATCTTGGGACGAACCCTGTCCACAGCCCCTTCAACAATGGCTGCGTGAAGGTCTGAGCCCGTATTCATTTGGTTTTCCTTTTTCTTGCGTTTAAACACCTCATCCAGGTAGACCAGCATGACAATACCGGTCTCGGTTGCCAGGCCTGCCAGGGCGATAAATCCGACCCCCACGGCAACGGACATATTGTATCCCAGCAGATAGATGAGCCAGAACCCGCCCAGAAGCGCAAAGGGAAGGCTGGCCATTACAATGACCACCTCGATGATATTGTTAAAGTGGATAAACAGTAGAATAAAAATCACCAGCAGGGTGGCCGGGATGATGATGTTCAGGGTTTTCCTGGCTTTTTCCATATACTCGTACTGGCCGGACCAGATCAGGGAGTATCCGGTGGGCAGTTCAATGTTTTCATCCACAAGTTTCCGGGCCTGTTTCACATAGGTGCCGATGTCCATGTTTTTAATGTCCACAAAGACCCAGGCAGTCCGTTTGGCGTTTTCACTCTTGATACCGGCAGGTCCCTTTTTTATGGAGATATCCGTAAGTTGGGTCAGGGGCACCTGGGCTCCGGACGGGGTGGGAACAAACACCCGTTTGATCATGTCGATATTATCCCGAAATTCCCTGTTGTAGCGCAGATTAACCGGATACCGTTCCAGGCCCTCAATGGTATAGGTCACATTCATGCCGCCGATGGCGGTCATAATGATGTCCTGGACATCCTGCACCGTGAGGCCGTACCGGGCGATTTCCTTTCTTTTGATTGTAAAATCAAGGTAGTTGCCGCCGGTGACCCGCTCTGAAAAAACAGACAGGGTTCCTTTCTGGTTTCTGAGCAGGGCCTCAATCTGTTCGCCCAGGTCGGCCAGGATCGGAAGGTCTGGCCCCATGATCTTTATGCCCACAGGGGTTTTGATGCCGGTGGAGAGCATGTCGATCCTTGTCTTGATGGGCATGGTCCAGGCATTTGTAAGCCCGGGGAACTTGACGGCATCTTCCAGGTCGTCGGCCAGCTCCTGGATCGTAATATACCTTTCCTGGGGAAGTACCCAGGTGAAGGGGGCCTTTAAAATTTGGGGCCAGCCGGAAAAAAACCAATGGATGGGTTTTTTTCGCCATTCATGGAGAATCTTTCCGTTTACCTGTTCCGGCCAGACCCAGGTCAATGGTTTTTTCAGCCAGGCCGGCCATTGGGAAAAGAACCGTGGTTTATCAATTTTTTCATACTCAATTTCGGGCCTGAGCATGATCACGGTTTCGATCATGGACAGGGGCGCCGGGTCTGTGGAGGTTTCTGCCCGGCCGATTTTCCCCAGACTGCTCTTCACCTCGGGGAATCGCTTGATGATCTTATCGGTCTGCTGCAAAAGCTCCTTTGCCTTGGTAATGGAAATCCCCGGCAGGGTGGTGGGCATGTACAAAAGATCCCCTTCGTTTAATGGCGGCATGAATTCACTTCCCACACGGGTCATGGGATACACGGTAACAAGAATGGCAGCCAGGGAAACCAGGAGGGTGACTTTTCTCCATTTGAGCACCCTCTTGATCGTGGGCAGGTAGATCCGCATCAGAAATTGGTTCAGAAAATTTTTCCCCTCGGGTATGATTTTTTGGGGAAAAAGGCAGATTCCAAGAAACAGGGAAAACCCAAGGGCAAAGACAAGGCTCAGCTCGGGCAAGTGAATGCCGGCAAGGCCGGCAATGACAACCGCCAGGGGGGGGCCTGCCAGGGCGAGAATCCAGATTTTGGTCTTTTGTCGTTTCGGCAAGCTGGGGTCCAGGGGATTTTCCCGGACAAAAAAGGTCATGAGTACCGGAATAATGGTGATGGCCAGAACAGATGATGCCGCCATGGCAGAGGTCTTGGTATAGGCCAGGGGCCGGAACAGTCTTCCCGACTGCTCCATGAGACTGAAAACCGGCAAAAAGGATACCGTGATGATCAAAAGGCTGAAAAACAGTGCAGGGCCAACCTCTTTGGAGGCATCAATGATAATCTGCGTATGGGTTTTCTTTCCCTGGTCCCGTTCCAGGTGTTTATGGGCATTTTCCACCATAACGATGGATGCATCCACCATGACGCCGATGGCAATGGCAATACCGCCCAGGCTCATGATGTTGGCATTGATCCCAAAGGGGTACATGATCAAAAAGGACATCAATATGCCCACGGGAAGGGTGAAAATGGCCACAAAGGCCGATCTGAAATGGAGAAGGAAGATGATACAGATCAGGGCCACCACCATCATTTCTTCGGTGAGCTTGGCTTTAAGGTTTTCCACCGCCCGCTCAATCAGGGCGGACCTGTCGTATCCCGTAACGATCTCAACCCCTTCGGGCAACCCTTTTTCCAGGTCTTTTAGTTTTTTTTGTACCTGTTTGATCACTTCCAGGGCATTTTCGCCAAACCGCATGATCACGATACCGCCGACGGTTTCGCCTTCGCCGTTCCACTCTAGTATCCCCCGCCTCAGTTCCGGGCCGATGCCGATATTGGCGATATCCTTTAATAAAATAGGGGTCCCTTTTTCGTCAAAGGAGACCGCAATCTGTTCAAGATCCTCAACAGATTTAATATAGCCCAAGCCCCGGACCATGAATTCGGTCTCTCCCATTTCAATCAGCTTGCCGCCCACATCGGAATTGGACCGCTGGATTGCCTGTTTTATTTTCTGGATGGGAATATTGTAGGAGAGCAGCTTGTTGGGATCCACTTCCACCTGGTATTGCTTGACAAAACCGCCGATGCTGGCAACTTCGGAAACGCCGGGAACAGCGGTCAGTTCATACCGCACAAACCAGTCCTGGAGAGAACGGAGTTGTGCAAGATCGGTTTTGCCCGTGGTGTCTTTTAATATATATTCATAGACCCAGCCCACACCCGTGGCATCGGGCCCGAGGCTTGGGGTAACCCCGGCCGGCAGCCTGCCGGATACAAAATTTAAATATTCCATGACCCGGGATCTTGCCCAGTAAATATCGGTGCCGTCCTCAAAGATCAGATAGACAAAGGAATACCCGAAAAAAGAATACCCCCGAACCACCTTGGCAAAGGGGACGCTTAGCATGGCCGTTGTAAGGGGATAGGTCACCTGGTCCTCCACCACCTGGGGGGCCTGGCCCGGATATTCCGTGTAGATGATGACCTGTACGTCGGACAGGTCGGGAATGGCATCCAGCGGGGTGTTGACCATGGCCAGGATACCGGCGACAATCACAAAAAAGGTTGCCAGAACGACCATGAATTTATTGTGTACAGACCACTCGATTATTTTTTCTATCATTGCAGGCTCCCTGTTTTTATTTCATATCGTCGAAGAAGTCGTCCTTGGGCGCCATATCATCAAAAAATTCGTCCTTGGCATCGCTTTTTTCGGGGGTTCCGGCCTGGGCAGGACCGGCTTTGGATGCAATCATTTTCTGGATCGCTTCTTTAAGTTTGGACTCCGAATCCAGTAAAAACTGGCCGGAGACCACAACGTTTTCCCCCGGGGTCAGGCCGGTCAGCACCTGGACTTTTCCTTCTTCCAGGTAAATGCCGGTGGTGATGTTTCTGGGCGTGAATTGTCCGTTTCCCTTTGCAAGAAAAACCAATTTTTTTTCTCCGGAATGGATGACGGCCTGGGAAGGGATGAACATGCCTGTTTTATCTGAACCGGTATAAATTTTAATGCGGGCAAACATATCCGGCTTGAGTTCTCCATCTTGATTGTCAAAGGACGCCCGGATGATCACGTCCCGGGTTTTGGTCTGAAGATAGGGAAAAATATAGGAAATAGTTCCTTTATACGTCTTGTCCGGGTTATAGGACAGGATCATCTCAACCGCCTGTCCTTCATGAACCAGATTTTGCTCATATTCAAAGATATGGGCCTCCACCCAGATTGTGGACAGATCGGAGATGGTAAACAGACTGGCGCCTGCGGTTACATAGGCACCTTCAATGATGTTTTTCCGGGTGACCACTCCCCTATAAGGGGATCTGACCACCAGGGCTTTTTGGACCTGACCCGTCTTTTCAATCAGAAAGATTTCATTGTCTGCAATATCATAATATTCAAGCCGCTTCCTGGCAGAGGCCAAAAATTCGGTGTTAAGGGGACTTGGGCTTTTTTGATGATTTTTATAGGCAGACAGGTATTCCTCCTGGGAGGCCAGAAGGGAGGGAGAATAGATTTCATATAAGGGGTCTCCTTTTTTTACCACAAATCCGGTATAATCTGCGTATAGTTTTTCAATCCACCCGGAAGATTTCTGGCTGATGATCCCTGTTCTGGTTTCATCATAGGTGAGATGACCATAGGTTTTAATGGTATGATTTAAGATCCCTTTTTCCACAGGTTCTATTTTCAATCCCATGTTCTGCTCCACCACCGGATTGATTTTAATATCAACGCCTCCCACAAGTTCATCTTCGTACACCGGAACAAGGTCCATCCCCATCTTGCTTTTACCGGGGAGTTCATAGATTTCAGTCGGATCCATGGGGGCTTTCCAATAGACGATTTTCCGTTCTTTGCTGTTCGCATCTTCTGCCATCTCATCTTGGTAAACAGGAACAAGATCCATCCCCATCTTGCTTTTGCCCGGCTGTTCATAGATCTCCGTGGGATCCATGGGCGCCTTCCAATAGATGATTTTCCGTTCTTTGGCATTGCTTTTGCCGGCCTGTCCACTGGTTTGGGATCTGTTGTCAAGGCCCATGGCGGTAAGAAGATAAAAAACAATCACGCCCGTGACCAGGGCTGTGAACAGGATGGTCAACCCGATTATGCGTTTGTTCATGGTTATTGTCCTTGTGTTTTTCTTGTATGTGTCATAGCGGTTTACCCACAATATTTTCCAGCTCCGCCCAAAAAGTGCCCAGCCCGGTCTGCTTGCCTGCGATGGTCAATTTCACTTTCAGCCAATAGGTATAGGAATCAATGGCCTCGGAAAAGGGAATGGAGCCGGCCTCATATTCTTTGGTGGACACGTCCAGGGCAGATTTGGAAAGGGGCAGGATTTTATCCTTGTACAAAAGATACTCCCGCTGGGTTTTGTCCGCGTCAAACCAGGCATTGCGAACCATCCTGTCTGTGGCATTTTCCTGGCTCACAAGTGTCTGCCGCAAGGCAGACAGGTTTTGCCTTGTCTGGTTTAACCAGGGTTCATCCGTCCCGTACCAGGGCTTGATCGGGCTGTTGTTTTTCATGGCGGCCATGGTTGTGGCGGCAAAAGCCTCTTTGGGCGCATCGCTTCCTGTGGTGTTTGCCATTTCATTGTCAAAGCTTGAAAGACCCAGGGTAAAAGGTGCCTCGACCATTGACTCAGCCATTTCCACCATGGCTTCAAGTTTCTGGATTTGATATGCAATGACCTTGAGTTCCTGGCGATGCTTTCTGGCAACAGGATAAAGTTTTTCGGGCAAGGGGATTTGTGAGGGCAGCCGG
>VMSR01000147.1 GCA_013792075.1 Desulfobacula sp.
GCTGTTTATGCTACAGGGCAGCCTTGATAAATCCTGTCAGCTTGAAGCTGTTCAATTCAGAGCTCATATCTGATTTAGCAGAACAAATTCAATCAGAACATTAAACGGGATAAGGTGGTTCAAAAAGAATTAGCCCAAATGGGATGGCAGGTTTATGTAATCTGGGAATAAGAGACAAAGGAAATTGAGCTGTTAGAAGAAAGGATTGATAAAATATTCTCCTTGACTTAGTTAACCTGCGTGTTAACATATAGGCAATATGAAAGAAATTAATTTTTACAAGTCAGAGTCTGGGAAAAGCCCGGTTGAAGAGTTCCTTGATAATTTAACCGCAAAACAGGCTAAAAAAGTTGTCTGGGTTTTGAATATGGTTGAAGAGCATGTTAATGTTCCTTCCAAATATTTTAAAAAAATGGTTAACACAGATAATCTTTGGGAAGTCAGGGTTAATTTGGGATCAAATATATTTCGAATCCTCTGTTTTTTTGATGGTTTTGAAATTATTATTTTAACTCATGCTTTCCAGAAGAAGACCCAAAAAACTCCCAGGCAGGCAATTAAAATTGCTGAGAAACGCATGAAGGACTATTTTAAGAGGAAAAAGTTATGAGCGATCTCCAAAAATATATAAAAAAAAGAAAAAAAAAGGACCCGGCATTTGCAGAAAATTTTGATTCCGGATATGAACATTTTAAAATCGGAGTAATGCTGAAGCAGGCAAGAGAAGAGTCTGGTCTCACACAAGAAGAATTAGCCTCTCGCTTAAACACAAAAAAATCTGCGATTTCAAGAATTGAGAATCATGCCGAAGATATTAAATTATCAACCTTAGAAAAATTTGCAAACGCGCTTGGGAAAAGGTTAAGATTGGAAGTTGCGTGATTTTTAAATAAAACAAAGATGTTCAAACATCCAATTGTAACCAACCTCTATGAACCACAATATCTTAACACAAAAATGAACCCATTATTTTCAACGTTCTTTGTTTGCCTTATAAAATAGTATGGAAATGATATAATTGTGACACCGTCATCCTTGACCCGTGAACAGCTATATGAATTAGTCTGGTCGGAACCTATGCTAAAAATAGCAGCCCGCTATGACATTTCTTCAAGCTATATGGCCCGGGTATGTACACTTCTCAACGTACCAAGACCCAAGCGAGGGTATTGGGCAAAACTGGCTGTGGGGAAAGCCCCCCCCCAAAGCCATCACTTCCTGAAGCTCGACCTGGCGATGAATCAGTATGGGCAAAAGGTGGTGGACATTATTCAAAGCTAAATAAGGCCTTGCCACGTCCTCCATCTAAGCGTCCCAACCAGAAACATAAATCATCAGTAACTAAACGTAAAAAACACCCTCTAATAATCGGTGCGAAACATCATTTTGAAAAACAACTCTACGTTCATGAGTTAGGGTATCTCAAACCGACGAAAAAATTACTCGTGGACCTGGTAGTCTCCAAACCATGCCTTGATAAAGCTTTGTCATTTGCTAATGAGCTTTTTCTCTTATTGGAATCCAAAGGTCATCATGTAGTAATTGCACCGAATTCGGAGCAATTTCGACGAGCAGACTTTGAAAATCATGAAGTCCCCCAAAATCACGATTACCAAGGCCTCTGGTCTCCATGGCGGTGCACCACAGTCTATCTTGGAACTGTTGCGATTGGTTTGACAATAGTTGAGATGTCAGAGGAAATAAAAGTCCGGTATGTAAACGGAAAATACATCAAAGAAAAAGATTATATAAAATCCAAACGAAAATATTCTTCCAGTCACACTTGGACAACCACACGAGAATATCCAACCGGAAAGCTATTGTTACAGGCGTATTCTCCCTATTACAGGGCTGACTGGGTAAAAAGCTGGAAAGAAAATAAAGGCAGTGACCTGAGAAAGCAAATAAAAAAGATTGTTACCGATCTGGAACAATCAACTCACAAAATTGCCAGCCTTGTAGAAGAGGGAGAACGTCAGGCAGAAATAGAACGAAAAGAATGGGAGATTCAGCAAGAAAAATGGCGCAAAGAACAGGAAGAACGCCGGACAGCTGAGGCTTTAAAACAAAGCCGAGAAGGACTTTTTCAGATAATTCATGCCTGGTCTGAGGCAAATCAGATTGAACATTTTTTCAAAGACGCAGAACGACGAGTCAAAGACTTGAGTGAGGAAAATAAATTAAAAATGTTTGAACTGCTCCAAAAAGCCCGGGAACTAATTGGAAATACCGATGCCCTTGAGCATTTTCTTAAATGGAAGGCTCCAGACGAAATAAAATAAGCTATTATAACAGTCTAAGCATGGTACAGATCGAGGGTCAAAAAATCACATGGTCTTGTAAGAGAGAATATTAAAAATATCGTCAAATCTAACAACAAAAATGCTACGGTTGCGACAAGAAGTCGCTTTTAATAATGTTGGGTTTGACCCAACCTGCTGTATTACCAGCAGTTTTCTACTCCGGCATGCATTACCGGTAACGGTTTTGTGTGAAGCCCGGACAACAATAAAGCCCTTGGCCTCTGGCCGGAAGAGGAATTCGTGAGAGGACCTCAACTCTGGGAGCATCAACCTGGATGGGAGCTAGGAACGATGGTATGCGTAATATATATGAACTGTTAATAAACGTCGTTATTTTTGACAGGCCAAAGATGCTGACAGGCCTGGGCCAAAAGGCAAGAGGTATGGATAGAGCGTTCGTCAGTCGCTCTAGGTAATCTATGATTCCTCCGGCGGACAAACAGACGCTAACCCATTGTGTATTAAAAGTGGAACTTGGTAAGCCCGTATTCCTCCTTCAAAGAAGGACAGTTGACCGCAAGGTTGACCTAAGGGAGTGCGGGTACCCGGCGGCAAGCCGCAGATGTTCATGTTCAAGGCGCCTGTATGACTGCGATTAAATTTCCAAGCCGGCAGGTGAACAAACACAGATTCCTTTATTAATTTCATAGGGTTCATCAACAGGGGCAATAACCCATGCTGATTTAGGTTTCATTGAATCAATCAGCTCATAAAATCCCCGGGAAGGTTTTGGGGCCTTTGAAAGTTTGCATTCAAAGAGATGCCTTTGTCCTGCCCTCTCTAATATAAGATCTATTTCAGCACCATTAGAGGTTCTGACAAAAGATGGTTTCCAGCGATCATGTTCCGTAATAATATTTTCAATGACAAAACCCTCCCAGGAAGCTCCGGCTACTGGGTTGGCCAACAAAGAATCATAGGTTTCAATATCAAGTAACGCGTGAAGAATTCCGCTATCACGCAAATAAACTTTCGGAGATTTAATCAGTCTTTTCTTTAAGTTTGTTTCTGCTGGGGGCAACAACCGAACCATATAGGTCTGTTCCAGAATGGCCAGATATTTTTTTAATGTCGGGATAGATATATCTACTGCTGCAGCCAGTTTGTGATAGTTCACAGTTTGACCGTGGTAATGAGCCAAAAGTAGCCATAAACGTTCAATTATCGGGATTGGGATGTTAAACCCAAGATTAGGAATATCTCGTTCCATGAATGTTCGAATAAAATCAAGGCGCCAGTCAAAACTATCCCTATCATTTTCGGCCAGAACACTTTCAGGGAAACCTCCCCGAAGCCAAAGATCAGACCATATTGAGACGTTGGCAACTTCATTAACGATAAACGGTGTTAGATCGATATAGGCGATGCGACCTGCAAGGGATTCCGTTGATTGTTTTATAAGATCGCGGGAAGCTGAGCCCAAAATTAAAAATCTACCAGGTCTTCTATCTTTATCTATTTCTGAACGGAGGATAGAAAAAAATTCCGGAAGGAGCTGAATTTCGTCAAGGCAAATAACCTTATCTCTATATCGGTCAAAAAAAAGTTCCGGTTCTGACAGTTTATTTCGATCAACCCGGTCCTGTAAGTCAAGATAAACTGAAGGGATGTCTTTGAGGAGCATTTTGGCAGTTGTTGATTTCCCAGCTTGTCTGGGACCCAGAATGGCTACCGCTGGAGAGCGGGAAAGCGCGTTTTGCAATTTCTTTTCTTTTATTCTTTGTACATAACCATGCATATCGATAATCCTTATTCATAATTTACATGGATAATATTATCATTCATATAAAATGTCAAACAATTCAAATGAAGCGGATTTCACCGCTTATTTGGGGAGTTAACAGGACGCCGGGCGCGGGGTGGACAATCGCCCGATTATATGTTACCGCTGAAGCTTTAGCAGCGCGGCCGCTCAACCTACGTTGGACGAATGCTGACTGCGTCAGCAGGAGTGTAATTTTAAATGATTTTTAAACTTTTTTGTATTTTGCTCAAAACGACTGATATTAAAGGCTATGGGGAGTTTTTTAGAAATCCCCATATATAATAGGGTATAACTCATCTACCGCATCGTCCAACAAGCAGGATGCTACGGTCAATGTGCCGGTTAGTTTTTTTGGCATTTTTTAGCCAGAGATCCTAAACATTCACGCTGTTTAACATTCAACTGGGTCAACGCTTTGATGATGGGCATGAACCTGATCCATCGTTCGTTTGTCATATCCATCCGAATTGTATTTCATCCTCTGGATGTGATATCTATTTTTTTTGAAAATCAAATTCGATATATTCCCCATGGATTGGGTTCGGCATCCAAAGTACCGCCCCCAAGACAACTTTGTTGTCACTTGTTTTGTAAAGGCACTGAACTTGTCACCACGGCTATGATTATACTGAATGGGTGTTTCCAGCGAAATATCGGCAGAATCTGGGGGTGGCATGGGTATTGCTTTTTCTTTTGTCCTGAGGATGAAAGTGCTATATGTTCTAAAAAATTTTTAACAGCAAAATGAGGAGGGTAGACCATATGTCCAAGATCAGATGCCTTAACGTCGTTTTCCTTGCACTGGCCCTGGCGGCCGTGATGGTTATCTCGGTGTCCGGGCAGGCGGCGGCCGGCGCAAAACCAAGCCCGTCAACCTGTAGTGATAAGGGCTTGATTACCGTCAACTGTATTGTCTGCGCCACAGGAGAGAAGATCGGCGTGGTCTCGGTCCAGGCGGAATACGATCCCCAATACGGGGACTGTATGAAACGATACGGAGAGGTAAAGGGAAAATGTGCCCGGGCCTATAACCGGAGCCAGTCAGACCTCGGCGGGTCCTGGAGCTACTATATTGGGACCACACGCTATTACGGACATTATCCCAAAGCATGCAAAGCAGAATAGGTCAGGCAACCGGGCAGGCAATCGATTGATTTTGCTCTGTCTTGTCCTGATGTCCGGGGGCATGGTATGGCTGTCCATGCCCTCTCCGGCAGTACCCTGGCTGCCCCTTGTGGCCCTGGCCCCCTTTGCCGTTGCCCTGGGCCGGTGCAGGCCTGTGGCCGGGTTTTTCCTGGGGTGGCTGGGCGGCACCCTGTTCTGGGTTTTCTCCGCCTGGTGGCTGGTTCACGGGTTTCGCCATTTCATGGGATGGCCGTTGCCCCTGGCCCTTCTGGCCAGCCTGGCGGTTTTCGTTTTTCAGGGGCTGCCCTACGGGTTGCTGGGACTGGCCCGGGGGAAGTGGTCAGACCAGACCGGCAGGGAGCCTTCACCCCTCTGGTGTGCCGCCTTCCTGACCCTGGCCCTCTATCCCTTTTCCCTTGTGTTGCCCAATGATTTTGCCCTGAGCCTTCACCAGACCCCCCTGGCCATCCAGGTCGCGGACCTGGGGGGCATTCATCTGGTGAACCTCCTCCTGCTCTGGATCAACTGGCTTATTGCCGGACTGGTTCAATCTTTGCGGAATCAGCGGTTATTCCTGGGCCACAGCCTGGTCCTGGCCATCCTTGTTTCTTCATTGGCCGTATACGGCACCTATCGTATTGAGTCCCTTGCCTCTGCTGACGACCAGGGGCGCCTTCTCACCGCCGCCGTCATTCAGCCCGGGCTGTCTGTCCGGGCCTCCGGTGAAAACCGGCAACCCCAGGCCCTTGAGACATTGGTTTTTATGGTGGCCCAGGCCCTTGAGGGGTCGCCTGATCTGGTCGTCTGGCCTGAAACGCCGGGGTCGGCCCCCCAGACCTGTTCAAGCCTGAGAGAGGCCGGACTCCCATCTCTTCTGGCAGGATCAGGTACGGCCATTATGGCCGTGTTCAGGGAGTATGACTACGGAAGCCCTCTGCCAGCGGCCCTGCCTGGGCGTGGGGACGCGGCCAGCATGACACAAAAAATTACGGCAGCCCACAATACCCTCTGGCTTGTGACCCAGGATCACTGTGCTCCTGCATACCGCAAATCCAGACTGGTTCCCTTTGGCGAATATATCCCTTTTTCAAACCAGATCCCCTGGCTGAAAAAGGTATTCGGGAACAGACTTGAATATTCTCCCGGCCCCGGGGCCGGGGTGATTTCCCTGCCGACCGGTATCCGGATTCAGCCCCTGATCTGCTTTGAAAGCCTTTTTCCGGACCTGGCCCGACAGGGGGCCGGACTCGGGGCTATTGCCTTTGTGAATCTATCCAATGAAGGGGGGTTCCGTTCCCCGAAAGCCGGGAGACTAAGTCTGGGGTATTCTGTTTTCCGGACCGTTGAACAGCGCCGCCCCATGATCCGAACTGCCAATTCGGGATACAGCGCACACATTTCAGCCACAGGCGCTGTGGTCCAGGGAACCCTTGTGCCCTGGGGCACCCGATCCATTACCCAGGCCCGGCTGTACTGCCCAAAGACCACCAGTCCGTATTCAAAAACAGGGGACCTCTGGCTCTGGATACCTGCCGCGGGTATCGGGCTGTCATTTATGATGGGGATTTGTGCCCGAAGGCAGTTTCCTGTTTAGGTTGTCTGACGTCCTCTTTCTTGACTCCATTTTCCAAGCCGTGGCATGTATGAAGAGACGGGAAGGCCCAGGGACTATTCTGAAATTGATAGGTAACTTAACGTTATACGTCAGATAGACACACTGTGAGAATCATCGCGCTGTATTGTCTTCAAAAGTTTCCGATCGGTCACTTTTTAAGTAATTTTATCAAAAAAATACAAAAAGTCCCCGATCGAGAACTTTTAATTGCATTTCGCTTTCAGAACTGTTAAAAGTATCCGATCAGAAACTTTTATATGAGAGGCAAATTGAAACCTTCAATAAAAATCAATAATCCTAAAGAATTAGGACAGCATCTCCTTGAAGAGCGAAAACGGCTCAAACTGACTCAAAAAGAGATTTCTGAGTTTAGTGATGTCGGCAGAAAATTTATTATAGAGATTGAAAAAGGTAAAGTAACGGCTCAGCTTGGAAAAGTATTTGAATTGTTGAACAGCCTTGGTCTTGAACTCCATATCATGAAACGTGGAGATTTTTGATCTTGGAGACCTTGAATATTTTTTTTGAACAAACCAGAGTCGGTTCCTTAAGTATTAATGACAGGAGACTGTTTTCATTTCAATATTCTAAGGAATGGTTGGCATCACCTAATGCTTTTCAAATATCTATTTCTTTGCCGATGCGGGAAGATGTTATCTCAAATGACAAAGTAAAATCATTTTTTTCCAATCTGTTGCCTGAATCTGCCGTTAGAATATTAATAGCGAAACAACTTGGAATTTCAAATAAAAATGATTTTATGCTTCTCAAACGTATTGGGGGAGATTGCGCCGGAGCAATAACAATTCTACCTGAAGCAGAAATACCTGAATCCCCGGATCAATACACATATAGTTTTTTATCAGACGAGCAATTAGCAGATTTGATAAAGGATATCCCCAGAAGACCTTTGCTTGCAGGTCAGGAAGGTATCCGAATATCGCTTGCAGGGGCACAGGAAAAGCTGGCGCTTTTCTACAAAGATCCTTCATTTTATATCCCAGAAAATGGTGCGCCAAGTAACTTTATTTTAAAACCGAATATGGCGCATTTTCAGTTTTCCATTGAAAATGAATGCTTTTGTATGATGCTTGCCAATGCCGTTGGTTTGGCTGTCCCGCCTGTTATGATTGCTCGAAAAAAAGGTCAAAAGGTTCTGTTAATTAAACGGTATGATAGAATATTGGATAATGATATTCTCAAGCGTCTTCACCAGGAGGATTTTTGTCAGGCCATGGGGCTTTCACATGAACTGAAATATCAGGCTGATGGGGGTCCTGGACTCAAAGCATGCTTTGATCTGGTTCGATCATACTCTGCAAATCCGATTAAAGATTTTCAGCAGCTGATGCAATGGGTATTTTTTAATTACCTGATCGGGAATATGGATGGGCATGCAAAAAACTTGTCTTTTATATATCAGGCTAAACAAATTCGATTGGCACCTTTTTATGACATGTTGTGCACGGACATATATGATACCCTGTCACAAAAACTTGCCATGAAAATAGGTGGGGAGAACAGACCCGAATGGATAATGGAAAGACACTGGAAAGGATTTGCAGAGGAGATAAAAGTAAGTCATCCGATTCTCAAGAAAAAATTATTGGATTTTTGTCTTAAAGTGACAAGTAAAATTGATAGTACCTATGCGAACTTTATAAACAGATATCAACAGAACAGCCTGTTAGAGGATATCACTGCTTCGATAAAGAAAAGATCGACCATAACGCGTAAGCAATTCAATTCAACAAAAAAATGAACCGGGTATAACCGGTTATTTTTGTGTTAACAAGGACGGTTTGACTTGAATAGAACTTGTTACAATGATACGCACGACCGCTGCAGTAAGAGAGCGGACGCGCGGTCGAAGCAAATACAAATCTCCTTGACA
>VMSR01000145.1 GCA_013792075.1 Desulfobacula sp.
GTCGGGCGATATCTGTATTTGAAGGAATACTCAATGGGCAACGCTGGGAAATGCAATTGAAAGGTGGCGGCGCAACGCCTTATTGCCGAGGTGCCGACGGGCGCGCAGTACTACGTTCAAGTGTGCGTGAGTTTCTTGCGCAAGAATATATGCAGGCGTTAGGTGTTCCAACATCGCGCTCTTTAACACTGTATGTTTCTAAATCTGAAACCGTTACCCGGCCTTGGTATTCTCAAGACTCCCACTCCACCGATCCTGATATTTTAGTGGACAATCCTGTGGCGATTTCAACTCGCGTTGCACCATCCTTTTTGCGCGTTGGTCAGTTAGAGTTGTTTGCCCGCCGCGCTCGCGGCAATACTCACCCAAGAGCATTAGAAGAATTGCGCATGATTGTGTCGCATTTAATTGAACGAGAATACAAAAGCGACATTAATCAACACCATGTTTTTGCAGATCAATTGGTTGAGTTGGCTAAGCAATTTTGCCAGCGTCTTACTTCACTCGTGGCCAATTGGCAGCGTATTGGCTACTGCCAGGGTAATTACAACAGTGACAACTGCGCTGCAGGTGGCTTTACCCTCGACTATGGACCTTTTGGATTCTGTGAAATTTTTGACCCTGAGTTTCAACCTTGGACTGGCGGCGGCAAACACTTTTCATTCTTCAATCAGCCAATCGCAGCGGAAGCAAATTACCATATGTTTTGGACAGCGGTGAGACCGTTACTCGCAGAAGATACCGAAGCTTTAGAACATTTCGACCAAGTGCGCCATGGCTTTGCAGAAGAAATGCAAAAACAAATCCAAAAAATGTGGGCGGCCAAACTTGGCTTGACTGAATATAACCCGAAGCTATTAAAGAGATTAATGCAGTTAATGACCCACTCAGAGGTGGATTACACCATTTTTTTCCGTGAGTTATCCCATGTACCAGAGGATGTTTCAGCATTAAAAAAGAGCTTCTACGTTAAAACTTCACAACAACTCGATGAGCAATGGCAAGCTTGGCTAAAAAGCTGGCGCGATCTCGTCATTAAAGACGGCAATCTGGCTGAGATATCAGCAAGTATGAAACAGACTAACCCAAAATACGCATGGCGTGAGTGGTTGATTGTTCCCGCCTACCAACAAGCCATGCAGGGTGACTACACCTTAGTCAGAGAGTTGCAAGAAGTACTTAGCTACCCATATGATGAGCAATCACAAGAAGTAGAAGATAAATACTATCGTCTAAAACCTAGGGCGTTTTTTAAGGTTGGTGGCGTGTCTCACTATAGCTGTTCATCTTGATTTTGAATAAAAAAAGCATGAAAAAATGACCCCAAAAACAGCACTTTAAGAATTTAATATGGATTTCCAACAACGCTCTTGCAACGGATCGCAAAAAGCCGCGGCCGCAGAAGAGCAACGTTCAGAAGGGACTATCAATTTGAGTTATAAAAACAAAGATCTTTGTAGAATTAGAACCATAACCACTTTTTTATCATTGGGTAAGGACAGAGAAAGCTGGAAAAAAGAAGTCCTTAAGGCATCTCATTTTTGTTTGGGCTTATCAAAAGAATTCAATAAAAATGATTATATAGTTCAGTCTGTTAGGATTGTCACCAATCCGTTTGGTGAGTATCTAAATACTGAAGATATAGAGAGCGCAAAAAAAGACTTGGCCTATCTGAGTAAATTTCAATTGCGATCCTCTGATACCTTACTTTCCGGCAAGTTATCACAGAAAAGAGCTTGGGAACCGCTTTGTTATTGGTCTTGAAACACCAGATTTACTTGTCAACGTACTTAAGGACTTTAACCAACGCATTGATGCCCATAATCATAATGCCTTATTTAAGGGATACTATGATGTTATGAGCAACGCGCTTCAATATCATATATCAACAATCAAAGATATAATTGACCTGGCAAATATTGATAAGGCGTTCACTTTCTCTGGTTTTGACAGTTCAGCAGCGCCTTCTAAAAATTGCGCGAGTATGGTCGAGGTCTATGAACAGATGGGTGTTGCGTATTTTGGATCATCCGGCACGGTTGAAGCATCATCATTATTAACAAAAGTTTTTAAATCTATTAAAGATGTCGAACTTGTTGGTTTTTCCGGGCTCATGCTTGCTCTAACAGAAGATACAGGACTTGCCCAAGGAACCATTCGCTTAAATTTTGATATCCGTTCACTATTAACCTACAGATCGGTTTGTGGTATTGGCCTGGATACGGTGCCAATACCAGGGGATACACCCATAGACAAAATTGCTGCACTCATGAGAGATACCGGCACAATGGCATATCGTTTAAATAATCCTTTAACCGTTCGGCTGTTTCCTGTCCCGGGATTGAAAGCAGGTGACATGACGGCTTTTGAAAGCGATGATCTTTGCAACTGTGCTGTTCTCGCTGTCCCATAAATTATAAGCACGAGCGTATTCTTCCCTTTCGCTGCGCAACCTGTTGAATGCCTGATACAGAGCTGCGATTAAAACGCAATATGAGGAAACAAAATTGAACAATAAAAAATTAATTGAAAAGAATATTGTTGTTGTAGGTGCTCCGCTTGACAGCAATTCGTCCTATAAAAAAGGAGCGGCATTAGCGCCAGCCAAAATTAAAGAAGCGTTGCATTGTGACTCGTCCAATTTGTGGACTGAGGATTTGATTGATTTAGGTACACTATCTGGATGGCAGATTAGGCCAGACATAGACGTGTCAGATGAAAAATCAGCGTTTAACCAAATTGAAGGTGAAATTGATAATTTATTAAAAGAAAATTTCAAGGTTATTACGCTGGGAGGAGACCATTCGATCACATTCCCTATTATGCGTGCATTTGCAAAGTATTATAAAAATCTGAGCATTCTTCATTTGGACGCGCATCCCGATCTATATGATGAATTGGATGGTAATCGCAACTCTCATGCATGCCCATTTGCTCGAATAATGGAAGCAAATTTAGCAGTCAGGCTAGTGCAAGTGGGTATTCGAACAATGACGGGACACTTAAAGGAACAGGTGGATAAATTTGGTGTTGAAGTCATTGCCATGAAGAATATTTCAGCTGCTAAAAATTTATGTTTTGACGGGCCGGTCTATATGTCCATAGACTTGGATTGCCTTGACCCTGCTTATGCACCAGGCGTATCTCACCATGAACCGGGAGGCATGAGTACGCGAGAAGTTCTAGAGATAATTCAAAACTTGAAAGGAACGTTGGTGGGGGCTGATATTGTGGAATATAATCCTGAGCAAGACCTAAATGGCATGACTGGGATGGTGGCTGCTAAACTCTTAAAAGAAATAATCAGTAGAATGCTTGCGTAGAAAGTTCTAACAAATCATTCCACTGAATTTTGCAAACAACGCGAAACCAGTGAATTCAACGTTAGCAAAGGCCGTTATCTGGTATATTCATTGAAACGACACCGGAGAGAAAGATCATGATGTCAACAAAGCCTTATCCTAAAGTGCCGATTTTGCGCGAGATGGCACCTTTTACTGTAGACGGTATGGCCATTCCCTATCCTGAATTTGTTCCCCGGCTTTATAACCTGTGCATCCGGCTTGGATTCAGGAAGGGATTTATCATGCCCTCCAGGGCATTCTGTTCTGATTAAAACCAGGGGCTTCCCATTATACTGGTTAATAAAAGCATCTCTGTTTCCTGCGGGAAACTCTCTCACGTGATCACGCCCTATCTTGAGCAATATCAGTTTGCCAGGGATCGAATTTTTCTGACTATAACCGATACCGGAATTTTTACGATTACAGTAAAAAATTCCTTTGTCGACTTTTTTACGTACCCGGTAAATAATGGTCTGGTCTTAAGGATTGAGAACATTGCAAAAGTTAGTGAAGACGGGTGTATCCATCCTCTTGAGGCTTCCAGCACCATGCAGTCCTTTGAAGTGACCGAAGAGTTCAGAAAACGAATGGATTTTAAGGGCTATGAATGGAAATCAGGGAATGGTGAATGTATTGGGGATCATCTGACCGAGGACCTGTTTTTTTTCCGTGAAAATTTTCATGAAACCGATGAAAGTATTTTTCTTGAACGAAACATCATAGATTTTATGCCCCGAATCGTCACCTCCCGGAATCCCCTGCTCAGGGCTGCAAAAGTCAACATCCAGAATGAGTTTGCAAGAGGTGTCGAATCCATCCGCCGGGGAAAGGAGTACACAGGGAAGAATCTTCTATACATTTCAGGACTCAATATTGATATATCCGAGTATAAAAATTATCCGGTAACCACACCAAGGTTTGATATACGGTCACCCAAATAGACTTTTGTTTGCTACCACTATTATGGCGGCCTGGGATGATTGGTAATTAGAGATAGACTCCTAAATTAGAAAAAACTGATAGATGACAGCTTCAACCCAAGCTCTAATGGAATGACAAATTCATTGAAATAAATAAGAATATCGTTAGTCGTCCCAAACCGTCAGTTGACATACAGAGGTATTTATGCCATCGATACGAGAACTCGTCGCCGCCGTCAAGAACCACGCGAAATCA
>VMSR01000023.1 GCA_013792075.1 Desulfobacula sp.
GATGATTCTGCCAAGCACATATTCCAGGCGTTTGACCGGCCGTGAAAGAAACATCTGCACAGACCCATCGGTTAGATCCCGGGTGAAAATTCTCATGGATATCATGGCAACCATGAGCAGCATTCCCATGACAATTACCTGGAAAATGATCCGGGAAATATGAAAGACGCTCTCAAGTGGCTGGCCGTTGATCACATAATCAGCGGAATAACACCCGCGCATGATAAAAAGAAGTCCGATTGATATGGCCAGAAGAAGATAAAAGCTTTTGGCCCGCATCTGATCGGCAATGGTATAACCTGTAATTTTAAGGATTTGTTTCATGGCATCTTTAGTGGGTGGTTTGGGTTATATGTTTAACAAAAATATCTTCAAGGCTTTCCCCATGGGCCATTATGGCGCTGATTGAATCTTTTACGACTATTTTGCCCTTGTGCATAATCCCAGCCGTATCACATGTTTTTTCAACCTCTGACAGCAGGTGGGAGTTTAAGAAAATTGTGATTTCATGGGGGCGGAGGCTGTCAATAATATTTCTGATATCCCTTATGCCCATGGGGTCCAGGCCGGAAACAGGCTCATCAAGTATCAATAGTTCCGGGGTGCCCATCAGTGCACCCGCAATCCCGATCCGCTGCCGCATCCCCTTTGAATAGCCGGAACTCTTTTCTTTTTCCCGTCCGGACATGGAGACGACTTCCACAACGCGTTCCACCTCAAGGCGTGCTTTTTTTCCGGACAATCCCATCAGGGAGGCATGGCGACACAGGTACTCAAAACCGGAAA
Source organism: Desulfobacula sp. (assembly GCA_013792075.1). Lineage (GTDB taxonomy): Bacteria > Desulfobacterota > Desulfobacteria > Desulfobacterales > Desulfobacteraceae > NBML01. The sequence goes on from VMSR01000023.1 coordinate 787, forward strand.
GGCAAGGGGGGATCATATGCTGCTCGGCAATATACCCGATATTTTTTCTTGCCCTTGTTTCAGAACAGGCAACCCCTTTGATACGGATGCTGCCCGAAGTCGGCTGAACAAATCCCAGGAGCATCTTGATAATGGTTGTCTTGCCGGCGCCATTTGGTCCGAGCAATGCAAAAAACTCCCCTTTGTTGATTTGGAATGAAACCGCATCCACTGCCTTCAGGCTGCCAAATTTTTTTGTAACAGCATCCAATACAATCATTGTCCTGCTCATTTTTTTAGGTTGATTGTTAATAATACACCCGGACTTTGTTCCAGGTGAACCATCTCCTGCTTTACGGGCAAGCTGTACACTTTGTCACGGTATGGCTCTTTTTTCAAGACCAATGGAGAGTTTAAATTTTTCCAGTTCTTTCATTGTTTTATGATCCGTAAGATCACATTGGAGGGGGGTGATGGAGATATAGTTCTGGGATACCGCTTTCACATCTGTATCGGGTTCATGATCCAGGGTATCCATATTGCCGTACCAATAATAAGGTCTGTTTTTGGGGTCCGTTCTCCTGTCAAAGTTTTTGGACAGGTTGTTTGAGGCCTGCCGGGTGATTTTGACACCCCTGACCTTATCCATCTGGATGTTCGGCCCGTTAATGTTTAAGAAGGTTCCGGCAGGCAGTCCATAGCCATGGATTTTGTCGGTCAATCGGGCGATAAAATGGGACATGCCCTGAAAATCAATGGGGTTTTCCCCTCTGAATATGGACACCGCCATACTTAAAATACCATTTAATGCGCCTTCCCTTGCGGCTGCCAGTGTGCCTGAATAGTTGATGTTCACCCCTGTGTTGCTGCCCGGATTAATCCCGGAAATAATCAGATCCGGCGGCGGGGTGCAAAGTTCAAACAGACCCAGCTTGATACAGTCTGCCGGTGTTCCTGTAACGGCATATACCTTGTCTTCATGGGTCGGGTTTATCTGTGTTATTCTCATGGGTTCATTCAGGGTGATCCCGTGACCCACGGCACTCTTTTCCCCATCGGGCGCAATCAGAATCACCTGGTGATGGGGTTTGAGAATCTTGTAGAGGGCAAGAATTCCCGGCGCGGCGTATCCGTCATCATTTGTGAGCAAAATTTTCATAATTTTCCATTTTCCTAAATTTTTTTTAGGGATATTATTAGTGTTATTGGCCGAATATTGTCAAGGATTAGGTTTGGGGGCGGCATCTCTCCTTGTTCAAATCATTTTTATAGGGTAATATTTTTTTTGCTTTATAAGGTTGGGCTTGAAATAAAACCCAAGATTAAAAAATAAAATCCCATTGAAAGACAGACATGGTTTCAGGAGAAAAAAATGCAAACAACACCCCTTACGCGTGGGCTGACGGTCAAAAATTTGTCATTTCGGAACAGGCTTGTGCTTGCTCCCATCACAACCAATTACGGGTCTTCCAAAGGGGGCGTCACCCAGGAGACGCTTGGTTTCTACAAGGAACGTTCCAGGGATGTGGGACTTGTAATTGTTGAAGCAACAGCTGTTCAGTTCACGGGGCGTATTGTTCCCTGCAGCCTCGGGCTCTGGGATGACGCACAGATTCCCGGCATGATCAAATTGGTAAAAACCATACATAAGCAGGGGGCTGTTGCGGTTGTACAATTAAACCACGCAGGGCCAAGGTGCATCCCCCATAAAGGCAAGCGGCATGGATTTTCACCCTCCGGGGTGGCATTTCGGCCCGATGTGGACCCCATTGTCATGAATACAGATGATATAGAACAATTGATAACTGATTTTTCCAGGGCCGCTGTCCGGGCTGAAAAAGCAGGGTTTGACGGGATTGAGATCCACGGTGCCCACCTGTATCTGCTCAGCCAGTTTTTGTCTCCGTTGACCAATAAGAGGCAGGACCGATATGGCGGAGATGCCAGGGGCCGGGCCACACTGGCCGTGGAAATCGTAAGAAAAGTGCGCAAAAACCTGGGGCCCGGATATCCTGTTTTTTTCAGGATAAATGCCGAAGAAAGAATTTCGGGGGGTCTGTGCCTTGGGGATGCGCTTGTCATCGCCGGATTGCTGGCCGATGAAGGTGTGGATGTTTTTGATGTTAGCCTGATTGCCCAGGGCGGCTGGAAAACGGTGGGTGATAAGACCTTTCTTGCGGGATCTTCCGCCTTGCCCAAAGATCAGTCTTCAGGTGCAAATGTTGCCCTTGCGGCTGCCGTTAAACAACAGACCCAGCTTCCGGTGATTGCGGTGGGCAAGTTTGGTATCGGTCCGGCAGCGGTTAATGCCGTGGAAAATGAAAAAATCGACCTGATTGCCATTGGCCGTCAGATGATCTGTGATCCCCGGACAGCCCGGAAAATGCTGGACGGCAAGGACACGGATATCATTGCCTGTGATGAATGCCTGACCTGTTTTGCCACCATTGGAAAAGGTGTTCCCATGGCCTGCAAGGTCAATCAAAACCTGCCCTTTTAAAGGAGATCAGGATTGCAAGGATTTAGAAAAGCCCCTGGGTCGTTGGTATCCATTTGACCATTAATGTCGGGTATAAAATATACAGGCCTTTGTTTATGGGGTTTTGGGTTCGGCCCGTTTCATGGCAAAACAGATAAAATTTCAGAGCCTTAGAAAAACACAGATTGATATGGCACGCACTTTGCTGTATAGATCTTGCCATGAGTGTTATTCTGACATATTCTTAGCAAATTGGACCTGGGGGAAAACCGAAGTGATGAGATTTTTAATTTTTGTTCTGCTGGTGTGCCTGGCGTTGTTTTCCGCCTGTAAAGCAGTGGTTCCGGAACCCGAAACTTCTCTTCCATGGACCCTTCCCGAGCGTTTCTCCATTGAACAAACAGAGAGCAACAGCCCGGATTCCTGGTGGCAGTCCTTTGGCAGCGACGAACTCATGGCATTGATCCAAGGGGCAATGACCCATAATTTTGATTTAAACACCCTTAAAGAAAAAATAGCCCAGGCAAAAGCCAGGGTCGCCAAAGAACAGGCCTCTTTTTTACCGGATCTTAAGTTTTCCTTCGGGGGGCAGAAAAAAGGAGTGACTGTTAAACCAACCGCCAAGAGCAGTTCCTCTTATACGGGCAGCCATTCTCTGGATGGCGCCTTGAACGGATCCTATACACCGGATGTCTGGGGAGAGGCAAAGGCGGGAGAGCAGGCCCAGGAGATGAGCCTTGGGGCCGCTGAACAGGATTATTACGGCTACGCCCATGAATTAAGGGCATTGATTGCCGAAACCTGGATTGATATCATCGCCGCCCGGAGTGAAAAAAAAATTTTAGACAGCCAGATCCGCATCAACCAGACTCTGCTGGAACTTCAAAAGTTGCGGTTTGTCAATGGAAAGGCCAGCGCCCTGGATGTGTCCCAGCAGCGGGAAGCCTTTGCCCAGGCAAGTTCCCAGGTTCCGCTCCTTGAAAAACAAGAGCAGGTTTTACTGAACAGACTGGCATTTTTGTGTGGGAAAACATCGGCTTCCCAGGTTCAGGTGGCAAGCGTTGTCCTTCCGGAACCGGATGCACTTCCCTTTGTGGGCATTCCGTCAAATCTTCTGGAAAACAGGCCGGATATAAAGGCTGCCAGGATGCGTCTGTCCTCCTCTCAATGGGAGATAACAGCGGCAAAAGCAGACCTGCTGCCCTCTTTTACATTGACGGCTGCAGCGCTTTTTTCAAGCGGGCAGCTTGATTTGTTGTTTCAAAACTGGGTGGCCACCCTTGGGGCAAGTATTGCCGGCCCTGTTTTTGATGGTGGATTCCGGCAGGCAGAGGTGGACAGGGTGAAGGCTGTGGCCCGGGAGCAATTAACGCTTTATGCCAAAACCGTGGCCAATGCAATTTTTGAGGTTGAAAACAGCCTGGTGGGTATTCAGAAGCAGGAGGCCTATATCAAATTGCTTGAAGAGCAACTTGTTGTGGTGCGGCTGACCTTGAGGGATGCACGGTTGCAATACCAGAACGGTCAGAGCAGCTATTTGTCCTATCTGATCGCCTGGACCAGTATTGAGAAGCTGGAAAGACAATTGGTGGGGGAGCGGGCAGCCCATATCAAGGAACGAATCGGGCTTTTCAGGGCCCTTGGATGGAAACCAACAAAATCAAATGGTTGAGGATGTGGAGTCACTAAAATGAGTATCCCCCAAAAAAAGGGTTCAATGGGCAGGCGGCTGCTCCGTATTGGTCTGCCGGTTTGCCTGGTGCTGGCAGGTGTCGCAGGGTTCTATTATTTCAAATCCCAGGAAGTGAAAATGAAACGAAAGCCGCCTGAAAAACAGGCGGCTTTCGTGGAAACCATGACCCTTGAACCGGGAAGGTTTCAAACCTATGTCCATGCCATGGGCACCGTCATGCCCGACAGACAAATTATGCTGAAAGCCAAGGTTTCAGGGGAAGTGCGCTTTGTTTCTGATAATTTTGTCCAGGGCGGTGTGATGAAAAAAGGAGAAACACTTCTTCTGCTGGAGGATTCAGACTATAAAATCGAGGTTCAAAAGGCCCAAAGCGCCCTTGATAAAGCCCTGTCGGATCTTGCCATTGAACAGGGCAGCCAGCTGATTGCAAAAGAGGAACTCAAACTGATCAATCAGGTGTCAACAGGAGAGATGACAGAAACGGATCTTGCTTTGCGCAAACCCCAGCTTGCCCAGGCAAATGCCGGGGTGAAAAATGCCAGGGCCGACCTTGAAAAAGCAACCCTGAATTTGTCCCGCACAAAAATTATGGTTCCGTTTAATGCCCTTGTCCTTGAAAAAAAAGTTGATTTCGGATCACTGGTGACAACCCAGGGGGAAATTGCCACTCTGGTGGATGTGGATGGGTTCCGGGTTGATGCTCTGGTACCGCCTGACCGCTTGACGTCCCTGAGTATCAATGAGAACACCGGCAGCCAGGCCACTATCCATTCCCAGTATTCGGAAGCATCCTGGCAGGGGCGGCTGGTTCGGACAACCGGAAAAATAACCAGCAAAAGCCGGATGGCCGGTGTGATCATTCACGTATCGGATCCATTGGGACTAACGGGCCGGGACAAAAGACCCCAATTGCTGCTGGACGATTATGTGGATGTCCGGATCATGGGCCGTCTTCTTGAAAATGTTTTTTCCATACCCAGATCCGTTCTCAGGGACGCAAACACCGTTTGGGTGTATCGGTCGGGGGTCCTTGATATCAAAACGGTAAGCCTTGCCTGGAAGGAAAAAGACCGGGTTTTTATCGAATCCGGTATCAGTCCGGGAGATGAGGTGGTAACCTCTGACCTGCCGGCCCCTGTAAAGGGGATGGCCCTGCAGCGGGAATCCGGAGCCCAGCAATGATACACGCCCAGGATTCCCAGGGGGTAAGGGGGCCTGTTGCCTGGATGGCAGGCAATTCTGTTGCTGCCAACCTGCTCATGGCAGTGCTGCTTGTCGGCGGACTGATGATGGGGTTTAATATCAAGC
>VMSR01000173.1 GCA_013792075.1 Desulfobacula sp.
AAATGAACAAATTTTCCATTATATTATACCGGCCTTCGACTCAATGAAACTGAGACTTATTAATAACTCCACTTTCGGTCTTCGGCTTTGGAGGAACGGGTCAGGCTTTTTTTATTGTGCTTTTGATCAATATTTCAGTATCAGACTGAACAAAGTGCAATAAAAAAAGCCTGACCCCATGTATTCCGTGCTATCTCCAATATAATTTAATGGAAAATTTGTTCATTTCAAAAGAGCCTTGTCCCATATAATGGAATTTTAAATCAACTATACAGCCGGGAAACCAGGCAAACCATCTTTTCCAGGATGTCAGAGCCCTTCCCACGAAACAGATAACTCTGTTGGCAACAAATATGTTTTGGTTAAAGAATTCGACAACTATGTTAGCCCTTTAATAGAGAACGACGTATGGAATTAGGGTATCATGGGGGTCTCCGATTATGGCATACTCTTTGCTTTTACAAAGGTGAAGATTTGACTTTTAGTTAAATAACTAAGATAGTATCCAAAAACAAATGGAGACAAAACCAATGAAGAAAATCCAAGCAATCCTGACATTTACAACAGTAGTTTGCCTTTTTGCCACACCGGTGCTGGCAGATTCGTTTGGCGACAAAATCGCTCAACGGCTTTGCTATACAATGGCAAGGGCCATCACCCTAAGCGCTGATGAATTGGCTCAGTATGAAGCCATTTCCCAGTTCTCCGGACAATACATTTCCAGCAAGAACGGCATTACAAGCAGTGCAAAATTTTTCAAGCGGGGCGGCAATGCATCCTGCGAAAAAAGCGACTGCCCACCCGTGGGCAATTGCCCGGTCATTGGATGGCCCATCACCAAGAATGGCGACAAGCTGGAAAGAACCACCTTAACAATAAACACCCTTTAAAACAGGCCGCTGGGTGTTTTCGACCATCCACTCAGCGCAAAATATTATTTGACATTTTAAATTCCCATTGAGATTGTTCGATAGGCAAAGCAGGCTTCGGCTTTCTCTGTCTGCGGTGGAGGAGACGCGGCCTTTAAATAAGGTTGCAGAACCTATCTGTAGAATCGTCTACAATAATCCTAAGTTGTAGGAGATTGATGGAATCTCCAATTCTGTTGACTGACGGATAACATTCAAGTGTACTGAATTGCTAAGGAGAAATTAAATGCGGTTTTTTAAATTGTATGCCAAAGAAACGAGCAAAAAATACATTAGGAGACCTACTCGTGCTATATTCTGGAAGATGCATCTCATGATAGCAGTGATGGGCATCGTTTTTCAACTGGGTTCCGTCCCAGCTTGGTCGGAATCAGTGGGTCCGTTCGTTAAAAAATTGAGTGATTATATCTGCGTGGGGCAGCAACCTAAAGCAAAAGGTGGGTGTGATCTCTATTTCTATTACCGCCTCAAACAATATAAAACACCGGACGATGCTCTGACGAGATGTCAGACGCGATGTGAAATAATTCATGGCGTAGATAAGCTTAATCTCAGGGAACTCTGCAAACAGGGATGCCAATTCGTGCGTGACGCAGAACAATACAACGTAATGGAAGATTGATTCATTTGGTCATGCGGTTTTCCATATAAATGAATCTCTCAGCAAAGACTGCAAATCTTGTCCATACCAGATGTGGTATTCTGGAAATATCTAAAAAGCCCGGACTGGTTGATGAAGCGCTCGGAGATTTGTAGAATTTGACTTGTGAACTTTTATAGAAGAGCGTTGTAATACCATAAGTCAACACGAGCGATTCGATTGAAACTTATGAAAATTTTTGTATTATTCATATTTTTAATGTAGCATAATTTTTATCCAATACTTAAATTTAGGTGTAGTGTCTTTAACAATAAGTTTTTCGAATGGTAATTATTATGATTCTAAAACCGACATATGAAGAATTAGAACAAAAAATCAATGTCTTGGAAAATAAATTTGTTGAGATTAAGCAGGTGAAACTAAAACTGGAGAATGCACTCTCTGAAATACAACGCTTGCGCACAGCGATGGATCAAGTTCCTGCCTATGTCTATATGAAAGATACCCAATCCCGTTATGTCTATGCCAACCGCCTTACGCTTAAGTTGTTTGGTTGTTCAGTGGAAGAACTGATCGGGTGCGACGATACTCACTTTTTCCCGCCTGACACTGTGAAACGGCTCCAGGAAATCGATTCACGCGTATTTGCAGGCCAACAGACCTCGGAGGAGATCAATATCGCCGATACTGAAGTTAATCGACGCATCTATCTGGAAGTTAAGACGCCGATCTACTCAGAACCCGAGAACATGAAGATATGGGGTTTGTTAGGGATTTCGACAGACATTACCGAGCGCATACAGACAGAAGAAGCTTTATTAGAAAAGGAAAAACTTCAGGGAGTATTGGAGATGGCCGGAGCCATTTGTCACGAGCTTAATCAGCCTTTGCAGATAGTATCCGGTTTTTCTGAAATACTCCTGATGGATATAAAAAGCAGCGACCCGAAGTATAAAGCGCTCAAAAACATCGAAGCCAGTATTAACCAAATCGGTATACTGATGCGAAAGATCATGGGGATCACCCATTATAAGGCCAAACCATACCTGAAAAACAAAATTGTTGATATTGAACAGGCTTCCCAGCATGATAAGGAAGACATTAACCATGACTGAAAAATAAATTATTGTGACCATTGAATTGATATTTTATTCAATTATATGAACCTGGAGTATCCCCCCCATCCATTTCCAACATTCAACTCAATATATAAAAATTATGCGAGCCAGGAGTTGATTTCTCGCTATAGGGCTTTTTTATGCGAGTGACTGTGATGAACGAAGGTTTCCAGGCATCGGCAGGGTGAAGGGGCAGAGCGTCGTAAATGAGCGAATCACCAGGACGGTATAGATTCGATCATTTCCGATTCCCATCCGCTCAAGGACGAGCGGCTGGGATTTAGCGGCGCCCCTTTACCCTGACGGTGTCGGGTAAAAGGCACACCTGTTGAAGACAAAAACAGATCGGTTAAAATGCTATATGCGATTGTTTTGTTTTTGAAAAATAGCTTCAAACTGAAATAAAACAGGGTGTTTTACGGAAGAGAGCTGCCCAAAAAGGGTGTTCGCCTTTACAGGTTGTTTTATTGCTGATAAGGATACGCTTGATATGGGGCAAGAAAGGCAGGGGGGCAGCTGTCATTATAGAGGAGGGAGGAAATGAAAATTTTTGTGTGCTTTTTTTTATGGACTCTCTTTTTATGGAGTTCCTCTCCCCCGGTAATGGCCATTGATACCCTGAGTTCCTCGGTGGGAGAAGAAAGCAAGAATAGTCCTGACGCAGAAATTTTAACTGCCATTGCCAAACGATTAAACGCAAAAATTGTCTTCCTCCATGCCCCCTTTAACCGGCGTCTTTATCTGATGAAAAATGGCACCATCGACCTCATGGCAGGTCTGTTAAAACGACCGGAACGGGAAAAATATATCCACTTTGTCCATCCGCCCTATAAGGAAAGGTCAGACACTATTTTTTTTGTTCCCAAGGGAAAGGCCTCCCAAATCCTGACCTATAATGACCTGTATCCCCTGAAAATCGGAACCCTTCTGGGATCAAAATATTTTTACCAATTCGATGAAGACAACAAACTGACCAAAGAGCCCAATCCCAAAGGCGCCTTCAATTTTAAAAAATTATTGCTTGGACGCCTGGATACGGTGATTTATGCGGAATCCACTGGTATTGATCTTGTTCACAAAATGGGGATTGCAGATCAAATGGAAATAGCACAATTTCGCTTCAGCAAAAAGAAACAGGTTTATATCGGTATCTCAAAACACTCCCGCCTGATGGATAACCTTGATGAAATAGAGCGCACACTGGGTCAAATGATTGCGTGCAAAGAGATCCAGCAGATCATCATTGATTATTATACCCGACGCAACCTGCCCGTACCCGCCCTTTAATCCCTTCACCAGAGCCAGGACCCAATAAAAAGCCATGAAAATCCACTCGATTTCATTTTTTTTGTTGACAGGTCATAAATTACAGTTTACGTAAACGTCAGCTTTTTACTCTGGATTCAGGAGAACCACAATGACCACGGACGACAAAACCACCTGCCCCAATGGAAAGCCCCCGGAGACCTGGACGATATCCCAGATTGCAGATCAGCTGGATATCAGCACCCGGACCATCCGGTTTTATGAAGAAAAAGGTCTGATACAGCCCAAACGAACTTCCGGCAACCAGCGGGTATATACCCCCCGGAACAAGGCCAGGCTCAAACTGATCCTCCGGGGTAAGCGGTTCGGGTTCAGCCTGGAGGAAATTGCCGAGATGATCGGCATGGCCAATGCCGATCCCGACGAACGCCTGCAGATTGAAAAAAGCCTGAAATTCGGGGATGCCAAGTTAAGGGAACTCCGGGACAGGAAAAAGGAATTGGAGCTTCTGGAACAGGATATCCTGGCCACCCGGCAAAAACTTGTCCATCGGATCACACAATTAGACCAGCAGACGCAAGAAACGCCTTCAGTGAAATAATCATGAAATATAAACTCAGGCAAGAATTTAAAAACCAATAAGGAAATCCTATGTTTGAAAATCTTTTAAATGAAGACCAAAAAAAAGTGCGGGACGAAACCCGGGATTTCGTAAAATCCATCCCCCGGCAAATGATCCTGGACATGGATGCCGATATTATTCAGTTCCCCAAAGAATTTCTCCAGGAAGCAGGAAAGCGAAATCTCATGGGATGTCGTTATCCCAAAAAATGGGGCGGAAGGGGAATGGACTGGGTCTCCACCTGCATGGTCATGGAAGAAGTGGGCGTACTGGGGTATATCTTTGCCTGTACCTTTGGTGTGGGGGCTGAACTTGTCTGCGACGCCATTATTCTCCATGGCAATGATGCCCAGAAGGCAAAATATGTCAGCCCCCTTCTGGCAGGAGATATCTTTGCTGCCGAATGTCTGACCGAACCCAGGGGCGGTTCTGATTTTTTCGGCACCACCACCATGGCAAAGGATATGGGAGATCATTTTTTGTTAAACGGTCAGAAACGGTTCATCGTAGGCGGCCAGGGAGCGGATTTTTTCCTGGTCTATGCCAGGACTGATCCCGATGCTGCTCCCCACGAGGGCATCTCCTGCTTTATCGTTGACAAAACAAAGGGCGTTGACAGCCAATACCTATATGGTCTTATGGGATGCAGGGGCGGCGGGGCGGCCCGGATGGTGTTCAAGGATGTGATCGTCCCCAAAGAAAACCTTTTGGGCGAGCTGAACCAGGGGGTAAAAATCTTTAATACCATGATGATTCCCGAACGTCTGGGAACTGCCGCCATGACCATTGGGGCGGCAGCGCCTGCCGTGGACGTGGCCACAGGATACACCTCAAAAAGAAAGGCATTCGGCAAGAGCGTGGCCCAGTTCCAGGGCGTCTCCTTCCAGGTGGCCGAGGCTGTCACCCTGCTGGATGCAGCCAGGGCCATGATTTACACGACAGCCAGGGCTGTGGACGAAGGCATCGATGACAAACAAATCCGTCGCCTGGTCTCCCAATCCAAAAAATTTGTCACTGAATCCTGCCAAAAAGCGGCGAACAATGCCATGCAGGTCATGGGCGGCATCGGATACACCAATATCTATCCGGTGGAACGGATCATCCGGGACCTTCGTCTGGCATCCATCTGGACCGGCACCAACGAAGTCATGTCCATGATCATTGCCACTGAATGGTACAAGCAATACTGGCTGGAGAAAGGCCAGGGGAAAATCCGGGATACGGAGACAGATGCAGCCGAAGCCTATGCGGTTGACGAAAAAATATTTGAATGAAACGCTTTGGACTTCCGACACTCCCCCCTGCCCCGGAACCGGGCCAGGGGGGAAACATCATATTGAACGTCTCATACTCAAGGCTTCTTTGTTCTTGGGATCCATGCGAAGCACCTGGTTCAGGTAGCCATCCGCCTGGATAACCTTATTTTTCAAAAAATAAATCCGGGCAATCTTAAGCTTGACGGCCAGGGGATTGCCGGGGCGTTGGTCTGCCATTAAAAAATATTCAAGGGCTTTGTCTTCCTCTCCCAATGCCTCACAAATCTGGCCGGCCTTATACACCAGGCCGTGGTTTAAAGGAAACTCTTTCATAAGCTTTTCCACCAATTGGTTCGAGAAGCCCACTTCCCCTGCCTCCATGCACATATCCAAAATTTTCTCTTTTACCGGAAGATTCTTTTCTGTTTTGTCGATGAGCGTGGAAAACATTTTTATGGCCTGCTGGTTCTGGTTGTATCCCAAAAGCGCTTCACCGATTTTAATGGCATCTTCATTAAACTTGTTGGTCAGGGAAAGAACTTCACACCAATACCGGACAGCCTCGGTCCATTTCTCTTTCTGCCAGTAAACTTTGCTGAGCAGGTGGCGGGTAATGGCATCCTGGGGATTCACCGAAGCTGCCTTTAAAAGGTATCTTTCCTGAATATCGGGTTTTCCGGCCTTGCCATAGAGCAGCCCCACATTCCGGATCAACCGAGAGGCCGTTGGCTTGAGCTTGACCGCCATTTCCATGTGCCGGATGGCAAGTTTCAAGTCACCTGCGTCCTGGCATTCCCTGGACATTCGCACATGCCGGGTGGCATCATCCGGGTTGTTCACCCGCCCCACCACTGCCCTGATCTTCTCATCCAGTACGGCCGGGGTTAATGGTTTTAACAGGTATCCATCCACCTCAATTTCGGCCACGTCCAGAACAATATCCTTTTCAGACTCCGCTGTCACCATGATGACGGGCAGATCCTTGAGCCGATGGTCGTTTCGAATGGCATCCAGCATCTGGGAGCCTGTCATCACCGGCATTTTCCAGTCAATAATGGCAAGGTCCACCCGGTTGGTATGCAAACACCTGAGACCTTCCACCCCGTTTTCCGCAAAATAGATATTTTGTCCCAGATTCAGGTTTCTCAGTGTTTTTTTGATGATTGACCGCATGCTCTTCATGTCGTCAACAATCAAAATTGACATATTGTCTATATCTATCATGGCTTTTCCGCAAATTGTCTTATGAGACTGCTTCAACACGGATGCTTTTCCCTTCCCAGGGAACGATGGACTCCCTCTATCACCTGCCATTACGGGAATGCTTTTCATAATCGTCTGGTTTTCCATACCACGACACAAAGCTTTTTATCAAGCATTTATCAGGAAAGAAAATAGAAACCTCCAAAATGGGACGCAGATTGTCAGGATTCTTCAACCGGATAGATCATTCCCTGGCGATAGCCTGTCACCAACCGGATGAAGACCCTTTCCTCCTGCCTGGATCGATAGGGCCATACTGTACAAGGTAAAAACTCAGATAGCCAGGAAACTGGGCATCCGCCTTAGGACCCGTGCCGAAAATTTAAGGCCGGGAAACATCAAATTTATTCTTCCGCCTCAATTTGAAGAAAGCTTCCGTTAAAACCGATCACATCCCCGGAATAAATCTTATTGCGCTTCCGGGTTTCGATCTTCCCGTTCACCGTCACCAGACCGTCGGCAACAAAGTGTTTGGCTTCCCCGCCGCTTCCCGCCAAATTTTCAAATTTGAGCACCTTGTACAATTCCACAGGCTCCCTGTTTATTTTGACGATTCTGATCGTATCTGCTCCCATGATTTTCCTTTCTTTAATCTGCTGCCACCTTCTCACCCTGCATGATGCCGGGCACTTCATTTCAGATCGTACCACAGCCTTTTTGGCTGTCAAGCTGAATCCCTGTGGGATGAGTTACCGGATATGGCCTTTACAAGTCTCCTGCTGCAACCCCGGCAAAGAGCGTCTGAAACTTTTATTTTTTCTGGCCCTTTTGATCCGCAATTATAATTATAGTGGAAAAAAGGGTTGGAAAACCTTATTATACAAATTATATTCACATTTATAAGGGAAAAAGAATGGACAGACATTTTTTAATCGCTGTTTCTGACCAGAAAAGTGCTATTTTCGGTGTTCGGTTTGTCTCGGATTTCTTTTCAGACAAAGGCAATGTAAAATCCACCCTTTTCTATTCAACCCCGAAACCGCCGGCCATCTTTGAAAACGAAAGAAGCCTTGAAGCAACTTCCAGACAAAACGCCCAGGAACAAAAAAATATTGCCCAGGGAAAAGAGGCCGTGGAAAAAGCCAGACAGGTCTGCCTTGAGTGTGGGTTTAAACCGGAAAATCTAATTGACCGGGTAGAAACCCAAGTGTTTTCAAAAGTAGCAGACATTATCCAGGAAGGCGAGAGAGGATTGTATGATGCGGTCGTTTTAGGCCGCAGGGGACTTTCAATGCTGGAAGAGGCCTTTGAAGACAGTGTAAGCCGGGATATTTTTGATCAGACCTTCACCTTTCCCCTCTGGCTGTGCCGATCATCGGACCCCGTCCGGAAGAATGTGCTGTTCTATGGGGACGGATCCGGGGCCTCCTTTCAGATGGCAGATCATGTTGGATTTATTACAGGGCTTGAAAAACGGCACCGGGTGGATATCCTGATGCCTGAATCAACCACAGACCAATCCTCCACCATGGATCAATACAAACAAATACTGCTGAAACACGGACTGACCGCCGATATGATCCAGACCCGATCCCTTGGCGCCAATGATCCTGCAAAACAGATCCTGAACCTTGTTAATGCAGAGGCATATGCCGCAGTCGCCCTGGGACGTTCCGACAATGAAAGCAATCTCCTGGCTCGCCTGTTTAAAGGACCGGTATCTTCGACGCTGTTCAGAGAACTTAAAAACGCAGCCCTTTGGTTTTGTCCATGATCCTTCATTTATCATCGGTTTTCCTGGGGTTGCTGCTCCTTGTCTGGAGCGCAGACCGGTTTGTTGAGGGCAGTGCCGCCATGGCAAAACACCTGGGCATGCCGCCCCTTTTAATCGGTATGCTTATTGTCGGGTTCGGCACCTCGGCGCCGGAAATGCTGGTATCTGCATTGTCCGCTGCAAAAGGCAATCCGGGAATTGCTTTGGGAAATGCCTATGGAAGCAATATCTGCAATATTGCCCTGATACTGGGCATTACCGCACTCATCAAACCGATCCTTGTAAAATCGGATATCCTGAAAAAAGAGCTGCCCGTGCTGACCCTGGTGACGCTGATCGCAATTTTTCAGCTGATGGACGGCGTTTTAACCCGGTTTGAGGCCGCCTGCCTTATGTTAACCTTCCTGGCCCTGGTTGTCTGGAGTCTTTTTCAACAAAAAACCATCCCTTCAGACACCCTGGCCCTTGAAGTGGAAAACACCCTCAAAGACCAGACACTCTCCCTTGGGAAAGCTGTTTTCCGGATGGCTCTGGGATTAACCCTGTTAATTATCAGCTCCCGGATGCTGGTCTTTGGATCAATTGAGATTGCCAGATTTTTTGGCATCAGCGACCTTATGATCGGGTTGACCATTGTGGCCATCGGCACCTCCCTTCCGGAACTGGCATCCAGTATCATGGCCGCAAGAAGAGGCGAACACGACATTGCCCTTGGAAATATTATCGGGTCCAATCTTTTCAATACCATGGCAGTGGTCGGGATCGCAGGCATGATAAGCCCCATGAAGGTTGACCCAAACGTTTTGTCAAGGGACCTGCCGTTCATGGCCGGCTTGACGCTTTCCCTGTTTATCTTCGGATACGGGTTCATGAAAAGACCCGGCCGCATCAACCGGTTTGAAGGAACGGCCCTGATGTTGTCCTATTTTTTTTATATCGGATGGCTTGTTCTTTCACACGGAAAGACAACATAAACCTTA
>VMSR01000262.1 GCA_013792075.1 Desulfobacula sp.
CGATTCTGCCAAATCCATTTATACCAATTTTAATCGTCATTTTCTTCTCCTTCTATGTATGATTTGAAAATTATGAGCGTTTCGAGCCTTTGAGGATTCCGCTGGCAAGGGAGATACTTTTTTTTCCATGTTCAATAAGAGATGTGGTGAGTGCTTCCATGTCCATTTTTTTCCGGGATGTAACCGCCTTCAACAGAATCGGTAAATTGACACCGGAAATAACCTCGACTTTCCCTTCTTCAAGAAAAGAATAGGCAAGATTGGAGGGAGTTCCGCCAAACATATCTGTGAAAATAAGAACCCCTCTGTCTGAATTTACCCTGGAAATGGCCTGTTTGATTTTTTTTCGAAGAGTGGCCGGGTCCTCTTTTATGTCAATGGAGATGGGGAGCAGATTTTCCTGCTCTTTTCCCAGGATAAGTTCAAGGGTTTCAATCAAACTGCCGGCAAGGTTGGCATGGGTAACAACTAATATACCTGTCATATTTCTTTTACGTCCCTGTCAATATCCCTGTGGATAATGCCTGGGGTGAGCCCTTTTTTGTTAAGATGTTCAAAAATGCTGCGCGCAATGGCGACGCTTCTGTGTCTGCCTCCGGTGCATCCGAGGGCAATTGTTAAATATGCTTTGTTCTCTCGTTTATACAAGGGAATCAGATAGTCAAGAAGGGTGGTGTATTTATCAAGGAATACCTGGGTTTCCGGATTTTTCAAGACAAATTCTTTTATGGCGGCCGACTCTCCGTCCAGATTTTTTAATTCCGGGACAAAATAGGGGTTGGCAAGAAATCTTAAGTCCATGACCAGATCGGCATCATTGGGAATACCGTATTTATACCCAAAGGAAAGAATGTTCAGTTTCATCAGATTAGCGGCCTCTTTGCCGTCGGCAATCAGGTCCAGAATAACAGATTTAAGCGTATGGACGTTGTAGGTGCTGGTATCAATGACATGGTGGGCCACCTGTTTGATGGACTGCATTATTTTTTTTTCTGACTTTATGCTTTCCAGAAGGCTTTTTTCATGGGCAATGGGATGGTGTCTTCTGGTCTGACTGTATCGTTTTAAAAGGGTATCCACGTCGGCATCCAGAAAAATAATCTTGGGAGAAATACCCAAAGCTTCCATGGAAGATATCCCGGATGCATAGTTTTGAATAAAATTTTTGGACCGCATATCCATTACAAAAGCCGCCCCCTTCAGATCGGGAGTCTCACGGAACGGGAGCTCCAGAAATTTGGGAAGCAACTCCATGGGCATGTTGTCCACGCAATAAAAGGATGCATCTTCAAATGCCTGAATAGCCGTACTTTTCCCTGACCCGGAAAGGCCGGTTATGATATAGACCTTTTGTTTTGCCATTTAAAACTCTTCATCCTGCTCCATGATAATGCCGTAAATTTCATCCACAGACCCAGCTGTCCGCAGTCCCTCTTTGAATGGTTTCATTTTCAGGAGCTTTGAAATCTGGGCCAAAACTTTTAAATGTCCCCCGGTGCTGTTCTCCGGTGTCAGCAGCAGGAAAAAAATATGAACCAATCGATTGTCCAGTGAATCATACTCGACGCCTGCCCGGCTCAGTCCAAAGCCCACGGTGACAGATTCCACGGAAGCAAGCTTTCCGTGGGGTATGGCAATGCCGCCCCCAATTCCCGTACTGCCCAGGCTTTCCCTTTCCATGAGAACGGATGCAATCTCGTCGGGCAAGGCATTGGTTGCCTTTGATATGGTTTGTGCCAATTCTTTGAGAACACCGTTTTTATTGGTTGATTCAAGGTTGGCAATAATCGAATCTTTACTGAGAATCTCACTGAGTTTCATTGAATTTATTATCCCCTGGGCTGGATGAGGCCCAGTTTTCCATTGTTCTGTTTGTAAAGGACATTTAATTGCTCGGTCCTTGCATTATTGAATACAAAAAATGACAGGTTTCCTGAATTGAGCTCAATCACTGCATCATCCACGTCCATTGGTTTGGAGTTAACGGTTTCAATGCTGATTTCATCCACAACCCGGGTGTCCGGCTGTTGGGGTGTCTGATCTGAATTAAACTCCAGTGTATCACTTTTAAGGCTCTGTTTGTTTCCGGACATATGGCGTTTGATTTTTTCTTTGTGTTTTTTAATCTGGGCCTTTACCTTGTCCATGAGTATGTCAATGGAGGCATACATGCTTTCGGATTCTTCCTTGGCATGGATGTTGAGTCTGTCGCAGGTGAGGGTTAGCTCAACAATATGTCTGATTTTCTGAACAGACACTACCACATGGGCCTCTGCCGGACTGTCCAGCATCTTATCGAACTTGTCCAGTTTTTTCTGAACATAGGATTTCAAAGCATCAGAGGAGTCCATTTTTTTAAACGTAATGGTTGTTTGCATAAAAAACCTCCCTAAAGTTGTTTCCGTTTGTTGGAAGGCAGAATATTGAGAACCTTCCTGTATTTGGCAACGGTTCGTCTGGCAATTTCAATATCGGAGTTTTGAAGAATACTTGCAATCCGGTCATCGCTAAGTGGGTCATTGGGGTCTTCATGTTCAATCAACAGTCGGATTTTATCCTGAACGCTTGCCGATGCCATGGATTCTCCGCCAGTGCGGCCGATTGAGCTGTTAAAAAAGTATTTCAGCTCAAACAGTCCCTGGGGGGTATAGGCGTACTTATTGGTGGTCACCCGGCTTATGGTTGACTCGTGCATTTCAATATCTTCTGCAATATCCTTTAAAATAAGGGGGCGCAGATAGGCAATCCCTTTTTCGAAAAACTCGCGCTGGAATTTGATGATGCTTTCCATTACAAGGTAAATGGTTTTTTGACGCTGGTGAATACTTTTGATCAGCCAGGATGCAGACTGCATTTTTTCGTTTAAATAGGTTTTGGTTTCTTTGGAGATTTTTCTTCCGTCTGCAATGGCGGTACGATAAAACCGGCTGATCCTCAACTTGGGCAGCCCGTCATCATTCATCACTATTTTAAAGCCGTCCGCTTCTTTGTAAACATAGATATCCGGGGTGATATAGGCAGGTTCGTCGGTTGTGAATTTGCGTCCCGGTTTGGGTTCCAGAAATTGAATGACCCGAACCGCAGTCCGCACATCTTCAATGGAAATCCGAAGGGCCTTGGCAATTTTTTTACTATTCCTGTTTTCAAGATTTTTCAGGTGGTGGGTGATGATTTCCGTAATGATAGGGTTTTCAATTCCCAGCATCTTCACCTGAATCAGAAGGGTTTCACAAAGATCCCTTGCACATACCCCCGGGGGGTCAAAGGTCTGGAGAACGGCCAAAACTTTTTCCACCATCGGGACGTCCACTTCGGCGGCCAGGGCTATTTCATTTACATCGGAACAAAGGTATCCGTCCCTGTTCAGGTTGCCGATGATCACATGGCCCAGCCGTTCTTCTTTGTCGTCCAGACCGGAAAGCATCAATTGCCATTTAAGATGATCTTCCAGGGTTTTTTTCTCGGATGTAAAGGCTTCAAAATTGGGGGCTTCGGTATTTTCAGATTCCGTATATATCCGCCCGGTTGAATTGTACTCATTGATATAGTTTTCCCAGTCGGTATCCGAAGGGGCTTTTTCTTCTATGGTGACTTCCTTGGCCGGAGATTCTTTTTCCGGTGCAATCGTGTCGCTTTCCAGGGCAGTGATCGTCTTATCCGTTAGGTCCTCATTCAACACTTCTTCAAGGGCCGGGTTCTGCTCCATCTCCTGGGCAATGGTTTCGGCCAGTTCCAGCCTGGACAATTGAAGCAGCTTGATGGCCTGCTGGAGCTGGGGGGTCATCACCAGCTGCTGGGTCAAGGATAGGTTTTGTTGTAGTCCAAGTTCCATATTAAAGTTTAAAATTATCTCCCAGATATATTTTTTTGGCTATTTTGCTTGAAATGATCTTTTCAGGAGGCCCGGATTCAATCACAACACCCTGGCTCATTATATAGGCATGATCACAAACTCCCAAGGTTTCCCTCACATTGTGGTCGGAAATTAAAACACCGATTCCCTTGTGGGTTAACTGGGAAATGATCTGCTGAATATCAATCACTGCCAAGGGGTCAATCCCGGCAAAGGGCTCGTCAAGAAGTATGAACTTGGGACCTGTGGCAAGCACCCGTGATATTTCAAGGCGCCGCCGTTCCCCACCCGACAAAGAGGCGGCTTTCTGATGGGCAAGACGGTCAATCCCCAGTTCTTTCATGAGGTCCATGGCTGTTTTTTCAATATCCGTACCGTTCTTGGGCAAGACTTCAAGGATGGCGGTTATATTTTGCCTGACCGTCAGTTTTTTAAAAATGGAGGATTCCTGGGGCAGATATCCCAGACCCTTTCTGGCCCGGATATACATGGGGTGCGCCGTGATGTCTTCCTCATCGATATAAACACTTCCTTTGTCCGGCCTGATCATTCCCACGACCATATAAAAAGTGGTGGTCTTTCCCGCACCATTGGGACCCAGAAGTCCTGTAACCTTTCCCTGGCTGACCGTCAGATCCACCTTGTCCACAATTGTTTTTCCATTGTAGGATTTGACTAAATTTTTTAGTACCAGCTCTGACATTTATTGATCGACACCCTTTTTCTGGTCCGCGTTTTCAGCTTGTTTTACAGGTTCTTTCTTTTGGGATTCTTCTTTATTCTGGGGCTTTTCTTTCTTCTGGTCTTCGGGATTAAAAATAGCCTGGACCCTTGTTTTGCCGTCACTTTCAACCATGGCCCTGTCCTCATTTCTGAACAAGGTTATTTTTTTTCCGGTAACATGGCTCGTTCCTGTTACTAGTCTGGGAGCCTTACCGGTCAGGACAAGGATCTCATCTTCTGTGGTATACACGGCTTTGTCTGCAAACGCTTTTCTTTCACCGGCCGTATATTCCACATTGCCCGTGGCAATGATTTTTTGTAAATCATTTTTTCCTTCTTTCTGGGTTCCGGCAGGATGGATAAAAACCTTTATGGAATCGGCCAGGATAATGGCGTCTTCCCGGGTTGCCTTGACATTGCCGATAAACTCGACCATGGATGCATCCTTTTGTGCAATCATTTGATCAGAGATGACATGCAGGGTTTTATCCATAGCTTTGCTATCTGTGGCTTTGTTCTCCACAGCTTTGTTCTCTGCCGCTTTATTTTCTACCGGTTTTTTAACGGCTGCTTTTTTAACGGTGGTTTTTGTGTTGGTTTTGTTTTTTGGAGTCTGGGCAAATGAGGCCTGTGAATTGAAAATTATCAATAGAGCAGCAAAAATCGCAATTAGCACAGGTGCAGGATTATGGGATGTTAAAATTTTCACTGAATTTTCCTTTAACATGTCCTTGTAAAATGGTTTTGTTCAGATTCAAGTCAGTCACCATGGAATCCCCTTCAACGAAAGATTCCCCATCCTCAAGCGTGACATGTGTGTCGGATCGTATTATATGTGCTTTTTCCTCATAATGCAACGTCTCAGTTCTGAAGGTATAAGTTTGATGACGAACAATGACATTATTAGAAAAACTTATCTCATGGGTCACGGTGTCCAGAATGGCATCGTCTGATGTCAGGTAGACCTTTGTTTTTTTCTTGGTGTAAAAAACAGCATTCACATCCTTGAGAACCGCTTTGTTTTCTTTTTTCAGCAAAGTGGCAGAGGAGGCCTTAAGTTCCAATTCCGTGATCCCGTTTTTTTTAAAAATTTGTTTGAGCATATTCAGTTTTAAGGCTGCCTGTGAATCCACATTGATATCTTTTATGGTAATCGGGGCGTTTAAAAGCGAGTTCACGTAAAAAAAGATACCAATCCCTCCAAGGATTAAGAAAAGCAATCCCAGCAAGGGATAAATAAATTTTTTTTTGCCGGCCTTGTTCATGACAAATACTTGCTCAAAAGTTGATCCCAGAGCCCCTGGGATTTGAGAATGGCCTCACAGATTTCCCGCACAGCCCCGTGGCCGCCCCTGGCGGAGGTGATAAAGTCGGCCCGGTCTTTTACTTCTTTGGGGGCATCGGGAACGGTAAAAGAAACACCAACGCGGATCATGGCCGGAAGATCTATCAGATCGTCTCCGACAAAGGCAATATCCCGGGCGCAAATTCCGGTTTGTTCAATGATTTTAGCCAAAGCCCTTGCCTTGTCCTTTGTACCGTCAAAAACAAGGTCAATACCAAGGTTCCGGCAGCGGTGGGCCAGGGCGTTGGATTTGCGGCCCGTTACAATGCCGACCCTGATACCATTGTCCATGATCAGACGCAGACCAAGACCGTCCTTTGAATCAAAGCTTTTGATCTGTTCTCCTGTATCGGTATAGGTAATCTGGCCGTCGGTCAGAACCCCATCCACATCCAGGAGGAGCAGTTTGATCGGCGTAAGTTTTTTGGGATTCAGTATTTTAGGGCCTGATTGTTTTTCCATCTGAATTATCCGGATACCTTTTTGATTGCAAGCAGGGTGGTCAGCAGCGCTTCCATGCCGTCAAGGGGCATGGAATTGGGGCCGTCACACAGGGCTTCTTCCGGGTTCGGATGGGTTTCAATGAACAGCCCATGGGCTCCGGCTGCAATGGCTGCCTTTGAAAGGGTGGGAACAAACTTGCTTTCTCCGGCCGATGAATCAGAGGCCCCCCCCGGCAACTGGACAGAGTGGGTGGCGTCAAAGATGACCGGGATCCCCATTTCATTTAAGATGTGGATAGATCTGAAATCCACCACAAGGTTGTTGTACCCGAAACTTGTGCCCCTTTCGGTAATGCTGATATTCCGATTGCCCGAAGCATTTGCTTTGGCAATGATATTTTTGCACTCAAAGGGAGAGAGAAATTGTCCTTTTTTTATGTTTACCGGCTTGCCCGTGCCGCAGGCGGCAAGAATCAGGTCGGTCTGGCGGCAGAGAAAAGCCGGTATTTGAATGATGTCAAGCACCTGTCCCGCTTTTTGGGCCTGATCGGGCAAATGGATATCCGAGATCACAGGAACCGTGAGTTTGTGTTTGATTTCATTGAGAATTTCCAGGCCCTCCTCAAATCCAGGGCCCCTGAAGGAATCGATGGATGTCCTGTTTGCCTTGTCAAAAGATGCCTTGAATATAAAGGGGATCTCAAGTTTTTCTGTGATTTTTTTTAAATGCCGGGCAATGGAAAAGCTGGTCTCATAGTTCTCAATCACACAAGGGCCTGCAATGAGAAAAAAAACAGGGGAAGGGGTGTCGATTAATTTAAAAAAAAAGTTGTTCATCCGAGATGTGTTCATCCGTTAATCCTTAAATTGAAGTGTTTGGGCCAAATTATATTTTGAGACCCTAAAAGTCAAGAATGTAAAATTCCTTGATAAGTTGGACCATTGCTGGTATTTTATCACCATTTTGTTTGTGTAAAACATAACCTCTTGATAAAATAGGTATATTTGATGAAGAAAGTCATAGTGATCCTGGTTTTTCTGGCAATCCTGGTACCCCTTATATGTGTCCTTTTTTATAAATACGAAGGGACAAAGCCCGCAGTGGAAGTGGCCCTGCCATCCCTCTATCTTAAAAAAGCATATGAAATGTCCTTAAATGTCGGCGATGACGGCACCGGCCTTAGAAAAATAATGATTTCCATTGTTCAGCAGGGCAATGAAAAGAAATTGTTGGAAAAAGAATACCCCTCCCCATTCTTGTTGCCTTTTTTTTCAAGCAATAGGGTTGTCCAAGAGTCGTTTGTTATTCCGGTTGAATCCCGTAAATACGGGATGAATGACGGAGAGGCCCTTATTCGGATCATGGTGTCGGATTATTCATGGAGGGGATGGAACCGCGGCAATGTGTTTTATGAGGAACGAAAGGTTATTCTTGATACAAATCCTCCCCAGATTCAGGTGCTGACCAATCAGCACAATATTGAAGTGGGGGGGGCGGGTCTGGTGATTTACAAGCTGTTTGAAAAAAACGTCACCAGTGGTGTGATGGTAGGGGATAATTTTTTCCCCGGCCATTCCGGAATGTTTGACAACCCGGATGTCCACGCTGTTTTTTTTGCATTGGATCATACCCAGGGACCGGGAACCCAGATTGTTGTCACTGCCCAGGATCTTGCCGGGAACAAAGCCCAGAGAGGATTTCACCATTACATAAGAGATAAAAACTTTAAAACAGATATTTTAACCATATCTGACAATTTTTTGGAATTCAAAATGCCGGATTTTGACCTGGCTGAAGTCGAAGACAGCTTTGTGGGTAAAGAAAATCCATTATTGGAAAAATTTTTATATATCAACAGCAAGCTCCGGGAAAAAAATGTATCTGCCATTTTGGATACGCCTAAGGATACCGTGGGCAAACTTTTATGGGAAGGCAGATTTTCACGGCTTTCAGGAGCCGCACCCCGTTCCAGCTGGGCGGACCGAAGAACATATAAATACAATGGAAAGGAAATAGACAAGTCCGTCCACCTGGGAATAGATTTGGCTTCCACTGCCAATGCAAAGGTGGACGCCGCAAATTCCGGCAGGGTCATCATGGCAAAATCTGAAGGTATTTTCGGCAATAGTGTTATCATTGACCATGGATTTGGGCTGGCCAGCCTTTATTCCCACCTGAATGAGATCTCGGTGGCCAAGGGAGACGAGGTAAAAAAAGGAGACATTATCGGCACCACAGGGCTTACCGGTCTTGCCGGCGGAGACCACCTGCATTATTCCATGATGGTTCACAATATATTTGTCAATCCGGTTGAGTGGTGGGATAGTACCTGGATAACCAATAATGTCACTTCAAAAATTGAATCGGTGAGACAATTGCTAAAATAACAGCTAAAGGGTAATCATGAGCGAATATAAAGTTGTTAAAACATATGACCAGATAAACAAAAAGATTGCACAGGGTGAAGCGGTGGTTGTAACGGCCGAAGAAATCATCGACATCGCAAAAAAACACGGGGTGGTGGAAGCTGCCAAACGGGTGGATGTCGTCACCACCGGCACCTTTGCTCCCATGTGCTCTTCCGGGGCATTTATCAATA
>VMSR01000307.1 GCA_013792075.1 Desulfobacula sp.
CAGTCCTGGATTTTCTGCATGACCGCATCCTGTTCCTGGAAAATCCCCTTGATACGCCCATCCGACTGTTCAATACTGATCTCTATTTCTTTGAGTTCTTTGACAAGTTTCTGCTTTTCCTCGGGTGTGGCTGCTTTACCGACCATGTTTTCGATGAATTCCATTTTTTTGTTCAGCTTTTCCTGGGCAAAGGTCTGGTTGGCCACATCCACATGGAGTCCGTTGTAGGTTTCGTCATGCAGATGTTTCTGGCGGATGGTTTCATCCAGCTCCTTTTCCAGGAGGCTGATCTTGACCTCAAATTTTTCGGCAATCCAGCGGATATGGTCATTCACCCCTGTTTTGATGGTGGAGGATTCTGCTTTTTCCGTACCGATCTGCTTGACGCTGAGCCCCATCCTGGCGGCAATGAAAGAGGCGGTGATTCTGCCCGCCTCATTGGACAATGCCCCGGAAATCACGATGCGGGACCCCATGATTTCCCGGGTGATCATCATATTGCCGTGGGCAAATATTCTAACATTATTGAGAAATTTTGCCTGGACATTTCCCTGGGTCTCAATATGGGAGTTGACAATCCCGTTGGAGACCTTGAGGTCTCCCCGGATCAGGATGGTGGCCCCGTTAATTTCATTTGCCGTCAGGTCGTCGCACTCTACTTTGAATCCTTCCTTGACCATGCCGGTGACCAGGACATTTCCGGCGAAATTGATGTTTCCTGTTTTAAAGTCCACATCCCCTTTAACGGTGAATTGTTCGAGAACGCTGATGGCACCCTTGGCATCCAGGCTGGGCTGTCCCTGGATGGCGGCAATCAATTGCAATTGGTCTTCTGAAAATTTGACCCCGTCACCTCCCACCAGGGGTATGTCTTCCACCTCTCCCACCAGCAGGGTTTCCCCAAAAATGTCCATGCCGGATTTGGGGTGTTCCATGGGTTTTTTCTCTGCCAGCAGCTGGCCTTTTTTCACAAAGGGAGAATCCCCCCGGGCGGAAAAATCGATGGAGCCGTCTTCCCGGATAACCCCAGCCGCATCATGCTCGGTGTTAAAATGGTAGAGGATCCGGGCAGGGTTGCCCACACTTGGGGGAACCCCCCTGGCCACCACAAATTTTTCATGGGGGTCGGTGCAGTTTTGAACAAAGTTTCGGATCTGGCTATCCGGTAGTATTCCGATCTTGATACCTCGTTTTTTAATCATTTGTTTGATGGGGGTGACATCTGTGGTCCCATGTAAGCTTTTGGGAATTCGTATCCAGGCTTCTACCCGGTCTTCGGACACCTGGAGATCCACAAAGGCACCAAATTCCGAAGAAAAGTCAGCAGACGGGTCCATGGTTTTCTTTCGTCCGCTGGATCTGTCCTGGCTGGCCATGACTTCATCCCTTAATTCTTGTGCAATAATATCCGATTCCACCAGGATATCCCCCATGAGCACGGAGACCCCGCTGTCTTCAAAATAATTTAATTGTTTGCGAAGGGCCCGGTCCACATCCTTTTGGGTGGCAATGCCGCGGTCCATGAGCATTTTCCCCAACTCCCTGTCCAGAAGCCGGGTTTCGATGAGGGCCATTTTGGCAAAGAGCCGGCTTAAATCTTTTCTCTGGAGAAATCCCTTGGAGATAAGCACCTTGTCGATGGTCAGTCCGGTTGATTTTTCGGCCTCTTTTTCCGCCAGTTCATCCTGGGCTTTTTCAAGTTCTCCCTTGGTGATATAGCCGTCATTAAAGGCCAGGACGGCAAAGTCCGGCAATTGGGTGTAATCGTCAATGACCACACCGGTGCTGGGCTCTGATCCAATGCCAAACAGGGTGGGCTCGACTGCCTGGACCACATTTTCAATGATCTGGTCAATGATGTCAAAGGTATCGTCGGCCAGGTCTTTGATTCCAGAGGTTGACGATGTGGCTGTTTCCGGGGAAAAAGGGATCTTGTTTCTCCGGGCGATTTCCGCCAGTGTGGCGGTAACTTTTTTTCTGGAAATGGAGAAGGCTTCTGCCAGGTTTTTCTGGTTCATGGTAATGGTTCTGGAAAGCAATTCATCCAGTCCCAAAAATACCTCTTTGTATTCAGCCTGTTCCTTGGCTTCCGCCAGGTCCTGGGTCAGGGAATCCACTTGTTTTTTTTTGGTTTCAAGCTGGGCAGTGAAGGTGCTTAAATTTTTTTTCATGTTGGCGGCAATGTCGAAGAGCTTGGCATTCTGGTGCCGGGTGATATTGAACAGGCGTTTCCTTTCCTGGAATTGTTTGTAAATGTCCAGCTCGCCTTGGATTTTGAGCAATAAATCGTCGTTGTTCCATGGCTTGGAAATATATTGGTGGATTTCCCCTTTGTTGACCGCATCCACAATGGCCTCAAAATTAGAATATCCCGTCACCAGCATCCGCCGGGATTCAGGGCTGAGCAATATGGTTTTTTCCAGAAATTCACTGCCGGACATGCCCGGCATCCGCTGGTCGGACATGATCAAAAAAAAATGGTTCCGGGTGTCTTCCAGCAGCTTTATACCCTGTTCTGCATTCAGGGCGGAAATGACCTTGTCAAAGCCCTTCCGTTTTAATACCCGTCTCATGTTTTTTACGATGGGCTCATCATCATCCACAACCAGAATCGCATATTCATCTGTTTCAGCCATTTTATCCTCCCGGGATGTTATCGGGCATTTCAAATCCGTTTCTGGTTGCGATATCCTGGAATTGTTCAAAAAGTTCCGCAACTATTGCGGCATGGAGGGTGTTGAGTTTTTCTTTTTCCAATAAATTGTTTTCCGTGAGCAGGATTTCAATCTCATTGATATAATTTCGATTTTGAAATCCGGTTTCCAGCCGTTTTTTGAGTTGCTCAATTTCCTTATCCCGCTGAACGATCGCCCGCTGATGGACGACGGAACTTTTTTTTAAGTCTGTGTTCAGGGTGAACAATTTGGTGTTCTGGGCTTTGGCAAGCCTGAAAAGCCGGTCATTTTCCATGACCAGCTCATATTGCTCCAACCCGGCTTTTACGGTTTCAATAAAATTGTCATTGTTCCAGGGCTTGGTAATATACCGATGGATGGCGCCTTTGTTCACAGCCCGGGTGACGGCATCCACATCTGCATAGCCCGTGAGGAGAAATCGGATGGTATTGGGGGTGATTTTTTTTGCGATTGCCAGGAATTCAGACCCTTCCATTCCCGGCATCCGCTGATCTGAAATGATCAGGGAAAAAGGGGTTGAGGCTGATTTAATCCGATCGATTCCCGCCTGGCCGGAGTCCATATACACATATTTGACCCCCATCTGTTTCAGTAGCCTGCCCAGGGCTTTTGCCACCTGCTCTTCATCGTCAACGATCAATATGGTATGGTCAAATTTATCCGTCATCAAACCTCCACCAATTTTAGCGGTCCTAATTCTCCGTCCATTTGTCGTGCAGAAAAAAATTTTACTCGGTTCTGGTTTTTTTCTCAAGAGTTTTTTCCCCCAGCCTGTTTCCGGGTGTGAAAATAAAGATTGAAATTGCCCTGTAATTTTAATATATTTCGGGGGAACAGATTTCAAAATCAGCCTTTCTTTAAACATGGGTATCGCCGTGATAAGTAATGAACCAATTTAAGGACATCCTATGAAGTCAGTCCCCCAAATCGCTGAAGAACTGGATATCTCGTCAACCACCCTCAGGGAATACCTAAAACGGTTTAACGAATTTTTTGCAGATCCCGTTGAACACGAAGGGGTCAAGGAATATCCGGATGATACGGTTGACCTGGCCCGGCGGATTCATGGATATTACCAGACAACAGAAATGACAAAGGATGAGATCCGGGTCAAACTTGGCGGCAGCCAGGCGTCAGATGACCTTCCCGCCCCAGCAGCTGTTGCGCCCCAAGCTGTCGCAGCTCCCATGGAGTTGGCACAATTTTCAATTTTGGGGGAAAAACTGGATCAGTTGATATCGGTGATTGAAAATCTGACCATTGCCATTTCCGGAGCAGGGGGTCAGACATTCTCCCCTGGGAAAAGAAAAACCGGAAGCCATGAAAAACTCAGTGAAATCAATGCTCAGATTACCGATATCATCGAGATGACCAAGGGAAGTGATGGAGAAAACCTTGAGAAAAACGTTTTGGAGACCGACGGTTCCATTATTTTTTCCTATGGCATACTTTCCCCCAGTGCGGCAGACACCTTGAATTTTGCCAAAGCCCATAAAAAACCATGGCTCCACATTGATCTTGAGACGGAAAAAAATCCTTCTCCCATCCTCAGGAAATGGATGAATCAATTTGAGGTTAAAGTGCTGAATGTCGCCGGCAGAAGTGCAAGCAAGGTGCCCGGACTGCAAAGGTCGGTCAATGATATTATATCCCTTGTACTCAAAAAATAACCCAAACAACAGGTGAATGAAATTGGGATATGCTTATGTTTCCTATTGCGTGGTTCTATCTATACTGACACTGGTTGTTTGCTTTCGGTCAGGACGGTCAAAATGGTGGGCCGCCATTGTTTTGATCCTGCCTCCGGCCCTTCCTATTTTTGTCCTTAAGTCAAAAAAAGGAAGGGGTGTCGTCTGGCTGACAGCCTTTTTTATCACTTTTTTCGCCGTGGCCGGCACAGAATTTTTTTTGTACACCGCACACAAGGAAAAGAATAAATATTCCTATCTTCCGCCCATTGTCAGGGAGATGATTTCCCTGAATGAACAGGTGAAGGCTGCTACCATTGAAGTGTACAATGCCTCGGGCAAGCTGGCCAGCCTGAGCCTGGTTCAGTCCCGGATAACCGATATCCGAACCACCCTTGACCTGATAAAAGAGATACGGCTATTGGTGGAAAAGAACCAGACAGCCATTGACCGGCTGGTACACTATACCCAGGATCATGCCGACTATATCCTTCGCCAGAAACTTGACTGGGCTTTTTTAATCCGACAGTTTTATTCCGACCCGACCCTGGCACAGCACCATGATTCCCAGATGAGGTACCTTGCGGCATTTGAAGATATGCTCCGATATACCCATGACAATTTTAACAATATTATGGTGCTTAAGAGTTCCGCCCACATGGCCAATTATGATGCCTACTACCTGAGGTATCGAAGTGTTGCAGACGCCCACAACCGCGTCAATAAAAAACGGGTTGAATTTCAAAATCAATTTATCCAAGCGCATCCCAAGGTTAAACCCTTTGTACCCGGTGCCCACCACATTGAGCCTTTTAAATTCTGGGATAAATTTGCATTTTAATGATAGGGAAAGGAGCCCCGGGGCAATATGACCCAATTGATTGACAAGATACAATTTGAGGATCTGGCTGCCTGTGATCCAAAGGATGTGACCCAAAGAACCCAGGCCTTGTATGATGAAAAAAAAGGCTGTTATCTTATAAAGATATGGAACAGCACCTACGAGGTGATACCCGGACACTGCAGCATAAGGCCGCAAGGAAAGGGGCATCGAACATACCGTGATTATTTGTATCTGTTTATCCTCCATTACCTGATGCATGGTAAAAATATTTCTTTGTCCGGGCAGTGGGTATCTGAAAAGGACCTTGTTGGCGGTGCTGCATTTTTCAGAGGGCCCCATACCCTGCCCACCCAGGTTCTGGCCCAGGCATTCGGGCAGGACCTTTCAGCCTTTTTGGCCGCCGGAAAACGGTTGGGCGGCAAACCCCTTTCCATGGCGGATGCTGCCTTTGTCTTTGAGATCACCCCCCAAATCCCGGTGGCTGTTCTCCTATGGCTGGGGGATGAAGAGTTTGAGAGCCAGTCAAAGCTGTTGTTTGACAAGACCATTGACCGGCACCTGGCCCTGGATATTATTTATGCCCTGGCCGTGGAAGTGTGCCATGCGTTTTAAAATAAAAGCCGATAGAACAAGCGGTTGGATATAGGCCCTGGGATTCGGCAGATATTCAAATTACCAAGGAGACCGGTAATGGCACCTGAAAAACAGGTTCAAGGGTTGGCGGAAAAAATCATTGACCTTGAACACCAATTGGCAGATGTGCGCAGGTCTGAAAGCAGGCTCCAGAAGATGGTGGCCAATCTGGACACCCGGAATGAGTATCTGTTAACCCTGCATGACCTGTACACCGGTCTGATTAACCGGTCAGATCCGGATGACCTTTTAAACACCATTGTCCGGCACGCCTGCACCCTGGTGGGTGTTTCCGATGGATTCATGCATCTTTTTGACCCCATTACCCGGGAACTGGAGCTCAAAATCGGTACGGGATATTTTAAAGCGGCTGTTGGGTTTCGCCTCAAGCCGGATAAGGATATGGGAGGCATTGCCTTTTCCACCCAAAAACCCTTTGTTGTGAAAGACTATCAAAAGTGGGAAGGGCGGATCGACACCGAAATGTTCAGAAAAATGCGGGCCTGTGTGGTCATTCCCCTTGAAAATCAGACCGGCACCATTGGACTTGGCCGGTTTGGCAAAGACACCACCGGGTTTTCCAGGGCAGAGGTTGCAGTGCTCAAGCGGTTTTCCCACATGGCCTCCATCTGTATTGAGAACGCAAAAATCTATTCAGACCTCCAGCAGGAACTTGC
Organism: Desulfobacula sp.; assembly: GCA_013792075.1. Taxonomy (GTDB): domain Bacteria; phylum Desulfobacterota; class Desulfobacteria; order Desulfobacterales; family Desulfobacteraceae; genus NBML01. The sequence continues at coordinate 6,539 of VMSR01000307.1, forward strand.
CCAGCGAAAGCGGGCTGAAAAATCATTGGCCGTGAGTGAAAAGGAATTTGAGGCCATTTTTGAGTCGGTGGGGGAGGGGTTTTACAGGACAGATGACCAGGGCAGAATCATCATGGCCAACCATGTGGCCGTAAAGATGTTGGGGTACACTTCCCTGGAAGAGGCCCGGGGGATTTCCATGATTGATTTGTATAGCAATCCCGATGACAGGCGGGTGCTCCTTGAACAGATATTTGCCCAAGGCCGGGTGTCTGCCTATGAAGTGGAGATGAAAAAAAAAGACGGCCAGGTCATCCCTGTGCTGGTAAATGCCCATGTCCGGCACGATGCCAACGGTCAGTTTATCGGTATCCAGGGAACAGTGGTGGATATCACCCACAGGAAGCATCAGGAGATGGAGATGGCTCACTCCCAGAAACTTGCGGCCATCGGCAGTCTGGCTGCCGGGATTGCCCATGAAATCAACACACCCATTCAATATATCAGTGACAATACCCATTTTATCCAGGATGCATTTGAAGATTTTAACCAGGCTCTGGATGCCGGCACCTGTTTTTTGGAAACCATTAAATCCCGGGAACAAAACAATGAAGCCGTTGCCGCATTTGAGGCTGCCATGGATAAAATCGATCTGGGTTTTCTCAGGCAAGAGATCCCCCAGGCGATTTTACAATCCCTTGACGGACTTGCCAAGGTCAGCAGAATTGTCAAATCCATGAAGGAATTTCCCCATCCGGGCCAGGAAAAATGGGAACTGACCGATATCAACCATATTCTGGACAACACCATTATTGTGGCAAAAAATGAATACAAGTATGTGGCCCAGATGAAAACGGATTTCCAGGCCTCTTTGCCAACGGTGTTCTGTAATTCCGGAGAGCTGGGTCAGGTTTTTTTAAATATGATCATCAATGCCAGTCATGCCATTGCCGATGTCGTCGGAAATGGAACCAAGGCAATGGGTGTAATTTCCATAAAGACCCGGGCCCGGGGGCACTGGGTTGAAATACGGATCAGTGATACCGGTTCCGGTATCCCCAAAAAGATCCAATCCCATATTTTTGACCCATTTTTCACCACCAAGGAGGTGGGCCGGGGAACCGGTCAGGGGCTTGCCATTTCCCATGCGGTTGTGGTGGATAAGCACCGGGGGAAAATCGGTATTGAGAGTTCCTCGGAAAAAGGGACCACCTTTATCATCCGATTGCCCGTGAATGGCCGGGAAACAAAAGTGCAGGTATAAATGACCCAACGGCAAGGCTTATGGCTTAGGGTTTCGGATTTTTGAAGGTTTCAAAGGCCTCCTCCAGAACCGGCATGCTCAGGTTATACCGTCTGGCACAGGCCAGGGCAGATTCCATGTCTGCAATGGAGTGCAGGTGAATGCCTTCATTTTTATAGTGCATCTGAATTTTTAAAAGCATTTTGTGTGGGGATTTGCCTTTTTTAACCCCCATTCCGATTTTCTGGCCGAATTCTTTCCAGAGGCCGTCAAGGTAAAGGGCCGTCAGGGTTGCTGTCCAGGGGATACTTCCTGCTTCAAAACTTTCGGCATGTCCCCCTATATTAATGGCCAGGGCTGCAGCCTCATCGGCCACCTGGGCCATGAGATACCCTGTCTGCAGACTGTTCTGGATAATGCCGGCACTTTGGGCGTAATTGATCCAAAAGGCATAAATTCTGGACAAGATGTCAGCGGTTTGGGCACCCACGGGATCCTTTGAAATAAAAGGCGACACAAAGGGTGTGTCAAACAGGTCCGAAAGCAATTCCATGCCGTCATCGGCCCCTGCTAAAATACCCTTTATCAAATGGTTCTCAACCAGGTCTTCGGGAATAATGGGACTGGTCAGTGTATAGAGCTGGACATCTTTTCTGTTGAATTTTTCCAGCAGATCAGCGGCGGCCAGGTAGGGGATGGTATGGGTGTCGGGTATAAATCCCCGGGTGGCGATCATCAGTTTAAAGGGCTGGGCCGATACACTGAGGATCTTTTGAAAATTATCCATAAAATCAGATGGCTTTGATGCAATGATCACATCGCTTGCTTTTCTGAAGGCGCTTGAAAAGTCGCTGGTCACAAATACATTTTTGGGCAGCAGGTTTTCGGAAAACCGGCCTTTCCCATTGCGGTCCCGTCCCATCTTCCGTGCAATCTCAACAGATGGGTCAAAGATCGTGAGGCTTGCGTTGTTGTATTTTTTATCGTCTAAAATCCGGTTCCCGATAAGGCATGCAAGGGCAAACCCCCAGTTTCCCGCACCCACCACCACAATATTCTGATCAGCCGTGGGAGAATAAAGCCTTCTGTCTGCATGGGTTGCATAATAGGAAAGAGCTGCTTCATCAATCACAACAGGATAGCCGTTTTTGTCCCTGGGCCATCTTTTTATGACCCGTCTCCGGGCCAGCATTTCAAGGCCGTCGGCAACAATATCTTTTGCGGAATGGTGTAATATGAAATCTTCAAAATCCGGTTTTACCCCAAATGTCTGCAAATGGTATTCTTTTATGGCAGTCATTTCATTGGTAACCGATTCGATTATATCCATCCGGCCTTCTTTTCTTGCCTTGAGCAGCCCCAGGGCCACAAGCTGGCTGGCCATTATTTTTTTGGACCGTGCAATCTGCTTGATGGCGGACAAGGCCACAAATTCATCCAGATGGATTCCGCTTTTGTCCTGTTTGTGCTGCTCTTTTAACTGGCTTAAAAGAAAGGGTTTGGGCACCGTCACATAGGCACGGCCATAGAGGTTTTTTGCAGATTTCCATAAAAAGGTTTTCGGATTAAAGGGTATTCTGAAAAGGGTTCTGAAAAATCCCAGACCCCTGATCCAGCTGACGGAACTTTTCCGGGAGCACAGGGGCAGATCTTCGGGCACGGCTGAAAATGACAGGGCTATGGGCTGAACCACAAGGTCCGTGTCAACGTCAATGGCACCCCTTAAGGTGATAAGCCGTTTGGGGTATCTTAAACTTCCGTCCCGGCTCCTTGCCCCTCCTCTCCAGGCTTCAAGAAAGATGCCCTGCTGCTCTCCGGCCAGGCTGATGGCACGGCAATAATTATACAGAGCCGACATCTGGTGTTTGCTGGCACCCTGGCGCAGAACAACATAGGAGCCTGTCATTAAAAGTTTTGCAATGCTTTTAATGGACATCATGTTCTGGCCTGCTGCAAATACGGGCAGCCCAAGGTACAGGTGCTGCCACAAAATATCCACAAGAAACTCATCCAGATGGGAAGAATGATTGATCAGATATACAACGCCCATCCCTTTTTTCCGGTATTCCCTGAGTTCGCTTATGTGGGCAAGATCTCGGCCATCCAGGGAAGTAAAGGGCAGGGTTTTGTTTTGCTGGTCAAAAACCTGGTTGAACAAAAGGGTCAGGGTGGTTGCCGCATCTATATGGGTTGCCCGGTCATACTTGATTTCAATCTCTTCAACCAGTGTTTCTATCTCGTGCCTGTCCGGATCTTTTCCCTCTTTTTTTAATTGGGCCATGGTGAGTTCAACGGCCAAAGCACTTATTTTGCCGGCATTTGCCCAGCTTTCCGGAAGACCGGAAAAATGGGGGTTCAGTTCTTTTCCGGCCTTGGAGGCGGCAATGGCCCCGGCAATTTTTACAAAATTGATTTTATTGACAGCCCAGTTGATTTTTCCATTGAAAAAAGCTGAGATTTTATTTTTTTTCTTCAAAAAATAGCTCCGTTAAGAAAGAATTACGATTTGAACCCGTCAAACACAGATGCCGATACCATGTCCAGATCTTCCGGTTTAAAGCAATACTGCATTTCCAGGAAGCTTGCCCTGAAACCGGTCACCGCATCTTTAACACCCATTTGTTTGTGAATCAGGTCTGCCATGAGGGCGGCAAGGGCCTTGAAATCCGCTTCTTTCATGCCGAACCGTGTCATTTCAGAAACCCCCATGCGAAGGGCGCCCGAAGCGGTAAATCCCTCTTCCTTTGGGGTTGCCTGGTAGTTGACAATGATGTTGTTTGCTTCCAGGTTTTTGGCAATTTGGGCCCCTTTCCCATACCCCACATTGAGGATGACCTGGTGGGTTTCGGTATAGGAGATGTCGGGATCTCCCGCCACATCCAGGCCTTCATCCTTCAGGGCCATGGCAAAGGCCTTGGCATTGGAGATGACCTGTTGCTGGTAGGCGTCCTTAAACTGGTTCATCTCATAGGCCGCAAACAACAGCCCGGTCATGGTGCCCAGGTGATGGTTGCTGACGCTGCCCGGGAAGGTCCGCCGTTTTATGGCTTCCCACAGGTCATATTGGGGATCATCCGGTAAAAAATTTGAGGCGATCACCCCCCGCTGGGTGCCGAAAAATGTCTTGTGGGTGGAGCCGGTGACAATGTGGGCGCCTTCCTTTAACGGTTCCTGGAAATGGGGGCCGTAAAGTCCCAGTACATGGGCCATGTCGTATATGATCACACAGGAGGGGGCATGGGCATCGATCAATTGCCGGATCTGGGCCACGGGCTCCCTGTGGAGGATCATGCTTTTGCCCAGGATCGCAAGCTCGGGCTGGTGGCGTTTAATAAGCTGTTCACAGGCAGCGATGTCTATTTTATAGGGATTGTCCTTTAAAACCGGGAAATTCACCACCGAAGGTTTTTCCGTTTTCGGGTCCCTGGCCACAAAATCCCGTAAGGCCCCCATGGGCTGGGCACTTAAATGTCCTCCCCGAATGATATGGTTGTTCATGACCTTGGCAATCCTTCGCTGTTCGCTCTTCCGGTCGGCCCGGTTTAAAAAGTCCACCAGGGCACTGAAGCATGCGGTGTTGGCCATCTGGCCTGAAATGACCCGGGATTCAACGGCCGCGCATCCCAGAAAGCGTTGGAATTCCCGGTTCAAGCGCTGTTCAACCGCTTCTATAAAGGCGGTTCCCTGGTAATAAAACACATCCTCTCCGGAAAAGGCCTTGATTTCCTTATGCTCGGCATACCGGTTGACAGGATCACTGATGGACAACAAACGGGAAAGCCAGGACTGGCTCATCTCGGAAGGAATCAGGTTTATGCACTGGTTCTGGCGCCAGGCGTGGTTGGAAAGGGCCTTTTTCACCAATGCCTTTGCCTGGTTTTTGATCTCCTCTTTTTGGGGGGGCAAACTTTCCAGTCCCAGCCGGTCATGGGGAATGGACCGGACAAAGGGAGGGGCCTCGGAACTCATGTGATAGGGAACCACGATGGCGGTGCAGCGTTTTTTCCGAATTTCGATTTCAAGAATATCTCCCTGGGTCAGGCGGCTGTCAATGAGGGCCATGGCCACGGCCCTGCGGTTGGGCGCTTCTTCAAAACAAGCGTCAAGACCACTGCCAAGGGCTTCCTGAAAAGGCACCATGGTGCCGGAAGTGACATACCCCACCGGCAGGTCTTTGGAAAAAACCCGATACCCTTCCCTGGCAATGCCCTTGCCTGTCACGGCAAGGGATGTGACCATCCGGGGCAGGGCGGCAATATTGTCAAATTGCCTGTCCACAATGGATTTTAAGGCCAGGTGCTGGGCATAAAGGGCTTGTTTTCCAATAAACTCGCCTTTCAGGGAAGAAAAGGAAACGGCAAATTTTGACAGCTTGGAGGCAAAAATGGGGATTTCATTGCCGTCATGGTCTGTGCCCAGTTCATGTCCGTACAAGGGGAGCCCTGCTTCCAGGCGCAGGGTATCCCTGGCACCAAGGCCGATGGGGGCGGCTCCTTTTTCCAAAAGCGTTTCCCAGATCCCAAGGGCATGGCTGTTTTCAACAAAGAGCTCAAATCCCAGGGGTTCTCCGGTATACCCTGTCCGGGCCAGATCCACCGGAGCCTTGCCGATGTGAACACAGCTTAAGTTGTTTCTGGCGGGTTCCGGCAGATGGCCCTGGGTGATGATCTTTTCCATTATGACTTTTGAGGCCGGCCCCTGGAGGGAAATCATGGCGGTTTCAAAGGTTTTGTCCTGCAGCTCAACTTTTGGAAAATTTTTCAGGTGGCGTTTGAAATGGGCCAGATCCTTTTCCCGGTTGGACGCATTGACCACCAGCAGATATTCATCTGCTTTAAACCGGTACAAATAGGCGTCATCAATGGCATAGCCCTGTTCATTCTGGATCAGGGTATACTGACTTTCAAAAATTTCAAGGGCAGCCGCGTTGTTGGTCAGTACATGCTGTAAAAAAGGGAGGGTATCAGCTCCTTTAAAATAGAGCCGGCCCATGTGGGATACATCAAAAATCCCTGCCTTTTGGCGGCAGGCCATATGTTCTGTCATGATACCGGCCGGATATTGAATGGGCATTTCCCATCCGCCGAATTCAACAATGCTGGCAGAAAGGTCCTGGTGTTTTTTGAAAAATACGGTTCTCAACAGTTCACTCATGACGCCCCCATAAATAGTTTGGATTATTCGTTTCTATTTTTCCTGTTTAAAAATAGAAAACCGTAATCCAAACGCAAGGCTCTGTCAATGAATAACCTGTTTGCGTCCAGGGCCAACGCATGTAATTTATAGAGGTATAGTTGTTCATGATACCTGCAACCCGGCCAGGGGTGGGCAAGGGGGATTCCATTAAATCTTTGGTCCTCGTCCGTGAGGACCAAAGAAGCGGATCTGGCCGCGGCCTTTGTCGTCCTGACGCCACGTCCAGATACGCCATTCCACCCCCTTACCCACCCCTGGCCTAGCCCCCATGGAACCCATAGCCCTTTTATTTCCAATTCAGCAACGAGGTTATGAAATCTTGTAAAATTGAATGGGAGACATGGACTGAATTTAAGAACAATACCCCAGGATAAAATCATGTTTGTATATTGAGTGGCCTTTGACAATGGCTGGAAAGGGAGTTCTATCAATGTATAAAGTTTCCTGTTGAAATTTCTAAAAAAGGAATGCTAATGTCCAATAAGGTTAATTGCTGTTTAATGTGTGGTTGTTAATCCCCTTAACTGGAGGAAATGATGAGAGAAAAGAAACGTGCTTACGGTATCTTTTGTTTTTTGTCCGGTATTCTTTTTGCCTCTGCTGTAATGTTCTTCGTGCTCACGGTGCCAAGGGCGGATGCCGATTCAGGATTCGACTGCATGAAGAGCGTCCTAAAAGCTTATGGATACAGCAAGAAAATACCCAGCCCGACCATTGATATCGTTTATGATATACCGTCCTGCCTTGGCGGCTATGGCTACCACATGACGGCTGTCTCTACATGGCAAGGCAAAGTCAGGGTCACATACCAATCGTCCCAGGCTAAGGGTGCGTTTTCTGGAAACAGCGGCAGCAATCAGGTAAATCCGTTCTAACCTGACTGTGGTCGTATTTGTCTGGCCCTTTCCCTTACCCTGGGCATAGACATGGACAAGCCGCAGATGTTTAAGGTTAAAAGTCCACTTATTAATATAAAATCATTCGATTTTGAAATTTTAAAAATCTGATATTGCCTGCCGAGTTACAAGTTCTATATAGCTTAGGCAGCAGTGGGGAGAAGAGCTGAAGCAGCGGAATGCTCCTTGCCCTGCCGATGCCGAGGTTGTGGTATTGATTCAATTTCTACATGCGATTGCCCTGGAATATGGGCAGCAACTCTCGGTAAACAGGCTTCATAACGCCTTGCCCATATAAATTTTAATCTGCTGTCAAAGAAAAGGTCACCATAACCCGTTCCGGCCTGGTCAACTTGCCTGCTCTGGCGGGTCGATAATCTTTTCCAACATGGATTCCCAGCTTACAAATATCATAAATCGAATTGCGGAGTTGAGCACATGGCAACTAGTTCCGGTTGGATTGCCTTGGCGGAGCATTTTAGGACAGGTTGTTACAGGCTCTGGTGGACCTAACGTTAAGTGGCGGGAATTGTTTGAGCGCAGCGAGTTTTTCCGCCACAAGTGCAGTCCGGCATAGAGCCTGTCACCTGGCCTATCCAGCGACAGAAAGGCAATCCGACCGGAACGGGTATAAGGTTTTGTATTAAAAATCTACATGCGATTACACGGACACCCCCGGTATCTGGCGACCACTTAACCATTAAAAATGTATAATACCCCTTGACACTGATATTTTTCTTTAATATATACTTTCTATATATAAAGAATATATATTATACACATAACAATTTGCCGCGTATCAGGAAAACATTATGTCATTAAAGTATTCAATCCTCGGCCTGCTGCACTATGAAGATATGCACGGCTATCGCATCAAAGAACATATTGAGAAAAATTTTGGCCACATGTGGTCCATTAATTTTGGCCAGATCTATCCGAACCTTAAAAAGCTGGAACAGGAAGGCCTGGTTTCCATGGGCGAAGCGGTTCAGAATGGCCAGAAAGGGCCGCCTAAAAAATTATATTCAGTGACCCCAAAAGGCAAACAAGAGTTTCTTACCTGGCTGGAACAATCCCCGGAAAAAAGCATGTTGTTGAGGGATCCATTTTTAATGCGGTTTGTGTTTTTCGGATTCGGGGATACTAAAATTGCCATAGGGCTTATTGATGAGCAGATCGCCGCCTATGAAGATCAATTGCATCATCGTCAGCAGAACAAGAAAAGATGGCAGTCAAAGGACATATTTGTCAATCAGGTGGCTGAGCTGGGTATTGAAATGAATAGCATGTTTCTGACCTGGCTCAAATCGACCCGCAAAAAACTGGTTGAGACCATTCCCATGGATACAATGAATGAAATGGATAAAGAGGCAAGCGAATGACATATTCAGGCATCTCCCTTGTTACGGGCGCAGCAGGGTTTCTTGGCAGTCATGTGGTTGAGTGTCTTACAAAAAAAGGGGTTAAGGTCAGGGCGACAGCCCGGCCCCGGCAGGACACCTCTTTTTTTGAGCGTTTGGGGGTGGCCTATGTGGGTGCGGATTTGTCAAATCCTTCCACCCTTTTGCCGTTGTTTGAGGGGAATGTGGACCGGGTGTTCCATTTGGGCGCCATTTGTAATTTTTCAACCCCCTATGAAAAACTATACCCCGTCAATGTCAAAGGGGTGGAAGCGATTACCCGGCTGGCATTGGAGAACAAGGTCAAAAAATTTATCCATGTGACTTCCACCAGCGTATATGGATACTATAACGGGACTCCCTATACGGAAAAAGATATCCGGCATCCTGAAAATGATTACGGCAGAAGCAAACGGGATGGTGAGGATGTGCTGTTCAAAAGAATGGAACAGGGCCTTGCCGCCATCATCGTCCGTCCGTGCACGGTATACGGGCCAAGGTGCACGGACGGTGCTGGCAAGGTGTTTTCCCGTCCCAGCTCCATTGCAGCCATTCCCGGAAACGGCAGACAGCTTTTGTCCAATATCCGGGCCGAAGATGTTGCAGCAGCCTTGTATTATTTGTCGGAAAAAGAAGATCTCACAGGAGAGGTCTTTAATATTAGTGAGGATACCTATCCGACCCTTGGGGATGCCTTGAAACTTGCGGCCGAAACATTCGGTTCAAGACCTCCCAAAATCAGGCTTCCATTGTCTCTGGTGAAACTGATGGCAAGGATAGACGGCATGGTTTCAGGCGTTAAAGGAACAATTCCCGAACTGGAGTATGAGGCTGTCAGATATCTCTACCAGGATTATGTGGTCGATAACAGCAAACTCAAACAGACCGGGTTTAAACTGACATATCCGGATTTTTATGAATCAATGAAGCAGTTGGGAGAAATTTATCGCAGCGCACGTGTGTAAACATAACCCCCGGGGTTTTTAACACCGGACAAAGGAGGCAGGATGAATCAGGTCGTCGTCATCACAGGGTTGGCACAGGGAATGGGCAGGGAGGTGGCAAAGCTGCTGGCCCAGTCAGGGGACACTATTGCCGGGTTTGACATGAATGAACAAGATCTTCTGGACTTGAAAAAGGAGCTGGATGCCATTGGCGGGGACCATCTTCTGGAACCCCTGAACATTTTGGACAGAAAAAAAATATTGGGGTTCAGGGACAGGGTTCTTGAAAAATACGGACGTGTGGATACGGTTCTCTCCAATATTGGCATTGGATTTTTCGGGCCCTTTGAGGAAACCGATCTTGAAAGCGCCTTTAAATGCATTGAGATCAATATCCTGGGAACCGCGGCTGTGTTCCAGGCATTTTTGCCGGCCATGCGTGAAAAAAGGCAGGGCAAGCTTGTTGCCATGTCTTCCCTTGTGGGACGGATACCCTTTCCCTTTGAATCTATTTATACGGCCACCAAATATGCCATTGAGGGCATGGTCCAGGCCATACGATACGAAGTAAAGCCCTTTGGTATTAAGATGGCCATTATCGAACCGGCCCAGGTGTCTACCAAATTTGCCTCAAAAATTCACCATCTGCCGCCCCAAGGTTCGCCATACCGGGATCGGGCCAAACGATTCATTGACAGGGATAATGAATTGATAAAAGATGCCACCACCCCCATGGCGGCTGCCAAAAAAATTTTTGCGGTTTTAAAAACCGAAAATCCGAAATTTCACAACCAGGTGGATTTTATGAGCAGCTTTTTTTTGTTCTTGAACAAGATTCTGCCCACGCCTGTCCGGGATTATATTTTGCTCAATCACATGAACATAAAATAAACCCGGCATAAATTTATAGGTTTCCATGCCAGATGATTTTTAATCCGTCCTCCCATAAACGGCAGGGCCAATGAAAGGGAACACCATGAAACCCTCTTCATCCGATACAGACAAAAGCGCACAAAAAGACAAAGATACAAGGGTCAACCGGATCCGTCAAAGAATTTTGGATGCACCCCAACAGGTCTGCGTGGAGCGGGCCAGGTACATCACCCGTTCAATGAAGCAAAACTGGGACACGCATCCGCTGACACGGATGAGTCTGGCCCTGGAAGCGATATTAAACCAGATCAGCGTCACCATCCGGGAGGACGAACGCATTGTCGGATGCAGGACCAGCAAGCTGAAAGGTGCCCCCCTTTTTCCTGAAAACAAGACAAGATGGATTGAAGGGGATGTGGATAACTTTGACCGGCGCCAGGTGCAGCGGGCCCTGATCACAAAAGACGAAAAAGAAGAACTCAAGCAGGAGATACTGCCGTTCTGGAAAGGCAAAACCGTTGAAGAAAGTTTCGAACAAAGGCTGGACTCGGATGTGGAAGCGGATATGGACAAGTATATATTTACGTTCATGCTGGAGATCACCTATGGCATCGGCCATTTTACAATGGACCATAAAAAGGTCTTGTCCAAAGGCCTTACCGGCATCATTCGGGAGGCCTGGGAAAAACTGGACCGGCTTTCCCCCGCGGACAAGGCAGGTGAAAAAGGCCTGTTTTACCAGGCTGTCATCCGATCATTAGAGGCAACCATCGGGTTTGCAGACCGGTATGCAGATCTTGCAGACCAGATGGCGGCCAGGGAAAAAAACAAGGAGCGCTCCAGGGAATTGGCGGAGATAGCAAGCGTCTGCAGAAACGTACCGCGTCATCCTGCCAAAACCTTTCATGAGGCGGTTCAGTCCCTGTATTTTATCCATCTGGTGTCCCAGATAGAAACCGGTGGAAACTCGGTCTCCCTTGGCCGGGTCGACCAGATTCTGTACCCCTTCTATGGGGCGGATATGAAAGCAGGGCAACTGACCAAGGAGACGGCAAAAGAACTGATATCCCTTCTTTTTCTGAAAACCAATGAAATCTGGAACGTGTTGGAAGAGGCTTATATACCCGGGGGCGAAGGCACGGAAGGAAAAACCACCCAGAATGTGACCGTGGGCGGCCTGCTTGAAAACGGAGCGGACGGAACCAATGCGTTGAGCCATATCGTCCTGGAGGCCTATGCCGACATCCGGACGGTACAGCCCAACTTCAGCGTAAGGCTAAGCCCAAAATCGCCGGAGCCTTTTTTCCGGAAAGCCATAACCTATTGCAGGGACGGGGTGTTGCTCCATCTGTTCAATGACGAAATCATCGTAAAAACCCTTGTCAATGCCGGGCATACCCTTGAAGACGCAAGGGATTACGGCGTGGTGGGGTGCCTGGAACCCAATGCCCAGGGCAAGAGCTTTGGGTCGACTTTTGCCGTTCAGTTCAATGCGGTCAAGTGTCTGGAGTTTGCCTTAAGCAATGGCATCGACAATATCTTTGGATATGTTTCAGGCCTTGAAACAGGGGAGGCGGCGCAATTTACCACCTTTGACCATGTGTTTGCGGCCTATGCCCGACAGGTCTCCCATTATGTCCATCAAATGGTTCGGGGCATTACCTGCCTGGATCAGGCCATAGCCGATATTCTGCCCTCTCCCTTCTGCTCTGCCATGATTGCAGGCCCCATGGACAAGGGCGTGGATCTTACAAAAGGCGGGGCCATTTACAATTCAACCGGGGTCCAGTTCATGGGGTTTTCAAATACGGCGGACAGCCTTTTTGCCATCAAGAAAACGGTTTTTGAAGATAAAAAATTTACCATGGAAGATATGTTTGTCTGGTTGGCAGAAGACTGGACAGATGCACAAGACAAGCAGGCCTATCTGGTGAACCAAATCCCCAAATACGGCAATGACCATGAAGGAGCAGATGCCATGGCCATACGGGTGGCCGATCATTTGTGCGATGTTCTGGCCGGCCACAAAAATTATCGGAACGGCGAATTCTGGCCCGGGATCTTTTCCGTTGGATTCCATATCACCATGGGGGCATTTACCGGCGCAACACCTGACGGACGAAATGCCGGCGATGTCCTGGGTAACGGGATTACCCCGAGTAACGGGGTCACCCTTTCCGGCCCCACAGCGGTCTTAAATTCCGTGGCAAAACTGCCCCTGGACAAGATTTTTAATGGTGCCAATCTGAATATGCGGTTCCAGGGAAATATTTTGAATCCAGAGCTGTTTTCAGCCCTGGTTCACACCTATTTTCAAAAGGGCGGGGCCCAGGTCCAGTTTAATATGGTGGACAGCCAGACCCTTTGGGATGCCAGAAAACATCCTGAACAATACCGGGATCTGATTGTAAGAATCAGCGGGTACTCGGCCATTTTTGTCAATTTGAGCGATATTGCCCAGGATGAGATTATCGCAAGAACCCAATTTAATTTATAAGAGGTGACTATGAGCAAGGTTGTGTCCATGAAGGAGGCCATTTCAACCCATGTGAGCAGCGGTGATTTTCTGTTCATCGGCGGGTATATCTGTCGAACGCCTTTTTCCGCCATCCATGAAATCATCCGCCAGAAAATAACAGACCTGACCATTACAAGGAGCAATGCGGCCGATGATTTTGACCTGATGATCGGGGCCGGCTGCGTCCGCCGGTTTATTTCCACCTTTCTTTCCCTGGGGCTTTACGGATTGGGCCGGTGTTATCGAAGATCTCTTGAAAAGGGCATTCCCCACAAGATAGAGGTGGAAGAGTATACCAACCTGTCTTTGCCCATGATGCTTATGGCAGGGGCCATGGGAATGCCCTTTGTCCCGGTCAAAGATATGGCCGGCAGCGATTTGCTGAATGTGTCGTCTTTCATGGGGGACAACAAGTATAAGATCATTGACTCCCCCTTTGACGGCGGCAAAACCATATTGGTGCCGGCCCTGAATCCGGATCTTGCCATTATCCATGTGCAGCAGGCAGATGAATTCGGAAATGCCCAGATGTGGGGCATCGGCGGCGACTGCATGTACGGCGCCAATGCAGCCAAAAAGGTGATTGTGTCCTGCGAGAGAATTGTCAGCCGGGATATGATCGGAAAAGATCCGTCCAGGACCATTGTGGCCGCATCAAAGGTGGTGGCCGTGGTACAAGAGCCCTTTGGATCCCATCCCGGGTATACGCCGGGGTTTTACGATACGGATTTTGCATTCGGCTACCTGTACCAGCAGGCCTCCAATACAGAGCAGGGCCTGGACGCATTTTTGAAAGAGTGGGTCTATGATATCGAAGACCGGACCGCATATATCCAGCATTATATCCAGCGGTTCGGGTATGCGGCCTTTAAAAAGCTTGAGGCGGATTTTGATTACAGCTTTCCGGTCAATTATGCCTATTAAAACCCCTTCATACGCAACAACTCATACACAACAACCGGTTTAAAGGAGTCGTTCAAATGAATGAGACAAAAAAATATATAAAACCAGAGCTCATGGCCTGCTGCGGGGCAAGGGAAATAAAGGACCATGATCTGGTAATCGTGGGCACGGGGTTTCCCACCATGTCGGCCAATATCGCCAAGCACATGCACGCCCCCAATGCGGTCATGATGCAGGAATCCGGTGTCATTGACGCAAAGCCCAAACGGCCTGCCCTGTCTGTGGGAGATCCCTGTCTGAATCCGGGTGCGGCAATGATAGGGGGCCTTGTGGACATCATGGGCATGTTTCTCCAGGCAGGCCATGTGGACCTGGGGTTTTTATCCGGCAGCCAGGTAGATCAATACGGCAACATCAATACCACGGTGATCGGGGACTATGATGCCCCCAAAAGTCGGCTGCCGGGCTCGGGCGGGGCAAACCCCATTGGCTCCCTTGCAAGAAAGACCCTGATCATCGCCCTTCACGATCGAAAAAGGCTGGCGGCCCGGGTTGATTTTATCACCACCCCCGGATATATCGACGGACCCGGTGCCAGGGAAAAGTGGGGAATGCCGAAAAATACAGGACCCCATGCCCTGATCACCAACAAGGGGGTGTTGCGGTTTGATGACCGGACAAAACAGGCCTATCTTGATTCCTATCATCCGGGAAACACCATCGAAGAAATTTGTGACCACACCCCCTGGGACCTTAAAATTTCCCCTACCGTGCATGAGACTTTGGTGCCGACAGAAGAAGAGCTCCGGGTGATCCGGGAAATTCTGGATCCCTTTGGCATGATCTCCATTTACGAGAAAAAAGGGTATGTATAATATTGTCATGAAACACAGAACTTTCTTAATTTTAAGGGTCTGCAGTTTAGGAGGCAAGTGTGAATAATATAGAAAAACCAGGCTATACGGAAAAACTGGCCCAATTTTGTTCAGGCGTAAGATTTGAGGATCTTCCCAAAGAGGTCATCCACAAGGCAAAGCTTTGCATCCTGGACTATGTGGCCAATGTCCATGGATCCCTAAAACTTGAAGCCGTTCAGAATGTCATCGCCTATATCCGGTCATTGGGCGTTCAGGGAAAGGCCAGTGTGCACGGGTGTGGTTTTGCAACCGATATCCACCATGCCGCATTTGTCAACGGCACCACAGCCGAGGCCATTGAGGCCCAGGACGGGGTTCGCTTCGGCGGCAACCATCCCGGGGTTGCGGTCATACCGGCTGCCCTGGCAATAGGACAGGACACGGGCCTTGGGGGCAAACAGATCATTGAGGCCATTGTGGCCGGCTATGAAGCAGCCAACAGGGTGGCCGCTGCCATGCACCCCTGGCACACCCTTGGCGGGTTCCTTCCCACCGGCACCTGCGGAACCTTTGGGGCGGCTGCTGCTGCCGGAAGGCTTTATGCGTTTGATGGAAAGACCATGACCGCAGCCTTTGGGAATGCCGGTTTTCTGCTGCCCGTGTCCACGGCTGAAAATCTCATGGGCGGATTCACCATTAAAATTGTCCAGGGCGGACAGGCGGCAAGTGCAGGATTAATGGCAGCCGGGCTTGCCAAAAACAAGGTCACAGGCGCACCCTATATCATCGAAGGATCCGAACTGAACGGCGGGTTTGCAAAAATCACCACGGCAGCAGACCCGACCCTGGAACGCCTGACCCAAAATCTTGGCCAGCCCTATTCGATCATGGATGTCTATTTTAAACCCTATACCGCCTGCAGGCACACCCATGGTGCGGCCCAGGCAGCCCTTGCCGTCCGGCAGGAAAATGCATTTACACCTGCAGATATTGAATCCGTCATAGTGTTTTCCTATGGGCTTGCCCAGCTGGCCGTGGGGAAACACCTTATTGCAGGAGACTCCTTTGTCGCAGCTCAGTTTTCCATTCCCTATGTGGTGGCGGCATGTCTTGTTGACGGAGAACTCGGCCCTTCCCAGCTGACGGAAACGCGGCTTAAAGATAACGCGTTGATTGAATTTTCCAAGAAAGTTACGGTGCAAACCGATGAGACCCTCAACAAGGCCTATCCGGATAAAACATCCAGTCGTATTGAAATTTTGTTTAAAAATAAAAGCCTGATAACAAAACAGGTGGATATTCCCAAGGGCGATCCCAGGGATCCCATGGATGCCCGGGATATTACTTTAAAATTAAAGTGCTTTGCCAAAAATATGAAAGAAGACATGGACGATGGGAAACAAGAACGCCTCATCACCTCAATTCTTGATCTTGAAAACCTCGAGAATATTAACGACCTGGCAAAATTAATCTGACCCCTGTTTATAAGGAGATAGAAATGGAATTTGGATTATCCAGAGAGCAGACCATGCTGCTTGACAGCCTGCGTGACATGGGAAAACGGGAACGATTCAAGGAATTGGCCGTAAAGATAGATACAACAGGGGAATTTCCCCATTCCCTCATGGAAAAATATGGGCGAATGGGACTTTTGGGCATGACCCTTTCATCGGATTACGGGGGGGAGGGCCTGGACTCTTTGACAGCGATTCTGGCCATTGAGGAACTGGCCAAATTTTCCCCCATGATTGCAGCCCCTGTGTTTGAATCCAATGTGGGGCCTGTCCGGGTGATCAACCTTTTTGGCACCGACCATCAGAAAGAAGCGATTATTCCCGGTGTGTGCAAGGGGGAATTGAGCGTGTCGGTCTGCATGACCGAAGCTGAAGCCGGGTCTGACCTGACAAGCCTTGCCACCAATGTTGAGGAGAAAAAAGACCATTATCTTTTAAACGGGAATAAGGTCTTTATCACCGGCGGCGGTGTTGCCAGCCATTATCTGGTCTACACCCGGTTTGAGGGGATAAAAGGATATAAAGGCATCGGCGCCGTTCTTGTTGAAAAAGATGCACCGGGATTCACCTTTGGAAAGCAGGAACGCTTTTTAGGCCTGCGGGGCATGCCGTCTTGTGCGCTATATTTTGACAATGTGAAAATTCCCAAGGAAAACCTGGTGATCCAGCCGGGTGATTTTGGAAATCTCATGCTGGCTTTTGACATTGAACGGTGCGGAAACGCTGCCATGTGCCTTGGCATTGCCGTTGGTGCCTTTGAAGAAGCCAAAAAATATGCCATGGAGCGAAATGCGTTTGACAGGCCCCTGTGTGAGTTCCAGAATATTCAGTTTTCCTTTGCAGACATGGCCATGAAAATTGATGCGGCAAGACTACTGGTCTACCGTGCTGCTGCCGGTGCAGGCAAGGGGCTGCCGTCCATTTATGAGGCCTCCATGGGCAAATGCTATGCCAATGAAATGGTAAAGGAGGTCACAGATACAGCCCTGCAGATTTTGGGCGGATATGGGTACAGCACAGAGTATCCTTTGGAAAGAATGCTCAGGGATGCACGGGCATGGCAGGTGGCCGGCGGAAGTCTTCAGATGTTGAAAATCACCATGGCCAGCATGATTTTTGGCCGGAGATTTGATCAGAGAAAATAATGTTTTTTTTAGGGAGAATGTCATGAGCGAATATTACAGGGACAGTGCCCATTTATACGAGATTTATGATCGGTTTCTAACCAGCGTGCTCACCGATGAAAAAATCGGTCCCAAGATGGGCAAGGCCGGTATTGTCATTAAATTTATCTATACGGACCCGGATTGTGAAATCCTCATTGATTTGAAAAACACACCTGAAAAACCCGGTTTTTACGGAACCTTTTATCTGGGAGACTCACCCATAAAAGAAGATGTGTGGTCCAAGCAATCGGCAGACCATTCCCACAGGTTCTGGCACGGGTTTGAGAATCCCATCGCGGCCGTGGCAAAGGGCAAGGTAAAACAGGGCGGGAAAATCACCGCCATGCTGAAATTACTGCCCGTTGTCAGGCCGACCTTCAGAAGATTTCCTGAAATTCTGCATGAACTCGGGTACGATGATTTGATTGTGACAAAAAAATAAAAAGGATCCATATCGGAGGAAATTGTGAACGCCAATACCGGAAAAATCATTCGCATCGACTTGTCCAGTCATTCTATTGAAATCCTGGAATTTCCCCCAGCATATTATGCAAACTATATAGGCGGCAGCGGACTGGCTGCCAAACTATTCTGGGAAACAGCGGATTTTAACGCAGCACCGCTGTCTCCGGAATCCATGCTGATGTTCATGAACGGCCCCTTTGCCGGGTTGAAATTGTCCGGTACCAGCCGATTTTGTGCGGCCGGGCGGTCCCCTTTGACCAACGGGTTTTCAGATTCCTCCTGCGGGGGATATTTTGCTCCGGAATTACGATATGCCGGGTTTGACGGGATTGTTATTGTCGGCAAATCAAAGACCCCTGTTTTCCTTGTCATTGAAGACGATAATATCCGTCTTATGGATGCAGCAGCCTATTGGGGAAAGGGCATAGAAGATGTCACAAGGGCCCTGAAAGAGCGGTTTGACAAGAAATACAGAACCCTTGTCATTGGTCCTGCCGGAGAAAACCAGGTTCGTTACGCCAATATCATGCATGACAATCATCATAGCTTCGGTCGTACCGGTTTCGGGGCGGTCATGGGGTCCAAAAATCTCAAGGCAGTCGTGGTAAGGGCCTCCGAAAAAAAGATGGCCCTGTTTGATCCGGAAAAATTTGAAGAACTGAGAAACGACATCAACCCCAGAATCCCAAAAGGCATGATTCCTGAAGTGCTTCGGGAATTTGGAACGGCCGGAAGTCTTGAAAGTCATGTATATGCCGGCAATGTTCCCATCAAAAACTGGACCTCCAACTTCTGGGAAGAAATGGCGGAAGCGCTTACCGGAACAACCCTCAGCGAGACGTATTTTAAGGGGAGGTCTTCCTGCGCCTATTGTTCCATTGCCTGTAAAAAAATTATTGAAATTCCCCAGGGTCCCTTTGCCCTTTCCAAGGGATCGGGTCCTGAGTACGAGACCATTGTCGCCTTTGGCAGTCTTCTGGGCTCCATGGACCTTGGGGCTGCCTGCAAGGCGGGCCGGGTCTGCAATGATCTGGGCGTTGATACCATTTCAGCCGGCGCAACCATTGCCTGGGCCATGGAAGCATATGCAAAAGGGGATCTGACCGATACGGACACGGACAATACCGCTCTTAAATGGGCAGACATGGAAACTGTTATCGATATTGTATTGCCGGCCATTGCCATGAAAAAAGGTGGGCTTGGCAGACTGCTGGGCCTTGGCAGTGCGGCGGCCGCCAGAAAAATCGGAAAGCGGTCAATTGATTACACAGCCCACAGCAAAGGCCTTGAAGCCCCCATGCACGATCCCAGAGGGGGCGGCCACGGCAAAGCCCTGGCCTATGCCCTAAGTCCCCGGGGGGCCTGCCACCTGTCTTCGATCATGCATTTTATTGAATCCGGTGCCTGTTACTACCCTGAGATTGGGTTTGATTATGACCTGGAACCCATGACCGATGAGAACAAGGCAAAGGTGGCGGTGTTTGCGGTTGAAATGGGAAATATTGAAAACAGTGCCTGTTTCTGTCAGTTTGCCGACCGGCAGATCACCCTGCCCGAATGGATCGATCTGTTCAATTGTGTTGCCGGCTATGACTGGAAAATCAATGACCTGTTGGGTGCCGGCAGGCGGATTTTTTATCTAAAACGTCTGTTAAACTATAGGTTCGGCTTTCGGGCATTGGACGACACCCTGACCCCGCGAATGCTGGAACCTGCCCGTGATGGAGAGCCCAAAGGGATACAAATGAATTTTTCAGGTATGAAAGCAGATTTTTACACGCGGATTGGATTTGATACGACAAAGGGTATTCCCACAAGAGAAATACTTGAAAAATTTGACATGGCAAAGGAGTCGGCCATTGTGTGGTAACACTAGCATAATGGGGGCATAATAGGGACATAGCCGGCAACGCAATCACAGGAGGGTGACACATGACATCAGCGCTTTTTATGCAATTGGTTCAGGAAATCAGTATTCTCGGCGGACTTTTGGTGGTGGGTGTTTTTTTGAGGGCAAGAATAAAATTTTTCCAGAATTTATTTTTGCCTGCCTCTGTCATCGGTGGTTTTATCGGACTTGTACTCGGCCCTATTCTGTTGAAAAATCATGCAGTCTTACCCATCCCGGAATCCTTTCTAAGGGATTTTTCCCTGATCCCCGGGATATTGATTCTGCCCATTATTGCATCGGTTCCCCTGGGATTGGGACTGGGGGTACAGGAGGGTCCCATTGCCGGCAAGAAAAAAAATCATGTGGTGCCCATGTTTTTATTGGGGACAGGATGTGCCTTTGGGCTCTTTGCCCTGGGGTTTGCCACCAAAATCGTTTTTTCCTGGTGGATGCCGGAGTTACAGATTTATCCGGCCTTTGGAATGGAGCTGGCCCTGGGTTTTTTTGGCGGACATGGAACAGCCGGCTTAATCGGAAACATTCTGCAGAAATTAAATCTGCCCTATTGGGAGGTTGCCCAGGGCGTGGCCGTCACATCCGCAACCGTTGGGCTCGTCTGCGGAATTGTGTTTGGAATGATTTTTATCAACATTGCTGCCCGGAAGAATCAAATTAAGAATTTAACCAATCCCGATGATTTGCCCGAAGAAATGAGAAAAGGGTATCAGACACGGATTGACAAACAGGTTCTGACCTGCCGGGAAACCACCCACTCCTCTTCGGTTGACAGCCTGGCATTTCATGTGGCCATCATTTTTATGGTTTGCGGCATCTCCTATGTATTGGTAGGATTTCTCAAGGCCCACCATATACCGCTTCTCTCAAATATCGCCGAATGGGCCTATGCCATTGCCATTATGCTGTTTGTAAACTGGATGTTCAAACGGCTGAATCTTTCTTTTTTGATTGATTTAAAAATAAAGACAAAATTCACCTCATTGCTGGTGGATTTTTCCATTGTGGCAGCCATTGCCAGTTTGCCGGTGGAAGCAGTTTTAAAATATGCGATCCCCATGAGTGTCATGTTTGTTCTGGGACTGGGCCTGGTTTATCTGATCATCATGGTATTGGGCATGCACTTGTTTCAGGATTATAAATTCGAAAGGGCCATTGCCTTGTTTGGACAGAGTACCGGTGTCATTATGACGGGTATTCTATTATTGAGGATTTGTGATTCAGACATGGAAACGCCTGTCTTAAAAGACTTTTCCATCAGCTATGCCCTAGCGACAATGTTGTGTTATGCCCTGTTGTTGCCTGTGATAAAGCTTTTACCCAATTCCGGAGCAATTTTTTGTCTTACCCTTGGTGTTTGCACGTTTTGCCTGGTTGCGGCCGTGATTCACAGCAAGTTTTTTTTAAAGGAGTCTATGGGATAACCCTTTTATTGAACCCGCTTTTTAGAATGGGAAAAACCGATAAGCGCGCACACCAAGGCCATGAAAGTGCATCCGCCCGAGATCAGGCTGATGCCGGCAAGTCCGGATGAGGACCAGAGCATGCCGCCGGCAAAGGCACCGGCCACCCGGCCCAGGCCGCCGATGGCATAAAAGGCGGACATGGTGGAGGCCCGCAGTTCCGGCACCAATTCCGTGGTCAGGCTCATGGCCGTGACAATGGTGAATTCAAAGGATAAAAAAACCAGAAACAGCCCGGTCAGTACAAAGAAAAGGCCAATGTCCAGTGCCGGCAGAAGAAAATAGGCAATGGTGCAAAGTCCTGTGCCGATGATGATGCTGCGTTTCAGGCCGATCCGGTCTGAAAAAAAAGCCGTAAACCCTTCTCCCAGCAGCTCTGCAATGCCGATTAAAATGGTGCTGAAGCCTATGGCAGTGAGGGAGAGGCCATAGGATTGCTCCAGCCAGGCGCCATAGATGACAAATAAATTATCACTGGCCAGGGACATGAAAAAAGAAAACAGGAGGATCCCCAGAACCTGTGGGTTTCGGACAATGGTTTTCCAATTGGACCAAAAGGGGGACGGGGCTGTCCGGGAGTTTTTCCTTTTCAAAGGGTCTTTGGGCATGAATTTTAAGATCAGGCCAAAGCAGATCAACGAGAACAGACCCATTATCCAGAAAGGGGTTTGCCAGGAAAAACGTTGGATGAGAAGGCCTGCCATGGGGATGCCCACAAGGGTGGAACCTGCCCAGGCAAGTTCGGTGATGCCGATGATTTTGCCCCTGTTTTCAAAGGGGACAAAGCTGCCGAGAAAGGCCTGGAGGCTGGGGTCAAAAATACTTTTGCTCAAGCCTGCCAGAAACAGGCAGATCACCAGGACCGAATACAAAGGGATAAATCCGGCTGCAAAGGTGCCGATGGTCAAAAACCCTAAGGCCCAGAGCATGAGCAGCTTATACCCGTACCTGTCGGCAAAGGATGCCCCCACCGGTCCCAGGATGGCCGTGGCCTGGTTCATGGCAATGACGGATGTGATGGCGGACAGGTCAACGGAAAGTCCCCGGGCAAATTCCGGGGCAAAGGGGTAGACCATTCTCCT
Source organism: Desulfobacula sp. (assembly GCA_013792075.1). Classification (GTDB taxonomy): domain Bacteria; phylum Desulfobacterota; class Desulfobacteria; order Desulfobacterales; family Desulfobacteraceae; genus NBML01. The sequence goes on from VMSR01000307.1 coordinate 28,944, forward strand.
GGCGATGTTCATCAAAAGCTTGGTGAAGGTGGTAATCCCGATAATACCAAAAAAAAGTCTGGGATGCTCTTGCATGGGAAAGGGTATCTCTTCTAAAGGACGGCCAGCAGCTTGAACTTGTCAAATATTAGCAAAAGCCCGATGCTGATGAGCAGGATGCCGGCGATCTTGTTGATGATTCCGATCAATCGGGTTGCCCGCTTCAAAAAGGCGAGCATGGAATTGATAAAGAAGGAGATCAGGAGAAAGGGAAGGGCAAGGCCTGCAGAATAGACTGCCAGCAAAAAGACGCCTTTGAGGATGGTCTCCTGGTTGCCGGCCACAATGAGGATGCTGCCCAAAAGAGGTCCGATGCAGGGGGTCCAGCCGGCGCCAAAGGCCATGCCGATGACAAAGGTTCCCAGCAAATGCACGGGTTTTTTCTTGACATGGAACCTTTTTTCAAACTGGAAACCTTTGATATTGATCAGCCCCAGAAGATGGAGGCCGAACACCAGCACAATTGTGCCCCCCAGATAACGGATTACCCAGGAATATTGAGCCGCCAGGCCCCCGAGAAAGGAGGCGGATGCCCCGAACAGGATGAAAATAGAGGAAAACCCTGCCACATAGGCCAGGGTGGACAGAATCACCTTCTGACGGATTCCCTTGGTGTCAGCGGTCATCTCATCCACGGAAAGACCCGTGATAAAGGAAAAATAGGCCGGTATCAGGGGCAGAACACAGGGAGAGAGAAAAGAGAGCAGTCCGGCAATAAAGGCGGCCGGGAATGTGATGGTTTCAGTAAACACGAATGACATCCTTATTCTCAAAATTAAAATTATCTTCAACCTTAAGCATTCCGGGTGCGGGTTTCAAGGGGACAAATTTAAATCTTAACTTCCGGATAAGGGCCATATCTGTTATATCTTAAAATTTTAAAGCAACTTCACTTTTATTGACAGGCAATTTAAATGATTATCATTGTCAGCACTGGAGAAACCATAGACACCGAAACCCTGACTCCCGAGGAACGGCATATCCTTCAAAAGCTGTTTGCCTGGAAGTCCCTGGTGGATTCCGTGGCCCTTTTCAGGGAAAAAAAGAAGGAAGCCCTGAACGCTGGCTGGAACAACTCAGGCCCTGTGGCTGAAAGCCGGGCTCTTGCACTTGTGACGGGGCATCTGGAAGCCCAGGTCCGTATGCGGTTGAAAGGGACCCGGGTTCCCTAACCCATGAAATATCCGGGTTAAATCATGGTTGAAATGGCACTGAATTCTTTGTCCAATTTTTTAGCAGATATTTTACCATCGGTTTTTAATTCCTGGGCAAACACGGAAATCTTATATTCTTCCAGCAGCCAGTAAAAGGATTCCACGGCATGGGCCCTTTCCCGGGAAGAGGTTTCAGACAGAGAAGAGACAAGGGTATCCAGCTTGCGGGCAAAGGGGGTTATGAGCAGGTTTTTTTTGCCTTCTTTGATGGGGTTGTCCACGGCCCGCTGGGCTCGGATGCGGATGCAGGCAAGGTAGCGGACAAGCTGCTCCACCCGGTCCAGGGTGTACAATTCCAGAAAATGGGGGGGCACCAGGTTTTTTAACTCATGGAACAATTGGGTGAGCATTTCAAAGGTGGCTGGGTTTTTCTGGTATTGAAGGGATAATTTCTGGATCAGGGAAAAACAGGCCTCATATTCCCTGCCCACAGCCAGGATGGTTTTCAGGGTTTCCTGGGTTCGGGTGTATAGGGTTGGGGAAATTTTATCTGCATGGGCCAGAAAATCGGTTTTGGTGCGCAGATCCTTTTCAAACAATTCCTTTACAATGGACTGGAAGATCTGTTTTTGGAATTGAACAGTTCCGTTGAAATAGGGCGCAATCTGCTTTAAGCCTGTGGCGGTCCGGATATCTTTTTTCAGGGCTTTGAAATTTTCCGGAAAGGTGAGTTCAAACAGGTGTCTGATTCCTTTGACATGGTTTTCCAGGGCGACCTGTCTGGATTTAAACAACCTCAGGGACAGGCTTTGGTCGTTGGCGTCAATGGTCAGGCCCTGGTAGATTTTCTGAACAAACCCGTCCGTCTCGGTGATACCAATAAACGGCTCAAGGTCGGGAAAGGACCAGTCTTTGATCCCTGTTTGTTCATGGGTTTTGCAGGCCTGTTCAAATGCCGCATTTTTGTTGGGGCGCTGGGATGCGAACTGGCCCAGGATGGACAGATCCCGCATGGATTTGATCTCCCGGTTGTTTTCATCCCTGATGGAAATCCGCATCTTTAAGTGGTCGGGCAGGTTTTCTTCGGACCAAAGGTTTGCCGGGATGGTGAAATTAAATTTTTCCCGGATAAAAGAAGACAGCAGGGTGAACAGGGGTTTGTCGTCCTTGGGCAGTTGGCTTGCAATGAGGGCGGCTGTGTCCTGGACCGGCACCAGGCGGATGCGGTGGCGCTTGGGCAGATTTTTGATCAGGGCGGCAATTTTTTCTTCAAACAATCCCGGCACCAGCTTGTCCACACTGTGTTTTGACACAAGGGCTGCCGAATCGGCCGGCACCTTCAGGGTGACCCCGTCCGTGGCAGCCCCGGGGTTAAATTCATATTCCAGGGCAAAATTGCCTTGTTCCATGGCAAGGGTATCCGGGAACAGGGAAAGTTCCCGGTCATCTACCCGGGAGCGTTGAAGGTCCGAAAGCGTCATGCGCAAAAAAGTGTCATCCTTCCGGTCTTTGAGAAATTTTTTAAAGGTGCTGATATCAAAAAAAGGTCTGGGCAGCCGTGACAGATAAAATGCATGGATCTCTTCTTCCGATGCCAGGATATCTTTTTTCCGGGTTTTGTTTTCCAGATCTTCCAATTGTTCAATCAATTGCTGGTTATGGTCCATGAACTTCAAGGGAGGATGGATTTCCCCCTGGACCAGGGCGTGCCGGATGAATATTTCTCCTGCCTCCTGGGGATGGACCCGGCCATAGGCCACTTTTCGGTCGGCAACAATGATCAGGCCGAACAGGGAGACCTGCTGGCTTGCCATCACCTCTCCCCGTTTTTTTTCCCAATGGGGGTCTGAATAGGTATGGGTGCACAATTCTTTTCCCACCTCTTCCAACCAGGCAGGATCTATGGTGGCTACCCCCCGGGCAAAGAGCTGGCTGGTTTTGACAAATTCAGAGGCCACAATCCAGTCGCCTGCCCTGTCAAAGAGCCCTGAGCCCGGAAAAATCATGACCTGCTGGCCCTTGGCAGCCATGAAACTATTTTTTTCCTTTTTATGGGCAATCCCGGCAAGGTAGCCGGCCAGCAGGGACTTGTGCAGGGCAATGTACAAAGGGCCGCCCAGGTTGAATTCCTTTGACCTGAGGTGGCCGGTGCCCTGGGGCGCCTCCAGGGGAACATCTTCAGGGTGCATGATCTTTTTGAATCCATGGTCTTTGAGCATGCGGCTTATCTGGCGATGGATGTCCTGCCACTCGTGGAGGCGTTTGAAGGAGAGAAAATGGTTTGCACACCAGGACCTGAGTTTTGCCCGGGAGTTTAGGGTTTTTTCTGCTGTCCTGTAGGCATTCCAGATATTGAGCAGGGTTATGAAATCAGAGGACGGATCCTTGAACAGGCCGTGTTTCTGGTCGGCTGCCTGGATCTTGTCCGCCGGTCGCTGGCGGACATCGGCGATGGAAAGAGCGGTAACAATGATGACGGCCTCTTTGAGACAATCCTGTTTTTGGGCCTCGATCAATATCCTGGACAATTTGGGGTCCACGGGGATCTTGGCCATGACCTGGCCGGTTTGGGTCAGGCAATATTGTTTTTTCTGGGAGATCTGCTGTTTTGTTTTTTCCTGGATGGCGCCCAGTTCCAGCAAGGTATCAAAGCCATCCTTTATGCTCTTTTGAGCTGGGGGATCAATAAAAGGAAAGGTTGTCACATCCCCCAGGTTCAGGAATATCATCCGCAAAATGACTTCTGCCAGGTTGCTTCTCAAAATTTCAGGGGAGGTGAAAAAGGGGCGGTTGTTAAATTCTGCTTCATCGTACAGCCGGATGCAGACGCCGTTTTCAACCCTGCCGCACCTGCCCTGGCGCTGGTTGGCCGAACTCTGGGAAATGGGGAGAACCGGAAGTGCCGTGGTCCTTGTTCTGGGAGAATAGCTGGGGATACGTGCAAATCCTGTATCCACAACATATTTGATACCCGGAATGGTGAGAGACGTCTCTGCCACATTGGTGGAAACAATGATTTTTCGGCCGGGTCCTGTTGAAAATATTTTTGATTGTTCTTTGGCGGACAGCCTGGCAAACAAGGGCAGAGCCATGACACCGGGATGGTTTCTGCCCCGGATCAATTCAAGGGTTTCTCCGATATCCTGTTCTGTGGGCATGAAGATAAGGATGTCCCCTGTCCGGGAGCGCGTGAGCAACCGGTTGGCAGCTTCAACAGCCGCCTCCACATACCCCTGGTCTTCGGTGTCGGATTTTTCCTTGTCCTCCCCGGAAAGAATCGGCATGTAAATGGTTTCAACCGGATACATCCTGCCGGAAACTTCAATGATGGGGGCCTTGTCAAAGGCCTCTGAAAACTTTTGTGTGTCAATGGTGGCAGAGGTGATGATCAGTTTCAGGTCCTTGCGCTGATGGACCAGCTGCCGCAGAATCCCCAGGGTAAAATCAATGTTCAGACTTCTTTCATGGGCCTCATCCACGATGAGGGTGTCATAAAGGGTTAAAAAGCGGTCCTGCTGGGTTTCCGCCAAAAGAATGCCGTCGGTCATCAGTTTGATATAGGCATTTTCCGGGGTTTTATCATCAAACCGGATTTTATATCCCACAGACATTCCCAAAGATTCATTGAGTTCAAAGGCAATGCGTTTGGCCACATTGATGGCGGCGATGCGCCTGGGCTGGGTGCAGCCGATCATGCCCTGGATACCCCTGCCGGCTTCCAGACAGAATTTGGGAATCTGGGTGGTCTTCCCGGACCCGGTTGCCCCTGAAATGATGACCACGCTATTTTTTTTTATGGCATCGATGATCTCTTCTTTTTTCCCAATAATGGGCAGGTTGGGATCAAAATTAAGGCTGGTGGGACGACATTGGCGCCTGCGCTCTCTTTGGGCCACGGAATTCTGGACCTGCATTAAAAGGTGCTGGTATTCTTTTGTATTGTTTTCAGGGGTTTTGCCCGGGGGCCGCGTTTTCTTTTTTATTGATCTTAGGGTCCTAAAAATGGTATGTTGATCTTTTACCATTGCTTTGGACGCAAGGGATTCTATTCTTCTGAGGAGTTCCATGACAAGAGAATAGTAGCTCACGAATATAAAATGTCAAATATTTAGGTGGTTGGAAAATTTTTTATTGACATGGGTTTAATAATAAGAGACAAAATACATTGCTCCAGAGATAGGGCACTGTAAAATAAAGTAAAATTACTTTAAATGTATAGACAGATAGGGGGAAAAATAGCATGGGAGATACGGCTATTAAAATTGGAGGCGCCAGAAAAAGCGTCTTTAAAGATAAGGTAATGAAGCTTCTGCCCGAGGGCGGAAACTTGAATGCTTGCCTGACCTGCGGTGCATGTGCATCCGGGTGTCCTGCAACCGGCCTGGACGGAATGGACCCGAGGAAATTTCTTCGGATGGCAGCTTTGGGTATGGATGAAGAAATCTTGAGTTCAAACTGGGTATGGATGTGTTCCATGTGTACCAGGTGCATGTATGTATGCCCCATGCAGATCAATATACCCCAGCTTGTTTTCAACGCCAGGGCAACCTGGGCAAAGGAAGACAAACCCAAAGGCATCACAAGTTCCTGTGACATGGCCCTGAGAAACGATACCTGCTCTGCCATGGGTGCCACGGAAGAAGACTTTGAATTTGTTATCGGAGATGTTCTGGAAGAATACCAGGAATCACAGCCCGAGTTTGCTGAAATGACGGCAGATGTCAACCGGAAAGGCGCCTATTATTTTTTGAACCAGAATTCCAGGGAACCGGTTACCGAGCCCGATGAAATGGTCCCCTTGTGGAAAATTTTGCATCTGGCCGGTGCGGACTGGACCTATGGCACCAAAGGCTGGGCCGCGGAAAACTACTGCCTGTTCTCGGCAGACAATGAAAACTGGGAAAAAATTGTTCGACTCAAGGCAAAGGCGGTGGAGGATCTGGGCTGTAAAGTCTGGCTCAACACCGAGTGAGGGCACGAACTCTTTGCAGTCCTGGTAGGACTGAAAAAATTCAACATCCCCCACAACTTTGAGATCAAAAGTATTATTCAATTGTATGCCGAATGGATCAGAGAAGGCAAATTAAAACCCTCCTCGGACTGGAACAAGGAACGCCAGATCAAGTTTACACTGCAGGATCCCTGCCAGCTGGTCAGAAAGACCCTGGGAGATCCGGTTGCCGAAGACATGAGATATGTGGTCAAGGCGATTGTCGGGGAAGAAAACTTCATTGACATGACCCCCAACCGGTCCAACAATTTCTGCTGCGGCGGCGGTGGCGGATATCTCCAGTCCGGGTTCACCGAGCAGCGACGGGCCTACGGCCAGACCAAGGCCAATCAGATTCTGGCCACCAAGGCACCCTATTGTATCACGCCTTGCCACAATTGCCATGCCCAGGTCCATGATATGTCCGAGGTCAATGACCATGCATGGGAAACCGTCCACATTTGGACCTTGCTCAACCTTTCCCTTGGTATCCTCGGTCCCAATGAGCGAACCTATCTCGGGGAAGACCTGAAGGATGTGGATGTATTTCATCCTGAATCTGAAATGTAAGCGTTTCGTTTGATACAGACAAATCCAAGCCCGGTAAAAGTGTAACACTGCCTTTACCGGGTTTTTTATGGCCACGGGCGCCCCTTGGTTCGGCCGGGCATGGATGGCAGATCTATGTCGTATCTGTTTGCCTCATTGATTTAAGTGTGATAAGGAAATTAGCATTATGACCCAGATTATCAGTATTGCAAATCAGAAGGGGGGCGTCGGTAAGACCACGACAGCAGTCAATCTTGCGGCAATCCTTGCCAAAATGGGCAAACAGGTGCTGCTGGTTGACTGTGATTCCCAGGCAAACGCCACCACGGGCATGGGGATTGATAAGCCTTCCCTGGAAGCCTCCTTGTACCACGGGTTGATTGGTGAGGCCGAAATTGACGAGATTATCCTTCCCACCATGCTGCCCAAGCTGTTCATTGTGCCGGCCAATATTGACCTCATCGGGTTTGAAATCGAAATGGTGGCGGCAAATCTGCGGGAGGCAAAGCTGAAACAGCTTCTGGCACCCATAAGAGACCGGTTTGAATTTATCATCATTGATTGTCCTCCGGCCTTAAGTCTTCTGACCCTGAATGCGTTTACGGCATCTGATTCTGTATTGATTACCCTGCAGAGCGAATTTTTTGCACTGGAAGGATTGGGACAATTGTTGGACACCATCAAACGGGTGAAGTCTTCCTATAATCCGGGACTGAAAATTAAGGGTATCCTATTGACCCTGTTTGACCGACGGACCAACCTGGCCCAGAACGTGGTGGAGGATGCCAAACAATATTTTAAGGACATGGTGTTTAAAACAAAAATACCGCGGAATGTAAAGCTGGGGGAAGCGCCCAGTTATGGTCTGCCGATTATTTTGTACGATAAGCAGTCATTGGGATCAAAAAGTTATGTTGCCTTTACCAGGGAGTTTCTAAAACGATGATGAAAAAGAAAAAGAAACACACCGGTCTGGGCCGGGGAATATCAGCGCTGATTCCAGACCTGGGTTCGCCGGAAGCCGGGTCGGATTTTTTTTATTGTCCCATTGGAGATATCAGGCCCAACCGATATCAGCCCCGGCTGGTATTCAGCCAGGAAGAACTGGATCGCCTTCGGGATTCCATCGCCCAGCAGGGAGTGCTGCAGCCGTTGCTGGTCCGTCACATGGACGACGGGTATGAACTCATTGCAGGAGAACGCCGTCTGAGGGCTGCAGCCTCTGCAGGGCTTGACCGGGTGCCGGTGGTGGTAAAGGACCTGACCGATGAGCAGGTCCTGGAAGTCTCTATTATTGAGAACATCCAGCGTCAGAATCTCAATGTTCTGGAAGAAGCTGAAGCCTATTTCAGACTGATTGACGAGTTTAAATATACCCAGGAAAAGGTGGCTGAAAAGATTGGGAAAAACCGGTCCACCATTGCCAACCTCCTTCGCCTCAGGGGCTTGCCCCAGGAAATAAAGGAAACCCTTATTGCTGAAAAAATTTCCATGGGCCATGCCCGGGCACTCTTGGGGGGCGGGACCCAGGAAAATCAGCTTTACCTTTTCAAGCAGGTGATGGCAAGGGGGCTTTCCGTAAGGGAAACCGAACGATTGGTCAACCGAGCCAAAAAAGAACCCGCCCATTTGGCTAAAAAAATATCGGCCGATGAAAAACTAATTTTAGAGCAGGCATCCACTCGGATTGCAACACGGATCAAAAGTCAGGTCAGGATTAAAAAAAGCGGTGATAAGGGCAGAATTGAAATCAATTTCCAATCCAAAACTGAATTTGACCGCCTTGTGGACCTATTGAGCCATTTTCCATGAAAATTACCATTGCAAAGACTGCGGGTTTTTGCATGGGTGTTCGTCGGGCAGTGGACATGGTTCTGGATGCATCCAACCAGGCAGAAGAACCCATCTTTACCTACGGGCCGCTTATTCACAATCCCCAGGTCCTGGAAATGCTGGAAACCAAAAAAATTTTCAGAATAGACACCATCCCGGACCGGGGAGAAGGCATTGTTCTGATCCGGGCCCATGGGGTTCCGCCCGAGGATGAGACGGCCTTAAAAAAAGCGGGATTCACTGTTGTGAATGCCACCTGTCCCCGTGTGGTCCGGGTGCAGGTGATTATCAATAAATATGCCCAAAAAGGGTATTCCACCATCATTATCGGGGATAAAAACCATCCGGAAGTGGTGGGGCTTTTGGGCTATGCCGGGCAAAAGGGGTATACCGCAACTTCAATGGAACAGCTGGGCTGCCTTCCGATTTTTGAAAATGCCGTAGTGGTTGCCCAGACCACCCAGAACACCGTATTCTATGACCAGATTAAAGCCTGGTGCACAAAGAACGCCCCCCATTATAAAATTTTTGACACCATCTGCGGTTCCACTGAAAAACGACAGTCCGAAGTACGGCATCTGGCCCGGCAAAATGATGCCGTCATTGTGGTGGGCGGAAAACAGTCGGGCAATACCAAACGCCTTGTCCAGGTTGCCCTGGAAACAGGAACCCATGCCATGCATATTGAAAATGTTTGGGAAATTGATTACAAGGCCTTGAATTCGGCAAAGTCCATTGCCATCACAGCCGGGGCATCCACACCCAACTGGATTATCAATGACACCTGTGAAAAAATAACACAAACCCTGCAAAAACAGCACCCACTCCTGGGAATGCTGGCCGGCACCAGGGATTTTTTGCTCAAGACAAATCTGTTACTGGCCTTGGGAGCAGGCGGTTTGACCTATGCTTGTGCCAGGATCCAGGGGTTTCCCCAGATCCTTGTCCATTCCGCCATTGCCATGTTTTATGTGTTGTCCATGCAGATTTTGAACAATATTATTACCATTAAATCAGACACCTATCACCATCCGGCCCGGGCGGCTTTTTATAAAGCCCACCAGGGTTTTTTACGGGTTCTTGCCCTTGTTTCCGGGGCTGCCGGGATCTATCTTGCCTATACCACAGGATGGATTTCCTTTTGTATTCTTGGGGCCATGACCCTTCTGGGCCTGTCTTATAACCTGAAGCGGATTCCGCCTGTTTTTGGGAAAAAGACCATTACCCGGATCAAGGATGTGTCCGGGTCTAAAACCATCCTCATCGTATTTGCCTGGGGAATTGTCACCAGTCTGTTGCCGGCAATTGTAAACTCGGGCCGGCCCCTGATCACCATGACCACCTTTGTTTTTTCCACGGGACTGGTTTTTGCCAGAACCGCTTTTTTTGATGTACTGGCCATCCAGGGAGATCGGATAGCCGGAAAAGAGACCCTTCCCATTCTTTTGGGAGAACACTTGAGTTTACGTCTCATACACTATATTCTGGTATTTGATTTTTGTATCATCCTAATTGCCCATGGGGGTGGTTTGTTCAATAATAATGCATTCTTGCTTGCCTTTGTCCCCCTTTTCATGCTTTTATTGATACGATTGCATAAAAAAGACAGTCTGTTATCCCGCCGGCAGTATGAATTTATGATTGAGTCTTCATTTTTATTTGCCGGCCTGATGGCAGTTTTTATTTGAGAATTTTCCGGGAGATCACATGACAAATGGGCACAAAAATCATATAAAATGTCCCCTGATCGGACTGTTGGCCGTAAAAAACCAATTGATTACAAAAGAAGAATTGGAAGCAGGGCTGATTCAATGTGCGGATTCCATTGCCGTTGAAAAAGATCTGATTGCCTATTTGCTGGCCCAGGAATTGGTATCTGCA